>NZ_CALDMP010000080.1 GCF_937915125.1 uncultured Ruminococcus sp. | reverse complement strand
TGCCTCCCCTGAAAGGGGAGGGGGACCATTGCGCAGCAATGGTGGAGGGGTTCTTACGCTAACAATAATTTATCGTTTTTCCTAATTGAGAAAAGCAGAGGATGACATTATGGCAAAGGTAACAAAAAAACAACTGGGCAGACGGCGGCGCATGGGACTACTGGTTCTCATTCTGCTGATCGCAGGGATCTGTTTTTCCATCTCCCGGTGTGTCTCTCACTTTCAGAAAAAAAGTGCCGAAGAAGTATCTGTTTCAGAAAACGGCGCTGTCACAACAACGATAACAACAACTTCATCTGCCACCGCTGTCCCCGGGGTATTATATCAGGGCACAATTCCCCTGGTAACAGAGGAAACACTCCCGGAAGAGCCGGCAGAGCTGCCCGCAGACATCTTCCAGCTGAATGTGACACCGATCATGCAGAATCCCGAGCTTCCTACCGGATGTGAGATCACCTCTCTCACCATGGCGCTGAATTATGCCGGCTACTCTGTGGACAAGCTGACCATGGCAGACGAATATCTGATTCGTTCCGATCCCTATCTGACCACTTTCGGTGAAGCATTTGTCGGCTCTCCCCACGATCCCACTGCCTGGGGCTGTTATGCTCCGGTTATCGAAAAAACGGCTGAAAAGTACATTGCCGCCCAGAACGGCACGGAAACGGTACAAAATCTCACCGGCTGTTCTCTGAAAACGCTCCTCTGGGAGGTGGCAAACGGAACTCCCGTTGTCACCTGGGCAACCATTGGTATGACAGACAAGGTGGAGGAACGGTACTACTGGACCACACCCAACGGAGACGATGCAGTATTTCTCATCAACGAGCACTGCGTCCTGCTCTGCGGCTATGACCTGAACACCAATACGGTTATTGTCTGCGACCCTCTGGAGGGTCTGGTCTCCTATGACATGACCATGTTTGAAGACCGATATGGGACGATGTATCGACAGGCTGTTGTCATCCGTGAAAACACATCCGATGGCAATGAGATCAACGGTGAAAGCGTCACTGCGGCAGTGGGAGAATAACGATTACAAAGGGGCTGTTGCAAGGACAGCAAAATCCTGATTCACGGGTCGATGTGGACATCACACCGTTTTCTTGTTGGATTTTGATGTTTGCAACAGCCTCTAAACTGTATATAGACGCCCTGAGGACACCATATTTTTCACAAATGAAAAGATTGTTTTTTGTGCAAAACATAGAAACTGATTCAAAAAATTTGATTTCTGCAACATTTTGCGGTGCTCATTTGTATCCATTATAGAATGGTTGATACAAATGACAATTTGATTCTGCGTTCTCTCCACAGCGGAATTGGATTCGGTTTTCTCTGCAATTTGAATAGGAGGTAATCTTTATGAAACGACACAATTGGATGGGCATTGCAATTGCCGCAGCTATGTTGACAGGTACGCTGTCCGGACTTTCCGTCAGCGCAGCAGACAACACTGTACCCGGCGATATTGACAACGATGGCTATCTCACAGGACACGACACTGCCATGCTTTCCCGGTATCTTCTGGACGACACCTACACCCTGACAGAAAATCAGCTGTCCCGGGCGGATATCACCGGAGACGGTCTCATTGACGAGGCAGATGTCACCTGGATCCATGTGAACCAGGAGTATGCCCTGGGGGATTATGATCTGGGTGGAGTAACAACACCTGACGATGCCTATTACATCATACTGCATATCATGGAGCAAACCATAGAAGAAATGACGCCGTTACAGCGCAATCTGGCTGACACAGATGCGAATGGCTTGATCTCTTACATGGATATAGAAGGCATTATGGACATTTACGCCAACGAAGGCGTTGGTCATGAGGCATTTTGCGGTGAACCGTTCTGCTACTACTATCATTATGAAGAAGGCAGTCTGGGAGAATACTTTATCCTTGGCGACCTGGACGGCGATTTGGTTCTTACCGACCATGACGCCCTGATGGCAGCAAAGATAGACACGCTGGAAACGCCGAAAAACACCACCACTCTGCACTTTTACATGAAGGGCGATTTGAATTATGATGGAAAGGTCGATCAGGCAGATTCCGACTGGATTCACGAACATGCAGAGTATGCCATCGGCGAACTGCGCAAGGACGGCACCCTGGGCGACTCCAATGCCGCTTATGAAGCGCTACGGATCTATGCGCTGGAATCGGTGGGAAAGGAAATCCAAATCGTAACTGGAGTAACCTATGATAATATCATTGTGCAGGATTACAAGCAATACAAAATCGGTGCGCTGGATTACAACCTGCTGGATGCCAATGCCGACGGAAAGGTCGATATGACGGACGCCCAGCTGCTGCTGACTTCTTCCGCATATGTCAGCGTGGGGCGTTCCTATGAATCTGCTTATCGGGATGTTATGCTTTCCTGATAGAACACTGTATTTTTTCAGAAAAATGAAGAGATGAGAGAAACTGTTTTGTGAAAAGCCGCCGGCGGTACTTTTGGGTATCGCCGGCGGCTTTTTGTCACGGCGTATTCTGCATAGCAGGCTTTCGGGATGCATATACTGTTAGCAAAATGAAGCTTTTGTTTATCGATATAATACCCCTCCACCGCCTGTTGGCGGTTCCCCTCCCCTTTCAGGGGAGGCATTGTGCGCAAAATTTATCATTCGCTAAATATGATCATTTTCAGCCTCCCCTGAAAGGGGAGGGAACCATTGCGCAGCAATGGTGGAGGGGTTCTCATGTCATCAGGGCATCTCTAAAAACCCCGAATCCGTCAGATGTGGTGCAGATTTGCGACAGATTCCCTTGCGGAAAAATGCAGGAATACTCGATGTATTTCAAGTTTTTTCGCAAGGGAAGATGGCGTAAAGATGCGCCGCAGATGACGGGTGAGCGGGTTTTTAGAGGTGACCATCTATAAAAAATACGAAAGGATCTGATCCCATGGGAAAGACTGCCGCATCCGCACAGCTGCCGGAGCTGATCGACACGCAGACCCCTGTTGTTGCCCTTGCCGGGATGCCCAATGTGGGGAAATCCACGGTGTTCAATGCCCTGACGGGACTGCACCAGCACACCGGCAACTGGGCAGGAAAAACGGTGGCAAGTGCCGTGGGTGTCACCATCTGCGGCGGTCGTCCGGTGACGCTGGTGGATCTGCCGGGGACGTATTCTCTCCGGGCACGCTCCGCAGAAGAGGCAGTGGCACGGGATTTTCTCTGCTTCGGCGAGCCGGATGCCGCTGTGGTGGTCTGCGATGCCACCTGTCTGGAACGTGGGATAACGCTTCTGCTCCAGGTTCTGGAGACCACCTCCCGTGTGCTGCTCTGCGTAAATCTCCTGGACGAAGCCGAAAACCGTGGCATCACCGTGGATCTGAAACAGCTGGAACAGCAACTGGGAATTCCCGTGGCAGGCGTCACCGCACGAAGCGGCAAGGGTCTGGATCGCCTGAAATGCAAGCTGGATGCACTGCTGCTGGGGGAATTTCCAGACCCTGCACCTCAGCCTATGCCGGAAGAAATCACCGCCGTCATACAGCCTGTTCTGGATGTTCTACCGGCAAATCTCCACGGGCTGCCGCCGGACTGGACAGCGCTGCGGCTGTTGGAACCGGAGCCGGAACTGCACGCACAGATTGCCGCCTACACTGGGATTTCCCTAGAGGAAGAACCTCTTTCCGCCGCATTGGAGCATGCCCACGGGGTGTTTTCCGCCGAAGCTTTTGCCGACAAGGTTATTGCCGCCATTGTCACCCGGAGCGAAGCCATTGCCGCCGCTGTCGTCACTGCGCCGGAAAATTCCAGCCAGCGTGACCGCCGCATAGACCGCATTCTCACCGGACGGCTGGGTTTTCCCATTATGCTGGTGCTTCTGGGTCTGATCCTGTGGATCACCATTGTGGGGGCGAACTATCCCTCCGCCTGGCTGTCTGCAGGATTTGCCCAGTTGAAAGAGGGCTTTTCCTGGCTGCTGGAGACGATACATACACCGGGATGGCTGTACAGTCTGCTCATTGACGGCATATATACAGTGCTCACCTGGGTCGTTTCTGTCATGCTGCCGCCCATGGCAATTTTCTTTCCCCTGTTTACGCTGCTGGAAGATTTCGGCTATCTGCCCCGAGTGGCGTTCAACCTCGACAAGCGCTTTCAGCGTGCCTGCGCCTGCGGTAAGCAGAGTCTCACCATGTGCATGGGCTTTGGCTGCAACGCCGCCGGCGTCACGGGCTGTCGCATTATTGATTCCCCCAGAGAACGGCTCATTGCCATTCTGACCAACAATTTTGTCCCCTGCAACGGGCGTTTTCCCACTATGATCACCTGCATCACCCTCTTTTTTGCTGTGGGCAGCGGCTTCGGGAAAACCCTTTCCTCTGCCGCCATGCTGCTTGGCATGATCGTGCTGGGCATTCTCGTTACCCTGGGCGTTTCCCGGATTCTCTCCCACACCATTCTCCGGGGTGTGCCATCCTCCTTCACCCTGGAACTGCCACCCTACCGGAAACCCCAGATCGGGCGTGTGCTGGTACGCTCTATTCTGGATCGTACCCTGTTTGTTCTGGGAAGAGCCTGTATGGTAGCGGCTCCTGCCGGTGCACTGCTGTGGGTATTGGCAAACTGCCGCATCGGCGGCGACAATCTCCTGACCATTCTCTCCGGATTTCTGGATACGCCGGGAAAATGGCTGGGTATGGACGGGGTTATTCTTCTTGCATTCCTGCTGGGATTTCCGGCAAATGAGATCGTCCTGCCCATTGCCCTCATGTGCTACACCTCCGGCACGACACTCACCGAGACCAGCGATATGACCCAGCTGTACACCATTCTGACAGACCACGGCTGGACGTGGCTCACGGCGCTGTGTGTACTGCTGTTTATCCTGTTCCATTTCCCCTGTTCCACCACCTGTCTGACTATTTTAAAAGAAACCAAAAGCTGGAAGTGGACAGCAGCGGCGTTTTGTATTCCCACACTGGTGGGAATTGTGTTCTGTTTTCTGGTGACATTGATCGCCCGTGTGGTGACCTGTATATTCTGACGAGATCCGGGCAAACTATGTGCAAGCGGCAAAAAACACCATGCCGCTCCGGTACCAACATGAAACGAGCAGTCTCCGACCGCACACAGAGGCTGTTTCATGGGGTACCGCCATGTGCGGAGAAACGGAGACCATGATGTCCAATCAGAACAACCAGAACCAGAATCAGAACAATCAGCAGAACCAGAACCGGAACAACCAGCAGAACCAGAACCGTCAGCAGCAGCAGAATCAGCAGAAGCAGAACCGCAACGAGCAGAACTGCCGCAACAACTTCGACAGATAACATTCGCTGAATGAACGAAAACGCCCCTGCCGCTTCGTGATTTGACACGAAATAGCAGGGGCGTTTTTATATGGATGTGCAAAGTGAAAAGGGTTGAGAAACGTTCTTTCTGAATGATGCATATGCCTTACTCATTCGTCTGCACGGCGTCATACAACTCGCTCTTCCGGTATCCCGTTTCAGCGGCAACTGTCTTGCACGCTTGGGTCAGTTTCTGCCCATCCTGCACCAGCTGCTGCACCCGTGCCACAGCTTCTTCCAGGGAGATCTCCTCCGGTTTTGCCGGTGCTGCACCAGCTACTACCAGGACAAATTCACCCCGGGGCGGCGTCTGCTCGTAATATGCCATGGCTTCTTTCAGTGTGGTGCGCCGCACCTCCTCGTGGAGTTTTGTCAATTCCCGGCAGAGGGAGATTTCCCGGTCTCCTCCGAAATATTTCGCCATATCCGAAAGCGTCCGGCACAGCTTATGAGGCGCTTCGTAGAAGATCATGGTTCGTGTCTCCTGCCGCAGCTGCTCCAGATGTGCACTCCGCTGGTTCTGATTCACCGAGAGAAATCCCTCAAAGGTAAATCGTGCCGTATGCTGCCCCGAGATCGCCAGGGCTGCAATTGCCGCCGATGGCCCTGGGACAACTTCCATGGGAATGCCCTGCTCATGACAGAGCTTTACCAGCGGTTCGCCGGGGTCGGAAATGCACGGCATTCCGGCATCCGTCACCACGCCGCAGGATTCCCCAGCAAGAATTCGGTCTGCAATGCTCTGTGCCACAGACTGACCGCTGTGCTCGTGATAGCTGACCGCAGGTGTGTGGATGTCATAGTGAGACAGCAGCTTCCGGGTCACACGGGTGTCCTCTGCGGCAATGAAATCCACCTCTTCCAGCAGCCGAAGCTGGCGCATGGTGATATCCTCCAGATTGCCGATGGGTGTACCGATAATATATAACGCACCACACATTTGAAAGATCTCCTTTCTATGCATTATGGAACAATACAGCAACAGCGGTCGGCGAATCCACGCCCACCGCTGCTTTGTATCTATAAAAAGCTTCGCTTAAACCATAGTAAATCTCGGCTGGTTGTCATGTGCTGTGCCAGTGAAGATCGACTTCGGCATTGCCCAGACGGTGCCGTCTGCTTCCTTGCGGTAAACCACCAGTTCTTCCTGTGTCTCCGCATGGCGGACAGAGGTCTGGAGCAGTACACAAATGGAACCATCCAGCAGATCACGATACCGTGCGCCCTCTTCCAGACGGGTGGGCTCCGGAATAGAGATTGCCTCTTCCACGGTCTCAATGTTGTTGACAATATCATCCTCTACCAGGATCATCTGGGAGAAGGGTGCCAGACGGATATAGGCGCCGCCGTTCTGTACTTCCACCGGCTGACCGCTGATTACATCCACCAGAGACGGCACATTTGTGCCAAAACGGAACTCGCTGGGGTTCTCGTCCAGGTTCAGTGCCACATAGACAGTTCTGCCGTCCTGTTCCTTGGCGAAGAGCAGCTGCTGGTTGCGTACTTCCACTGTCCGGTATGCACCGGTGCGCAGTGCCGGATATGCCCGGTAGATTCTGCCCAGCTTCACCAGATGGCGGTACAGATCCAGATTGCCGCTGCGGTTCAGCTCGTCCAGTTCCAGACACGGACGCAGACCGTCATCGGAATTGTTCTCATGACGACCCATAACACCGTATTCACTGCCGTAGTAAATGGACGGAATGCCCGGCATACCGTACATCAGCGTGTAGCACAGAGGCAGATAACGCTGATCCACCAGGGTGCTGGCAAGGCGATTGACATCGTGGTTGTCCACAAAGTTATACAGTGCGGTACCCTGATAGATACCGCCGTTGCCGAACTGACGGTTGATGCTGTAGTTGATCTCGAAATAGTTTTTATCATTATGAGAGGAATAAATTCCCTTGTAGCACTCGTAGTTGGTTACGCTGTCCAGCATTTCTGGGTTTGCCCAGCGCTTGTAGTCGCCGTGGATGATCTCACCCATGAGCCAGAATTCCGGATTGCGTTCCTTGCAGAATTTGTGTATCCGGCGGAAGAAATCGAAGTCCACGCAGTCTGCCGCATCGAAGCGGATACCGTCAATGTGGAACTCGTCCATCCACATGCCCACGGCGTCGATGAGATAATCGCACACGTGCCAGTTTTTCAGGTTCAGCTTTACCAGATTGTAATAGCCGTTCCATCCCTCATACCAGAAAGGGTCGCCGCAGGGGCTCTGACCGCCGAAGTTCAGACCTGCGAACCAGTCACAGTACGCCGAAGCCTGTCCCTTTTCCTGAACATCCTTGAATGCCCAGAAATCCCGTCCCACGTGGTTGAACACACCGTCCAGGATGATGCGGATGCCGTTCTTGTGCAGCTCGTCACAGATGTGTGCAAACATCTCATTGGTGCCCAGTCTGCGGTCAATGATACGATAGTCTGTGGTGTCATAGCCATGCTCTACAGACTCGAACACCGGACCGAAATAGAGGGCATCTACGCCCAGTTCTTTCAGATGCGGAATCCAGTCCAGCACCTTTTCCAGCCGGTTCACCGGCTCGCCGCCCTCGTTGTGCTTCGGCGCACCGCAGAAGCCCAGGGGATAGATGTGATACATCACAGCATTTTCATACCAACTCATTGTTTTTTCCTCCAACCGTTCTTAATTTGATCCTTCTAAATAATATGACGCCTCCATATCAGCGACGCTCACGGCCAATGCCAGGGGGAACATTTCCAGCGCTCTTCCCACGCTGTTCTTGTCCTCATTCCCAGAAAAGCCCATGTGATAGCGGATGGCAAACGCCTCCTCCCGGGTCAGCCGCATAAAGCCCTGGATCATGTAAACAGATTTTTCCCCGTGTCCATAGGGCAGCGTATCCCGGATGGTGTAATAGGGCACACGTTCCCATACGCCCTGTTCGTTTTTGGCGTTGCGATAATCCACCGCATAAAAATTTACCTTGCAGATGTCATGCAGCAGTGCCGTCACCGCAATGGTCTCCGGCGTGTAGTCCATACCATACAGTTCCCGGGTTCTGGGGCGTGCCAGATAGTCTTTCAGGCACTCGTACACATTCAGGCTGTGTTCCACCAGACCGCCCTCATAGGCGCCGTGAAAGCGTGTGCTGGACGGTGCTGTGAAAAAGTCGCTGGCATCGGAATCCAGCCACTCCAGCAGCCGATCTGCACCCCGGCGTGTGATATTTTCCTGATAAACGGCAATGAATTCTTCCCGTTTGGTCATACTGCGCACCTCCTCCGCCGTATTATTATATCATATTTTCACAGAATTGGCAAGTCTGTTGCAATAAAAGTTTGTAAACAAAGGGAATCGGGGGTTATTTCCGGATCATTTGCGGGATATCGGGGAATCATATGTCCATAATTCCTCTGTAAACATTCAGCGGTTATTTCCACACTTCTCCCAGACTTTCCACCGGGTTTTCCACAACTTGTGGAAAACAAAAAGTGCCCTTTTCTCGTATATTCCACTCATACGGTTACAGTTATTGCACATTTTGCATTTTTTCAATGACAAAATAATTACTACGGAAGCTTTATTTGTAATTGTTTTGTCATCAACTTTCCCGAAATTGTGGAAAACTCTGTTGAAATGTTGGGGAAATACTGCGGAAGAATTTGACGATATCTGTAAAACGCCCGAAAATCCGCATATTATTGCATCGTGGAAATGTGGAAAGGGAATAATTCTTGAAAGGTTGGAAAGACTAAGGAAGCAGAACTTCTGCAAACCAGCATGCGAGGTGAATACAATGAAAAGAACCTATCGATATCTGGCACTGCCCGCAGCACTGCTGTTGACAGCTGCCATGCTGACCGGCTGCGGCGGCAGAAACAATGATTCCAACGGAAACAATACCACAAGTACTGTCACAGAGGAAAACAAGAACAACACCGAAACCAACGTGGTTGACAACAACAATGACGACCACACCGACAATGACGGCAACGGTGTTGTTGGCGATGTGGTCACCGATGTGGAAAACGGCGCACGTGACATCGTGACAGGTGCCGGCGATGTGGTCAAGGACGCCGGTGACGCTGCCGGTGACGTGGTCAAGGATGCCGGCGATGCCGTAGGCGACGTCCTGGGCGGGGGAGAGAACTCCAAAACCGAGACTACCACACACACCGGGGAAAAGAATCAGAACAGATAACCGTCCGATTCTTTGGCAGGAATCCCCTGCCATACGTGAAAAAACCTACCGGATACCATAATGGTATGAGGTAGGTTTTTTGTTTATGCGGTTAATGCGAATTACTGCTGGTCAAACTTGCGCTTGAGCTTTTCAAAGAAATTCTGGCGCTTCACCTGGTTTTTTTCCTCCAGGGAATCATCAAATTTTTTCAGCAGTTCCTTTTGCTGTTTCGTGAGCTTTTTCGGCACTTCCACCACGACAGTCACATACTGGTCGCCATAGGATTCTCTGCCCAGATACTTCACGCCCTCGCCGCGGAGACGGAACTTGGTGCCGCTCTGGGTACCCTCAGGGATGTCATATTCCACTTTGCCCTTGATGGTAGGTACTGTGACCTTGTCACCCAGAACAGCCTGGGCATAGGTAATGGGGATCTCGCAGTAAATATCGTTGCCGTTTCGGGTGAACAGCTCGTGAGAACGCACGGTAACAGAGACGTTCAGATCGCCGCTGGTGCCGCCGTTGACACCTGCATCGCCCTGACCGCTGACACGGAGCACCTGCCCGTTGTCGATGCCAGCAGGAACTTTCAGCTCGATATCTGTTGTGGTGCGGAACCGTCCGCTGCCCCGGCACTTGCTGCACGGATTGGTGACGATCTTGCCCTTACCGCCGCAGCGGGAGCAGACCTTTGTGGTGGAGATCACGCCAAAGGGCGTCCGCTGGTTCACACGGACAGAACCCTGACCGTTACATTCCGAACAGGTGGTAGTGGTCGTATTGGCGTCCGAACCGGAACCACCGCACTGGTCGCACTTCACCATGTGGGTGACGCGCATTTTTTTCTTGACGCCCTTGCATGCCTCCATGAAATCAATGGTAACACTGCTGTTCACATCGCCACCCCGTCTGGGTGCGTTGGCGTTGGACGCAGTACTTCTGCTGCCGCCGAAACCGCCAAAGCCGCCGAAAATACTGTCAAAAATATCGCCCACATCGCCGAAGCCACCGAAGCCGCCGCCGTAACCGGCACCGCCGCCGTAATTGGGATCTACGCCGGCATGACCGAACTGATCGTACCGTGCACGCTTATCCGAATCAGAAAGCACCTCGTATGCTTCGTTGATCTCCTTGAATTTCTCTGCGGCTTCCTGGTCGTCCGGATGCAGATCGGGATGATACTTTCTCGCCAATGTCTTGAACGCCTTTTTGATCTCATCCTCGGACGCACCTTTTTTCAGCCCCAGCACCTCGTAATAATCCCGTTTTTCTGCCATGATATGCCGGCTCCTTTCCTATATACAACGATGCCGGGACAAGCCGAAACCTGCCCCGTCACCGCATCCTTATTTCACGGCGTTTCAGCCGATTATATTAAACTTCCTTAAAATCAGCGTCAACGACACCGTCATCATTTGCGCCGCCGCCAGCTGCACCGCCGAAGTCAGCGCCGCCCATATTCGGGTCTGCGCCCGGCTGACCGCCTGTCTGCTGATACATCTTCGAGGACAGTGCATAGAATGCCTGCTGGAGTGCATCGGACTTTTCCTTGATGGCTGCGCTGTCGCTGCCGCCCAGTGCAGTCTTCAGGTCTGCGATCTTGGCTTCGATGTCGGACTTGTCTGCCGCATCAACCTTGTCGCCGAATTCCTTCAGTGCGTTCTCGCACTGGAAGCACAGGCTCTCTGCGTTGTTCTTGGTATCCACTTCCTCACGGCGCTTCTTATCCTCTTCGGCATACTGCTCAGCTTCCTTCACAGCCTTGTCGATATCGTCCTTGGACATGTTGGTAGAAGCAGTGATCTTGATATCCTGCTCCTTGCCGGTGCCCAGATCCTTTGCAGTTACGTGTACGATACCGTTCTGGTCGATATCGAAGGTAACTTCGATCTGAGGTACTCCTCTCGGAGCCGGAGCGATGCCATCCAGACGGAAGGTTCCCAGCTGCTTGTTATCCCGTGCGAACTCACGTTCACCCTGGAGTACGTTGATATCTACAGCAGACTGATTATCCGCAGCAGTGGAGAAGATCTGGCTCTTCTTGGTGGGGATAGTGGTATTTCTCTCGATGATCTTGGTGCAGACACCGCCCATGGTCTCCAGACCCAGAGACAGCGGGGTAACATCCAACAGCAGCAGACCATCCTTGACGTCGCCGCCGAGAACGCCGCCCTGATATGCAGCACCCAGTGCTACGCACTCATCCGGGTTAATGCCCTTGAACGGTTCCTTGCCCAGCTTGGAGCGTACTGCTTCCTGTACAGCCGGGATTCTGGAAGAACCGCCGACCATGAGCACCTTGTTCAGATCTGACGGAGACAGACCGCTGTCGGACAGTGCCTGCTGTACCGGACCCATAGTAGCATCTACCAGGTCACGTGTCAGCTCATTGAACTTCGCCACAGTCAGGTTCATATCCAGGTGCTTTGCACCGCTTGCATCTGCTGTGATAAACGGAATGTTGATGTTGGTCGTGGTAGTAGAGGACAGCTCGATCTTTGCCTTTTCTGCGGCATCCTTCAGACGCTGTACTGCCATCTTATCGTTGGACAGGTCAATGCCCTCAGTCTTCTTGAATTCTTCAACCATCCAGTTGATGATTCTCTGGTCGAAGTCGTCGCCGCCCAGACGGTTGTTACCAGCTGTTGCCAGTACCTGCTGTACACCATCGCCCATTTCGATAATGGAGACATCGAAAGTACCGCCGCCCAGGTCATAAACCATAACACGCTGGTCATCTTCCTTGTCAATACCATAAGAAAGTGCAGCTGCGGTAGGCTCGTTGATGATACGCTTTACTGTCAGACCTGCGATCTGTCCTGCGTCCTTGGTTGCCTGACGCTGTGCATCGGTGAAGTATGCCGGAACGGTGATAACTGCTTCTGTTACCGGCTGACCCAGATAAGCCTCTGCATCGGTTTTCAGCTTCTGCAGGATCATTGCGGAAATTTCCTGAGGTGTATACTTCTTGCCGTCAATGTCTACTTTGTAGTCGCTGCCCATGTGGCGCTTGATGGAGGAAATGGTGCGCTCCGGGTTTGCGATTGCCTGGCGCTTTGCCGTCTGACCAACCAGACGCTCGCCGGTCTTGGAGAAGCCCACAACAGACGGTGTGGTTCTTGCGCCCTCTGCGTTGGGGATAACAACGGCGTTACCGCCCTCCATAACTGCGACGCAGGAGTTTGTGGTTCCCAGGTCGATACCAATAATTTTTCCCATAGTAATCTCTTCCTTTCTGCATTTCCCGCTTTGGCGGGGACATATCAAAAAAATAGATTGTAATGATTTATATGAACTGTCCTTTCGGGCAGGAGTTTTTTGCTATAGCCGCATGGTGTCGTGATAGGTCTGCAATTCCTCCGGCTCCAGAGTATTGCCCTCTGCATCTGCACCGATCAGCGCATAATAGACGCTTTCATCACCGGTCAGTCCGTACAGCGCATACGCCTCCGGATTCTCCACCTTGCAAACCACCCAGCTGCTGCCGATATAGCCATCCTGTATCTGTGTGCTGTCAGATGCTTCCAGCTGTGATTTCAATTCCTCCGCAGATGCAAACTGCATTTCATGGGACACCGTAAGCAGCAGTGAATCTCCTTCCGGCGTTGTCACAGCATACTCATAAAGAGGCTGTTCTCCGGAAATAAGAAGATAAACTTTCGTGACCGTCCATTCCCCGGAAACGATCTGGGACGGTGCGATCATTGCCACACCGGGATAATGTTCTCCCAAAGATTCCAAAAATGCATCATAGCTGTCGAATTCCAGATTCGACTGTCCGCTTTCCTGGGAATCTGCTGCTGTTGCAGCGGCGGATGCCGTCTGACTTTCTGTAGAAGCACCATCTGCACTGCTCAATGTCAGTGCTGTTGTTTCCACAGCAGAAACGTCCGTTCCGGTCTGTTCCACCTTCCCGGAATCGCATCCCGTCATCCACGCCACAGTCAGAAGCATTGCCGCTGTCATGAGCGATGCTGTATGTTTTTTCAAGAGCACCCTCCTGACTAAACAGAAACGGCAACCATTGCCGGACGGATGAGCCGGTCACCCAGCATGTAACCCTTCTGGAATACCTCACAGACCTTGTCGCTTTCATAGTCGCTGTCGTCCACCTGCTTGATGGCATTGTGCAAATTGGGATCAAATGTCTCACCCAGTGCTGCAACCTCTGTAACGCCCAGCTTTTCGAATGCCTTCTGAATCTGGGTGAAGGTCAGCTCCACGCCTTTTTTATAATTCTCATCGGTACAGGGTGCCTCCAGTGCACGCTCAAACGTGTCCATAACACCCAGCAATTCCTTGACGCAATCCACCTTGGCATCGCCGTAAATCTTTTTCTTCTCCTCCGTGGTGCGGTTCCGGTAGTTCTGATACTCTGCCATAAGCCGCAGGTACTGGTCTTTCTGCTCTGCCAGTTCTGCCTCTTTCTTTTCCAGGGCATCCTTCAGATCTTTTTTCTTCTTCTTTTTGTCGTCCTTGGTTTCCTTTTCCGGCTCCTCCGCTGCCTTTTCAGCAGTTTCCGGCTCCGGTGCAGCTTCTGCTTCCGGCGTTGTTTCTGTTTCCGGCGCAGTCTCCTCTGTGGTTTTTTCCTGTTTCAGATCGTCCTTTTCGTTTTCCATCAAAAGCACATCCTTTCCTCTACAATTGCTCCGGCTGATCCGGTTTCTGTTCCAGTTTGAGTTCTTCTGGCTCCTCTTCCGAAATCAGATGCGAAATCTTCTCGGTGAAATATTCAATATATGGAATGATCTTGGCGTAATTCAGCCGCACCGGGCCAATGACGCCAAGGGAACCGGCTGTGTGCTCACCTTTCTGGTATTTGGACACGATCATGCTGGAATTGCCGATGACAAAATCGTTGCCCTCTTCGCCGAACATGACCTTGATACCCTGGAAGGAATCGTCCAGCAGTCCGGACAAATCCTGCTTGTGCAGCATAAACTGTGCCACTTCGGCTTTGTCCAGATCCTCGCAGGAAAACAAATTCTGCTCGCCTGTGACGTACAGCTCATTTTTTTGCAGATCTCTGGACATTTCGCAAATGCCCTGTACCAGTGGGCTCAGCGTCATCATATAGGTGCCCATGGCAGTGACCATCTGCTCCATCTTTTCATCCGACAGATCCGAAACGGAAACGCCCTCCAGATTTTCCTCCATAAAGTGTTTGAAGAAATCCATATGCTCATGGGTCAGATCAAACTGAAGGCGACAGGCACGGTTCTTGATCTTGCCGTCGGATGTGATCAGGAGCACCACATACATCCGCTTTCCCGTAGGGATCACATCCACCTTTGTAATCACGGAATATTTCGGTGCAAAATTGGAGACCACTGTAGCACACTGGGTGATCTGGGAAAGTGCCGCCGTGGCACTCTGCAAGATCAGATCCTCCGTCAGCTGGGATTCATCCCCCAGCATCTCATCTAGTCGTTCCCGCTCTTCCTCGGGAAGGGTGCTGCTGGCGCCGATCTCTTCAATATACATGCGATAGCCGCTGAATGTGGGCACACGCCCTGCCGATGTGTGGGGCTGTTCCAGATAGCCCAGTTCTTCTAAAACTGCCATGTCATTGCGGACTGTCGCAGCCGACACGTGAATGTCCGGCAGCTGTGAGATGGTCTTGGAACCCACCGGCTCACCGGTACGAATATATAAATCAACTACCGCCGATAAAATCCGACGTTTCCGAGCATCCACACTGACCATCCTTTCTGGCAGATTCACTTTTCAAGTGTTAGCACTCAATCTCTCTGAGTGCTAACACTAATTTACCACGATTTCAGTCAATTGTCAAGGGCGTTTTTTTATTTTCGTGATTTTTTACAATGTATTCATGAATCGAAGTGCTGTTTTTATCTATTTTTATCTATTTCCTATCCTGCGACAGAATATTAGTCAACCAAATTTAATATAATATTCGGTTGACAATTCGCATATCCTATGGTATAATCATATTTGTCAACCGTTAGCACTCTTTTACGGTGACAAATGAGAAAAGGAGTTATGTCTTATGAAACAGCAAACACAAACCACAATTCCCACGGAAACCGGCACATCTGTCTCCCGGAATCAGCATCAGAAGATCGTTGCCATGGTGCAGATCGCACTTTTTGCCGCCATTATGGCAGTCTGCTCCTGGATCCAGATTCCCATGACCGTACCCTTTACATTACAGACCTTTGCGATTTTCTGTGCGCTGGGGACGCTGGGCGGAAAATCCGGAAGCATTTCCGTGCTGGTATATATTGTCCTGGGTGCAGTAGGCGTTCCTGTCTTTGCCGGTTTTTCCGGCGGCATGGGCGTGCTGATGGGCACCACAGGCGGTTACATTATAGGATTCCTGTTCACAGCGCTGTTATACTGGGCGATCACTCACTTTTTCGGTGAGAAGCTCCCGGTGATGATCATCGCCATGGTGCTAGGGCTGCTTGTGTGCTATGCTTTCGGCACAGCATGGTTCATGATCGTCTATGCCAATGCCAACGGTGCTGTGGGACTGATTACCGCTCTGGGATGGTGTGTATTCCCCTTTATTATCCCCGATCTGGTAAAGATCGCCCTTGCCATCCTCATTGCAAAGCGTATTCCGAAGCGCTTCATCCATCGTGTATAAGCTGCGTCCCCACCACGGGCTTTGTATCCAGTTTTTCTGCGGACACGGCTACAGCGAAGCATTTACGGCAAATATGGCGGAAAAAATCGCACTGTTTGACCGGGAAAATCCCATGCTCTCCCTGGCTGTGGGTGCAGACTGCATTTGCGAAGCCTGTCCCCACAATTTTTCCCAGGGATGCGATGCCGCTGAAAAAGTTGCCGGATATGACCACGCTGTGCTGCGGCTGTGCGGACTGGCGGAGGGGGATGCGCTGCACTGGAGTGACTTCCGGCAGTTGGTGGAAACATGTATACTCTCTCAGGGCAGATTGGCGCAGATCTGCGGCGATTGCAGTTGGTTTTCCATTTGTGAGAGACAGTGTCAGCAGGAGTCTTAACAATCATCACAATGCATTTTAAGAAAATACTTGACAATTCGCCCGTTTTCCGGTAAAATATAAAAGATATCATTTTTATATAAGGGAGAATGCAAAATGCTGACCAATGAACAAAAAAGCATGGATAAAATCGTAGACCTCTGTAAATCCCGCGGTTTCGTATACCCCGGCTCGGAAATTTACGGTGGTCTGGCTAACTCATGGGACTACGGCCCCCTGGGTGTGGAACTGAAAAATAACATCAAAAAGGCATGGTGGAAGAAATTCGTCCAGGAGTCCCCCTATAACGTAGGTCTGGACGCTTCTATCCTCATGAACCCGGAAACATGGGTTGCCTCCGGTCACCTGGGCGGCTTCTCCGATCCCCTCATGGACTGCAAGTCCTGCAAGACCAGACACCGTGCAGATAACCTTATCGAAAACTTCGACGGCACCAATCCTGCCGGCTGGACAAATCAGCAGATGATGGATTATATCCGGGAAAAAGGTATCACCTGCCCCAACTGCGGCAAGGCGGACTTTACCGATATCCGTCAGTTCAACCTGATGTTCAAGACCTTCCAGGGCGTTACTGAGGACTCCAAGTCTGAGCTGTATCTCCGCCCGGAAACAGCTCAGGGTATTTTCGTCAACTTCGCCAATATCCAGAGAACTACCCGGAAAAAGCTGCCCTTCGGCGTTGCACAGATCGGTAAGTCCTTCCGTAACGAGATCACACCGGGTAACTTCATTTTCCGTGTCCGTGAATTCGAGCAGATGGAACTGGAATTCTTCTGCAAGCCGGATACTGACCTGGAATGGTTCCAGTACTGGAGAGGCTATTGCAAGAACTTCCTGCTGTCTCTGGGCATCAAGGAAGAGAACCTGCGGCTCCGTGACCACGATCCGGAAGAGCTGTGCTTCTACTCCAAGGCAACCACTGACTTTGAATATAAGTTCAGCTTCGGTTGGGGCGAATTGTGGGGCGTAGCAGACAGAACCAACTACGACCTGACACAGCACCAGAATCACAGCGGCAAGTCTCTGGAATACTTCGATCCGGAGACCAACACCAAGTACATCCCCTATGTAATTGAGCCATCCCTGGGCGTAGAACGTCTGTTCCTGTCCATCGTCACCGAGGCTTATGACGAGGAAGTGGTTGATGCCGAGAAGAACGATACCCGTGTGGTAATGCACTTCCACCCGGCACTGGCACCCTTCAAGGCTGCTGTTCTGCCTCTGTCCAAGAAGCTCAGCGAAAAGGCGCAGGAAGTCTATGCACAGCTGGCAAAGCACTTCCCTGTTGACTACGATGAGACGGGTTCCATCGGCAAGCGCTACCGCCGTCAGGATGAGATCGGTACACCGTTCTGCATCACCGTGGACTTCGAGACTGTTGAAAATGACAACTGTGTTACTGTCCGTGACCGTGATACCATGGAACAGGTACGTATGCCTATTGGTGAACTGGTAGATTACCTCAGCGGCAAGATGGAATTCTAAGAGAATTTCTGATTTGACTATTTACAGACGTCCTTCTGCGAAAGGGCGTCTGTTTTTTATTCTGGCAAGAAAAAAGCACCGGGTTTCCGGTGCAGAATGCTGTCACAGCATTGACAAGCTTGTCAGAATTTGCTATAATAAAAACGCAAAGAGAGCATATCCAAGCGGATACATAATACAAATTTATGTATGTGTATAGGCGGTCAAATCCAACTCCCAGCCGTAGTGATACGGTATCAGGGAGGTGTTGCTTTATGTCGTGGTCTGATTTTTGGGACTTCCTCATGGTCGTTTGCCAAGTGATAATCATTCTGCAAAATTGCAGCAAAAAACGGAAATAGCCGCCCCAGTTACCAGCCGAGCGACTATTTCTTAGTGCATTTTCTGGGAGCTGACCGCCGAAACGATACCGCTCTCTTTGTCTTTATTATATCAGATTTCCGGCGTATTGTCAAGCACGGAACAAATTTTTCACGCAATTTTCCCCTTGCAATTCCAGACAAAATACGCTATAATAAAACTAACTTATCAAAAGGAGCGATCTTATGGCACAATATGTCACTGTCACCAGCGATAAAAGCAAAATTGCTGCACTCATTCTCTGTCTCCTGGGCTTCTGCGGCATCGGCGGACTGCACCGGTTCTATGTGGGAAAAATCGGCACAGGACTGCTCTGGCTGCTGACTGGCGGCTTCTTCGGCATCGGCACCGTTGTGGATCTTATCTGTATTCTGCTGGGTTCCTTCCGTGACAACACTGGCACACCCCTGCGGAAATGAAACGGCGTACTGCAATTGGCATCAGCCTGGCAGTTCCCATCTGTATTTTCGCCGCCATACTCTGCCGCAATAAAATCGCCGCACTGGCGGAATCCGCAGGCTTTCCCGATTGTACTTTTCACCAGCTGACGGGATATCTCTGTCCGGCATGCGGCAACACTCGTGCTGTTCTGGAGCTGCTCCACGGTCATATTCTCCGTTCCCTGGGGTATAACCCCATGATCCTGACCCTGGCAGCAGCGCTGGCGTTGCTCTATGCGGAAACTGTCTGCCTGGCACTGGGAAAACCGATACGACTTCTGCCGAGAAGCAATGCACTGCTGTTTACCGTGGTAGGGATCGTGCTGGGATACGATATCATCCGAAACTTTTTCCCGTGGATGACCCTTTGTCTTTGAAGCGAATTCCGGGCAACTGCCCCCACGAAATCGTCCCTGCCGGTTTTCAATGTTATTTTCAACTTTCTACGCTATACTGGTACCATGAATTATTCTGACCGATTTCTTTCAGAAAGGATGGATCTGATGTACAACCGAAAACTTTTCGCAATTGTCTGCGCCGCAATTCTGCTTGTCTGCGGCGGCTGCGGCAGCAATGATAGCGGTGAAACTGTCACAATGGATGCCGCCAACAGCTACAGCGATGACGAGTCGTCCGTCTCCACAAACAAGGACGATTCCAGCACCGGCAGCAAGAAAACCACTACCAAAGCCACAACCACCAGCGGCAAAGGCGGCAGTTCTACTACTACGGCAAAATCCACCCAGACAGCTGCCAACAGTACCACAAAAAAAGGCGGTACAACAGTTGCGCCTGTCTATCAGAACAACAGCCAGCAGAACAACGGCGATGCAGGGGCAGGCAATTCCAGCGGCGGCGGCAATTCCACGTCCGACGGAACAGCTGCACCTAAGACAACAACTGCGCCGGCTGGGAATCAAGCACCGGCTGCCACAACTGCTGCGCCTGTAGAAACCGAGCCGCCGGAAGAAATTGACGCTACCATTTACATCACCCTGAACGGTTCCAGCGCACAAGTCAGCGATGCCGCCGCAGTTTCCGTCAGCGGCGGTGCGATCACCATTCTCCAGGGCGGCAGATATGAAGTGTCCGGCACCCTGAACGATGGGCAGATCGTGGTCAATGCACCCAAAACGGATAAGGTCAACCTTCGCTTCAACGGCGCAGGCATCTCCTGTTCTACTTCTGCGCCCCTTTACATTATAAGCGCCGACACCTGCACCCTCCATCTGGACAGCGGCTCCACCAACTATGTGGAGGATACTGCTGGAAACGCCCTGTCCGCCTGCATTTCCAGCAAGGACGATCTGACCATTAAGGGCGACGGTCAGCTGACGGTCATCGGCAACAAGAAGCATGGTATCAAGTCCAGCAATGATGTGAAGATCAAAAATGGTACATTGAATATTTCCGCTGTAGCCACCGGTGTTTACGGCGAGGACAGTGTGCAGATCTCCGGCGGCAATACGGTGATTTCTGCTTGCAAGGACGGTATCAAGGCGAGCAATACCACCGAAGCAGACAAGGGATTTGTGACCATTGAAGCCGGCTATGTGGATGTACAGAACGCTGCCGGAAATGGCATTGAAGCCATTACTGGTATTACCATCAGCGGCGGTGCGGTGAATATCCATTCGGCGAAAAAGTCTGTGAACTGTGATTATCAGTCCATTGCAGATGGATGTTTGTTTGAATATTGACGATTTCAGGGGCGAACATTGTTCGCCCTTTTTGATAATATCCAACAATAAGTCTCCATTCTGGGGTTCGTTACATTCCAACATCGCCGCAGGCGGCAATGAAGTTTTTTGATCCAGCAATTTTTCAAAAATGCTGGTGGGGTCAAGGGGCAAAGCCCCTTGTCGCCGCCCGCAGGCGGCGAAACGCCCCGGCGCATTCTTTTGCGCCGCGGAGAGGGTGGTGAGAAAAAGCGACAGCTTTTTCGAGGCGGGGCGAACAAGACCGCCCCGCCTTGTAAAGCCTTTTCAACAAGCAAAACCTTGAAAACGTCCCGGCGGGACGTTTTCAACGAATATTTCAACGAACAATTTCAGCTTTTTTGAGAAAAAGCCTTATCTTTGCAATATTGAACAATGCTGAATGTTTAATTCGTCAAAAACGTTCCACCGGAACGTTTTTGAAATTTCAGTTACTGAAAGAGGTTTACAAGGGGAAAGCGGTCTTGTTCGCTTTCCCCTCGAAAAGCTGTCGCTTTTCTCACCCCTTTTCTCCGCGCGCCGAAAATACGGCGCGGGGTGTTTCGCCGCCTGCGGGCGGCGACCAGGGCTTCCGCAGCCCTGGACCTGCGCCAGCTGGGCTCAGCTGGACCAGCTTGATGGGCTGCCTTTTTCTGAACAGAAACAAAACTGCTCCTTTTTTCCTGTTAATACAACAAGAAACCGCCTTTCCACATGGGAAAAGCGGTTTTTCTTATATCTCATGATTATGCCGTTTAGAAATCTTCAATCGGTTCATAGCACGATTCAGTGCCGCCTGGGTGTGATAATACTGCATAATACTCTGCCGGTGGAGCAGCCGTTCCTTAGCACGCTCCGCTGCCTCTGCGGCACGCTTGGCGTCGATCTCCTCGGGCAGCTCAATGGCGTCCCCCAGAATCAGCACATAGTCCCGGCGAATCTCAGCGAATCCCTCACTGATAGCGGCATAATGCCACACGCCGTCCACCTGATATTTCAATTCCCCAGGACTGACCACTGTTACCATGGACTCATGCCCCGGCAGAATGCCCACCATGCCGTCCATGGTCGGGAATACCAGATGTTCAGACGGTCCCACATAAAACGGGCGATCCGACGCCAGAATCTCCAGCGTAAATGTATTTTCCATGATACATCCCTCACGATTCCTTCATGGTCTGTGCCTTTGCAATTGCCTCATCAATGGTTCCCACATTAAAGAACGCATTTTCCGGCAGTTCATCCATTGCACCTTCCACAATCATCTTGAATCCGCGGATGGTCTCCTTCAGCGGCACATATTTACCCGGCGTACCGGTAAATACCTCTGCCACATGGAAGGGCTGGGACAGGAATTTCTGGAGCTTTCGGGCACGATAAACCGCAAGCTTATCGTCCTCATCCAGTTCTTCCATACCCAGAATGGCAATGATATCCTGCAATTCCTTGTACCGCTGTAACAGCTCCTGTACCTTTCGTGCCACACGGTAGTGCTCTTCGCCTACCACATCCGGCTCCAGAATACGGGAAGTGGACTCCAGCGGATCCACTGCGGGATAAATACCCTGCTCCACGATCTTACGGGACAGTACCGTAGTGGCATCCAGATGGGCAAAGGTCGTTGCCGGTGCCGGGTCTGTCAGGTCATCTGCCGGCACATAAACTGCCTGTACAGAGGTAATGGAACCGTTTCTGGTGGAAGTGATACGCTCCTGCAATTCGCCCACTTCGTTTGCCAGAGTCGGCTGATAACCAACGGCAGAGGGCATACGTCCCAGCAGCGCTGAAACCTCCGAACCTGCCTGTACATAACGGAAAATATTGTCAATGAACAGCAGCACATCCTGATGCTTTTCATCACGGAAATATTCCGCCATGGTCAGACCAGTCTGCGCCACACGCATACGGGATCCGGGCGGCTCATTCATCTGACCGAATACCAGGGCAGTCTTTTCAATAACGCCGGATTCCTTCATTTCGTTCCACAGGTCGTTGCCCTCACGGGAACGCTCACCTACACCGGTGAAAATCGAATAACCGCCGTGCTCTGTGGCAACGTTGTGGATCAGTTCCTGGATCAGGACTGTTTTTCCCACACCTGCGCCGCCGAAGAGACCGACCTTACCGCCCTTTGCATACGGTGCCAGCAGGTCAATGACCTTGATGCCGGTTTCCAGAATTTCCACTACCGGGCTCTGATCCCGGAAGGAAGGTGCGGCACGGTGGATGGGCCAGTGATCCTGTGCGTCCACCTCACCTGCCTCATCAATGGCTTCGCCCAGTACATTGAACATTCTGCCCAGGGTCGCTGTGCCCACGGGAACGGTAATGCACGAACCGGTGGCGGTAACTTCCATATCCTTGGCAAAGCCCTCCGTAGATGAAAGGCTGATGCAGCGGACAATCCCATTGCCCATATGCTGTGCCACTTCCATGACACAGGTCTTTCCGCCGTTATCCACAGTGAGCGCATCCTTGATCATGGGAAGCTTTCCCGGAAAAGCCACATCGATAACCGGCCCTAAAACCTGTACGATCTTTCCTTTTTCCATACAATTGTCCTTTCTAGCGGCGGCTTCGCCCTCTAAAAATTTTTGCTTTCTTGTATGCTGATAAATTAACGATATTGGGAATCACCCCTCCACCACTGCTGTGCAATGGTCCCCCTCCCCTTTCAGGGGAGGCTACATATCGGCTCCCCTGAAAGGGGAGCTGGCACGGCGAAGCCGTGACTGAGGGGTTTTACCATAAACGATATATCTTTCCTACAATCTGCCTTTACAGTTCCGCAGAACCTGCGCCGCTGACGACTTCGGTGATCTCCTGTGTGATCGCCGCCTGACGTGCTCGGTTATACTGGAGCGACAGTGCCTGGAGCATATCCTTTGCGCTGGTAGTGGCGGAATCCATGGCGGACATTCTCGCCTGCTGTTCGCTGCAAAATGATTCAACCATAGCACCATAGATCAGACCCTTCATAAAGTTGGGGGTCAAATGTTCCATGACAATATTGGGGCTGGGGAAAAATTCCGCCTCATGGTGGCGCGTGATCTCACCCTCTTTTTGCACAAAGTGCTCTGCGTCCAGAGGCAGCAGCTGCAAGATCTTCGGCTCATAGGTAATAGAGGAGACCATATCTGTGAAGATAATATACAGATCGTCCAGCTTTTCCTCATCAAAGGCTTTCAGCATCTGCTCTGCAATGCGGCGTGCACGGTACAGAGTGGGGTTCTGGGGCGTATACACAAACTCCGGATCCACATCCAGTTCTCCGGCACGTGCCTTCCGCTGGAAGTACATACGACCCGCATTGCCCATGATATACAGGCTGCTGTGCTTGCTGGACGCCATCCGTTCCTCGGTCAGCTTGATGATATTGTGGTTATAGGAGCCGCACATGCCCTTATCTGCGGTAATGACAATATAGCCCACCTTGCGGTCCTCCGGTGCGATATGCGCACGCCGGTCAAAGTAACGCATGTCAATATCTTCCGGTGCACGGGACAAAATGCTTCGCATGGCATAAACCAGCTTGTCGAAATAGGGCTGGGTCGCCGCCAGATCTTTCTTTGCCTTTTTGAGCTTTGAGGAAGAGATCAGATACATGGCGTTGGTGATTTTCATGATATCGTTGATGCTCTTGATCCGATCCCGGATTTCACGCATGTTGCTCATATCAGTTCACCTGCTTCTTATAGGTACGAACCAGATTCAGCAGCTGTTCCAGATGTTCGTCGGACAGCTGTCCTGTTTTTTTGAGTGCAGATACCACATCTGCGCCGTTTGCCTCCACATAGTTGGTGAGACCCTCACGGAATCCGCGGAGATCGCTCAGTGCCACATCATCCAGCAGCTTGTGGGATGCGGCTGCCAGAATGACAACCTCCTTCCACATGGCAAGGGGATGATAGAGGGGCTGCTTCAGCAGTTCCATGAGTACGTGACCGTGATCCAGCATTGCCTGTGTGGCAGGATCCAGATCGGAACTGAACTGGGTGAACACTTCCATTTCCCGGAACTGTGCCAGCTCCACACGCATCTGACCAGCAACCTTTTTCATTGCCTTTGTCTGTGCAGCGCCGCCCACACGGGATACCGACAGACCTACGTTTACCGCCGGACGCATACCGGCGTTGAACAATTCGCTCTCCAGGAAAATCTGTCCGTCTGTAATGGAAATGACATTCGTGGGAATATAGGCGGAGATATCCCCTGCCTGTGTTTCGATGATAGGCAGGGCTGTGATGGAGCCGCCGCCGTGGGCATCGTCCAACCGGCAGGAACGCTCCAGCAGACGGGAGTGCAGATAGAATACATCACCCGGATATGCTTCACGCCCCGGCGGACGGTGGAGCAGCAGGGACATGGCACGATATGCCACAGCGTGCTTAGACAGATCATCATAGACAATGAGCACATCCTTACCCTGGCTCATGAAATACTCTGCAATTGCCGTACCTGCATAGGGTGCGATATACTGCACCGGCGCAGGGTCGCTGGCAGAAGCAGACATAACAATGGTATATTCCATTGCGCCGTTCTTTTTCAGGGTGGAGACGATCTGCGCAACTGTGGAGGACTTCTGTCCGATGGCAACATAAATGCAAATGACATCCTGTCCTTTTTGGTTTATGATCGTATCGACAGCAATGGAAGTTTTACCTGTCTGGCGGTCGCCGATGATGAGCTCACGCTGTCCCCGACCAATGGGGAACATGGCGTCAATGGAGAGAATACCAGTCTGCAGGGGCACGGTGACAGATTTCCGCTGTGCCACACCCGGGGCTTCATGCTCAATGGGGAAATAGTCCTCTGCCGTCAGCGGTGCGCCGCCGTCAATGGGGGCACCTAGTGCATCCACAACTCTCCCGATCATCTGCTGGCAGACACCGATGCCGGCACGCTTTCCGGTACGAACTACAGAAGTACCCTCTGTGATGCCATAATCGCTGCCGAGCAAAACAACACCAATGGTCTTGGTTTCCAGATTCTGTACAATCCCTCGTACACCGTTCTCGAACTCTACCAGCTCGCCGTACATGGCATGCTGCATACCGAATACCGTGGCAATGCCGTCGCCCACACGGACAACGGTACCGGTCTCCTGTACGCCGGACTTCCGGTCAAAGTCCTCGATCTCGCTTTTTAAAACGGATATAATCTCACTTGCATTCATGGTACTCATGTCTTACCCTCACCTCCGTATCAGGCTCTTCCGCATGGACTTCAGGGAAGAACGCACGCTTCTGTCATACGTTTCATCTCCCACATGCAGGATAAAGCCACCCAGCAGCGCCGGATTCTGCCGCAGCTCCAGCTGCACCTCCGGCTTGCCGGTTTTTGCGCAGATCATCTGCTTCATCGCCGACAGCTGCGCATCCGTCAGCGGCGTCACATATTCCAGCACGGCATGGGCACACTGCCTCTGCCGGCGTTCCAGTGCTTCATATTCCGAAAAAATATCCAACACGCTGTCGATCTGACCATTGCGGCAGACCACCTTCAGAAATGTCCGCAGGGCTTCGGGAAACACCCGGTCGATGACCCCGAACTTTTCCGTCTCAGGGATCGTGGGGTTGGACAGAGCGTCCGTCAGCTGGGGGCATGTTTCAAAGGCGTTTCTGGCATCCGGCACCGTCTCCGATGCCGCCGGCAGAGTCAGCAGCACTGTGGCATAGGATGTCACTGCCTGTTTCATTCGCCTGCCCCTTCCTCAGAAAGAAACGCATTTACCAGTTCCCGGTTCGTCTCGTCGTCCAGCTGCTTTTCCATGAGCTTCGACGCCGCTGCCAGCGCCAGATCGGCGATCTCGCCCTGTACACCTTCCAGGGTACGCTGACGTTCCCGCTCGATTTCCTTCTGCGCCTCTTTCAGCATGGTATCTGCCTGCTGCTGTGCCTGGGCAGTGATCTCACTGCTCTGTACGCTGGCATTCTGCCGTGCCGTGGTAATGATCTCTTTTGCTTCCTGCTTGGCATTGCGCAGGGTCTCTTCATAATTGCCCTTGAGCT
This sequence comes from uncultured Ruminococcus sp., assembly GCF_937915125.1. Taxonomy (GTDB): domain Bacteria; phylum Bacillota; class Clostridia; order Oscillospirales; family Ruminococcaceae; genus Ruminococcus_C. Next base: position 24,983 of record NZ_CALDMP010000080.1, on the reverse strand, counting down.
GTTCTGCCTCTGCGGCGCTCTGCTTCGCCTGTTCCAGATCTGCCTGCACCATCTGGGCACGCTTTTCCAGAATGGCGTTCACTCTGCCGAACAAAAACTTTTTCAGAAAGAAAAACAGCACCAGGATATTGATCACGGAAAACAATATGGTCCAAATATCAAAATCTAACATATCCACATTCACAGCTTTCTCGCAGGAAAGCCGTGCTCCTTTCTCCTGGATTTTCAGAAAACGCCGTTTCTTATTTCATAATGATCATCATCAGTGCAATGACAAATCCATAAATTGCAGTAGCCTCTGCCAATGCACAACCCAGCAGCAGCGCCTTGTTAATTGCGCCGGCAGCCTCCGGCTGTCTTGCGATGGCTTCAGTAGCCTTTGCGGTTGCATGTCCAATTCCAAATCCAGCACCAATTCCGGTTAATACTGCAATAGCAGCTCCAATTGCGACACCCATTTTCTGTTCCTCCTCATACTTACTTCATGATAATCATCATGAGTGCAATAACAAAACCATAAATTGCGGTGGCTTCTGCCAGCGCACAGCCCAGCAGCAATGCCTTATTGATTGCGCCTGCCGCCTCCGGCTGTCTGGCGATGGCCTCTGTTGCTTTTGCCGTTGCGTTGCCGATTCCAAATCCTGCACCGATACCAGTCAATACTGCAATAGCAGCTCCGATTGCTGTTCCCATGGTAATTTCCTCCTCATACCATCCAAAATAACTGTTTGAAACGCCACTATACCTTTTGCGGCATGGGGGTTTCTTCTTCTGTTTCTATGCCCTCTGCCATAAATAGCGAGGTCAGGAAAACAAAGACATACGCCTGGATCAAGCCGTCAAAGACATCAAAATACATACTGAACACCATTGGGGCTATCAATCCACAGACATGTTCGATCAGCTTCATGACAACAAATGCACCCAGCACATTGCCGAACAGTCGCATGCAGAGCGAAAGCGGACGAATGGCAAGTTCCATGATATTGATTGGCAGCATGATCGGCATTGGCTTGAGAAAAGATTTGAAGAAACCACCCAACCCGCCTCTGGCACGAAATGTTGCCGCTTCGATCAATATAATGCTCATCACTGCAAGGGCTGCCGTCACATTGATGTCCTTTGTGGGCGGTTTGATGCCAAACCCGAACATACCGATCACGTTCGCAATCGCAAGATACAGGAACACCGTGCTCAGATATGGCACATATCGTCTGCCTGCCTTTCCCATATTGCCCTCAAAGAAATCGGTGACCCAGGTGACAGCGAATTCCACCAGTGCCTGTCCCTTTTTCGGAACAATTTCCATCTTCCGGGTCAGAACCAGTACCAGCACCATTACCACCGCCATGATGAACCAGGTGATCACCACAGATTCGCTGATGTGGATCGGCCCCAATAACGGCACGTCAAAGGGACTTGTCCACACGATATTGGTTTGCAGCTGTTCCTGCAGCTCTTCGCCCATTGTCATTTGCAACCACCACCTTTTCTTTCCGCCTATGGGGAAACCGGCGAAAAATTCGCTTGTCCCAGGCAGATCATCGGCATTTACGCCGTTGTTTCTATTATTATAAGCCCGAAAGGCGAAAAAGTCAATCTCTTTTCCATATGATTTCTATTAGATTATTCTGTCGATTTTTTGTATTTTTCACAGATTATCGGCATTTCCTCGAAAAATGTTAAGTATTCAACGCAAAAATTTGATTTTTTTAGGTGCATTTTATCCTTTTGATTGGAAAACAATGTTCCTTCCGGGCGTCTGTCAGTTTTCACAAAATTTACGTTTGGGAAAGTCGATTTTTTGCATATTGCAAAAATGCCGAACCTGCACAATGCAGATTCGGCATTTATGATTTGATATGGAAGAGTTATGGCGACAAAGCGTCACAAAGCTCTGATCAGCCGTTGGACGGGAGTGTATTTACCAGATGAACCAGGAACTTCAGCAAAATAATCGCATCGCTGCCGTCCAGGTCACCGCTTGCATTCACATCTGCATTCAGTCTCTGCTGATCATTGGGCGTCACCTGACCGGCTGCGATCTTGTTCAGCATAACGGAGTCTGTGATATCCACTCTGCTGTCCAGATTTACGTCACCGTAGAATGCATTGGGGTTGCCGCTTACAGTTGTAGTGGATGTGGTAGTTGTGGAAGCGGTGGTCTCTGTGGTTGTTTCAGTCGCCGTCGTTGTTGTAGTAGTTGTAGTTGTTGTTTCAGAAGTTGTTGTGGTTTCTGTTGTGGTGGTAGTTGTTTCACCACCCGGCAGACCAGAAACTGTGAACTCGATCTCGAGGATCTTGGTGAGAGAAATATCCTTGCCGTTAATGTCCTTGATGGAAGGTGATGTCCATGTGTTCAGGACATTGCGTCTCAGGCTGACACCATCGTTGCCATAGGTCAGAGAACCGTCTGTAGGACCGGTGTAAGCGATCTCTTCGCCATCCAGTGTGACCTTGTCAACAGTGAGTACTACGCCGCAGTCAGCCACACGGTCGGTGCCGTCATAGTCTTCCGGCAGGAACTGATATACATTGATATCAGAATCCAGGATCAGGCATTCGATTGAACCGGTGCCTTCCCCTTCCGGAAGAATATAGGATGCTGTATAGCTGCCGTTTCCGGTAACGGCTACCGGAATAACGCCGTCAGAATCTTTATCCCAGAACTGATATGTACCAGCCTGACCAGCGGGCCATACCCAGCCGTAAGGTTCAATATCGATATTTGTAGTTGCAGTCGTTTCTGTTGTGGTTTCAGAAGAATCCGTGGTAGCAGTTGTACCGGTGGTAGTTGTAGTGGTATCCGAGCTGGTGCCGGGATCATCGACATAGAAGAAGTTATCGAAAATAACAGTCACAGAATTCAAGTCAACTGTAACCGTATCACCGGTAGCAGCAGACCATGTCCACCAGTTCTGCAGTTTCAGATAATCCATATCCAATGTACCGGTAACGCTGCTGGTAACATTGCCGTCATCGTCTGTTTCCAGTACAAATTCATGCTCACCGGAGGGCATTTCAAAGGTCGTTGTGGTCTCATTCGGTCCAATGCTGTTATCCAGATATGCCCAGACATCTTCGCCGCTTGCATCCAGAACATTAAAGCTCATGTTGATGTCGCCGCTACACTGCGCCGAATTCTTTGCAGAAGTCATTTTATAGTCCACAACAACAGAGCTTACCTGGAGACCCAGTTCCTTATAGGGCTTCAGATCTACGTTCAGGTACGGTTTTCCCTTATCATCAATCTCTGTGATATCCGCACCCTGGAAAGTCACACGGTCCGTCTTTTCCTTACCCGGATCGGTAGAACCGCCGTTTGCGATCTTAGTAAAGATCGCCTGGATATTGCTGTCGAACCAGCTGAGTGTCTCACGGTTGAACAGCGTGATCGTTCCGGAATTAGAGTCATCCCATACAACAGGACAAATACCATCCATGCCATATGCTGTAGAAGCAACTGCTTCCAGGAACTTTTCAATGGATTCCTGATCCTTGTTATAAGGCGTGTTATTGATGCCATATTTATCTGCATTGCAGACACCATATTCACCGATTACAACGCCTACGCCATTATCTGTGAACTTGGTTTTCATCTTCTGGAAATCGTTTTCCAGAATCGTATAATCAGAAGATGTGCCCCATGTCTCACGATGACCCCAGGAAGATGTGGTATCTGCCACACAGAATGTGGAGGGCTCGTAATAATGCACAGATACTGCCAGCATGTTCGCAGAATCTGTGGGCATGGAAAAGCTGTCGGACAATGCCTTTGCGGTATTGTTGCTGTCTGCGGTGCAGATCAGCAGACGATCGGCATTATTGCCGCCAGAAGCACGGACTGTGTCCACAAATGCCTGGTTATAGGTCATGGCATCGCTTGTGGAGAAGCTGACTTCATTCATGCCTTCAAACACCAGATGTTCGTCATAATCCTTGAAATAATCTGCGATCTGAGTCCAGAGCTTCTTGAACTTGTTCAGCTGAGAGGTATCCTTCTGCCAGTCCTCATCGTGATGTGTATTGATGATCGCATACATGCCGTTATCAATACAATAATCTACGACTTCCTTTACTCTGGCGAGATATTCGTCACCAACGGTTCCGTCAAAGGCACTCATGCTTGCAGTACCGGACTTACCGGTCATGTCCCACCAGGTGACAGGAATGCGGACGGTGTTGAAACCGGACTTCTTGATCTCCTTGATCATGGATTCCGTAGTGACAGGGTTGCCCCAGGCGGTCTCAATTTTCGTCGGTGTCAGAGAGGAATCCCAGGTATTGGTGCTGTCCAGAGCATTTCCCAGGTTCCAGCCCAGACCCATATCCTCTACCAATTCAACGGCGGTCATGTCTGCTGCGGATGCAACAGATACGCCGGCAGCCAGTGCAGTGGTCATAGACACACCGACTGCTGTTGCGGTCACCGCACTGAGCAGTTTCTTCATAAACTTCATGGGTATCGAACTCCTTACTTAAAATATTACCTTTATTGTATCACTTTTTTTGCACGCTGTCAATAGATTTCGTTCTCACGGGTTTATACTTTTTGGGTAAAACAGCAAATTGAACAAATGCCACCATCTGAAATTGTGCACCATGTTAATTCCAAATGCACTTCACAAAAAATGTCACAAAATCTGAGACATACAAAAAACTGCTGCAAAACGGCAGTTTCCCACGCACGGACGGCATGGATTTCCACTGTCAGCAGCAGTTGTTTTTGAAAAATTGTATGTCGCTTATTCCTGTGCATTGCCCAGGAATGCTGCACCGATGATACCAGCGTCATTGCCCAGTTCTGCAATAACGATTTCCGTATTCTTCTCGGAATTCCGGGTGTAGACTTCACGCTTTACGATTTCCTTCATGGGAACCAGCAGCGGGTCGCCCTCGTTGCACACGCCGCCGCCAATGCAAAGTACATCCGGCTGGAAGATGTTGATGGTATTGGTGATGCCGGCTGCCAGATACTTGATGTAATCGTCCACTACCTGCTTTGCTGTTGCATCGCCGGCACGCATGTAGTTGAAGGCTGTCCGTGCAGAAATACGCTCCTCGTTCTTCATGGCGCTGTCCGGATTTGCTGCCAGTGCTTCCTTGGTCATGCGAACCAGACCGGTTGCGGAAGAGAATACCTCGAAGCAGCCCTTTCTGCCGCAGGTACACTGAGGGCCGTCCACAGCGATCACCGTATGACCAATCTCAGCGCCGCCGAAGTTGGAACCGCTGTAGATCTTGCCGTCAATGACAATACCGCCGCCTACACCAGTGCCCAGTGTAATGCAGACTGCATTCTTTGCGCCCTTTGCTGCACCGGCAACATATTCGCCGTAAGCTGCCGCATTGGCATCATTTTCAATGAAAGTGGGCTTGCCCAGTGCTGTTTCCAGATACTTCACCATGGGCGTATTGTGGAATCCCAGGTTGTTGGAATACTCGATAATGCCTGTAGCGCTGTTTGCCACGCCGGGTGTGCCCACGCCGATCCACTCAATCTGATCCATGGTCAGACCAGCCTTTTCCACAGCCTCCTGAGAAACCTTTGCCATATCTGCGGCGATCTCCTCTGCCGGACGGGGCAGATTGGTCTTGACGCTTGCCTTTGTGAGAATCTCATAGTTCTCGTTTACCACGCCGGCAACGATATTCGTTCCGCCCAGATCAATTCCAATGTAATACTTCATAAGTCATATTCCTCCTTTTATTTCAAACGGACAGGCTTGTCCATTCTCGTCACGATAAACTGACAATTCCCCGTAACCTCATATTTCCCCAGGCATGCCGGGAACAGTACGCTGTCACCTTTGCTGATTTTCGCTGTACCGGAAGCCGTTTTCAGAACCCCTTCGCCAGTCAGCACCAACAAATGGTGGAATGTCTCTTCCCCTACGAAAAATGCCGCTGTTTCCGACACATTTACCACATCTGAGGCGAAATAATCGCACGCCTCCAGTTTTCGCACCGTACCGCCGGAAATATTCTGTTCCGGATACTGCACCGTGGGTGCCGTGGGACAGAGATTTGTGACATCCAGCGCCTTTTCCACATGCAGCGGCCGCAGCTTGCCGTCTGCACCTCGTCTGCCGTAGTCATACACCCGGTAAGTCGTGTTGGAATTCTGCTGGATCTCTGCCAGCAGGATGCCTGCGCCGATGGCATGAAGGGTGCCGGATGGGATAAAGTACAATTCACCGGGCTTCACTTCCACCCGGTTGAGAATTTCCGTCAGGGTCTGGTTTTCGATACGCCGGGCAAATTCTTCCTTGGAGACATTCTGATTCACGCCATAATACAGCGCCGCACCTGGCATACAGTCCACAATATACCACATTTCCGTCTTGCCCGGCTCGCCCTCTGCCGCCATGGCATAGGCATCGTCTGGATGCACCTGGATGGACAGATCCTGCTTGGCGTCAATGAGCTTGATGAGCACTGGAACGGTATCGCATCCGGCGCAGTTTGTACCGAGAAAAGCTGTGCCGTGTTTGTCTACATATTCCTGTAGATCCAGTCCGGCATCTGCACCGGAGCGCAGAATGCTGCTGCCGTCCTTGTGGCACGCCAGTTCCCAGCTTTCTGCAATTTTATCGGCATCGCTCACCTTTCCGAACTCCTCCCGCAGACGATTTCCGCCCCAGAGATAGTCCTTGCAGATGCCCTGTAGAAAAATCGGTTCAATCATATCCGTTATCCTTTCTGTTGGTATTATCACTCATCCACCGTGACTTTCTCCGTCAAAACGCCCTCAACCCGAACATCTCCCGGAATTCCTCCAGGCTGCCCCGATACACATTTAAATCAATATGTGTCTGATAGCCGTCATAGCCCTCCAGCATACCGGAATCCGTGTACTGCCAGAATGTCCAGTCAGAATATGGCTCATAATAATAGTTGCTGAGCCAGATGGGGTAATCATCAGCGAAATACCGCACATAATTGCGGTATGTGTTGGGCGCCGCATAGAGAATGGGCTTCACGCCGTAGTGTTCCTCCAGCAAGTCCAGCATTTCCTGCAAGTTCTCCCGTGTGGTATCCTTGTCCGGTTCCGTCTCCAGGGACGGATATAGTTCCACATCAATGACAGGCGGCAGGGTGTTTTCCGTCACCGGCACTGTGCGGATGAAATTCTCTGCCTGTTCCGCACCGCTGTCCTCAAACCGGAAAAAGTGATATGCGCCTACATAGACCGGTGCATCTTTTGCGCTCTCCCAGTTCAGCAAAAACTGGGTGTCACAGTGGTCGATACCCTCTGTCGCCTTGATGAATGCAAAGGTGATCCCCTGGGACACCAGAGCATCCCAGTCCACATTGCCCTGGTAATAGGACACATCCACACCGCGCACCGGATAGGTCTCCTCGTCCGGCACATCCGGTGCCTGCCGCCCGGTACTGGTGAGAAAAATGTGCAGCAGCCTGCCGCCTACTATCACTCCCACAACAATGCACACCAGCAATGTCAGGGTCACGATCCAGCGCAGAATATATTTTCCATAGCGTCTCGTTCTCACTTGGCAATATCACCCATTACAATTCCGCGCCCGTCTGTGGCAAAATACACTCTGCCATAGACATTGCTGTCGCCGGTGATATACTTGGGATTCAAGTTGCCGAACAGGTGCTGGTCGTCATTGATGCGCACCCAGCTCTCGCCCTTGTCTTCGGACTTATAAATGCCGTAGCCATTTGTGCCGTCATTGCCCTCTGCATAGATCACCGGATAATGCTTCTCATCCTTTGCCTTGCCGAAGCCGATGCTGTCCACAGTGGGAAGTGTTTTCACAGTCTGGAAGCTTTCTCCGGCATCCTCCGTGTACATGATCAGGGTGCTGCTGGACAGCCACACATGGCCTTCCTTTCCAAAAACAGAGACCGGCTCTGCAGAATCCGCTACCATCTGTCCCGTGGATTCGAAGGTCAGACCGCCGTCCTTGGATACATAGAACAGCCCATCGCAAGTTGCATAATAGATCTTCGGGTTCACACGGTCTGCCGTGATCTTTGCATTATAGCCCAGACCTTCTACATAATACCAGGTCTCACCGAAATCCGTGGTGACATAAGGCGTTCCGGAAATACTGTTTGGAATCCAGATAAAGGAACTGCCGTCTGCCGCCATTGCCACCTGACCGCCATTGGCGGGATCGGGCTTGTGTTTCACCGACTCCCAGGCTTTGCCGCCGTCCTTGGTATAGGTCAGGGTGGTGGTCTTTTCTTCGCTGGTATACACTGCAATATTGGGATCCATAAATGCACAATCCAGATCTGTGGGCTTGCCATTCTTCATAAAGTGGGCATCATCCGGGCATTTCGTCACATCCATATGGGCAAAGCCTGTGAGGTCGCCCATGATGGAATACAGCTGGGGCGAATCACCGCTTTCGTTTGCCGGCGGTGCAAGCATCTTGAACACTGCCGTCTCCTCAAGCCCGTATGCATCAAAGGCAATACGCACCGGCTCTGTGCCGATTTTTGTCATATTGGTGGTGGAATAAATGGTGGCACCGGTGCCGTACATCACTTCATCAGAATTGAAGGGGTTGATGTTGACATCAGCTACCCACCATCCGGTCTTTGCCTGATTTTCACCCCGTCCCCAGTCCAGCCAGGATGCCTCAGCGGTGTCCATCTGATAGCCCGTTTCGCTGGTGTTGTTATTGAACAAACCGCTCCAGGTCTTGCCGCCGTCGGTGGTATAATACAGATTATCCCCGTTATCCGACCACCAGCCCAGGGTAGAAACCACAACGGTGTCGGGATTCTGTGCATCCACCGAAATACCGCCAAAGCCGCCCTGTCTGCCGTCATTCAGATTTGGCGTGATATCCGTAAAGCTGTCCGATGCCGGGTCATAGCAGTACACTGCCCCTGCTGTGGGTGACATATTGGGGCCGCAGTTGTCAGAATATGCCAGATAGAGTTTTCCATTGGAGGAAAAGTCCGCATGGAGGGGGTACATACCCTTGGCGTTTTCCACCAGAGGTGTCCAGGTACTGCCGCCGTCAGCGGTTTTATAGATGCACACACCGTCTGTCATGGCAACACCCACATACATATCCTCAGAAGTGGGATCGAATTCCACCCACATGATACCGATGCTGTTGCTCTCCTGCTTATAGTTGCCCTTCACCGGGAAGGAAGTCACTTCCTCCCAGCTTTCGCCGTAATTTTCAGTTTTCCAGAGACCGCTGTCCCGGGAGCCGAACCATACTTCTTGATTGTTTTTAGGATTAACGGACATACGCTCGCCGCAGCCACGACCGGACTGGTTGCCGCCGCAGCTGAAAGGTGCATCAAACCGTGTCCAGGTCTCGCCGTAGTCCTCCGATGCAAACAGTGCGCCCGGATCGTTCATATATGTACCGCCGGCGAAATACACCCGATTGGGTTCCACCGGGTCGGTTGCCATGCTCTCAATGCCGATATAGCTCCACTCGTCCGAGCCGAGGAAATCCGTCAAAGGCACCCAGTTTCCGTCCTTCTGGCGGCGGTACAGACCGCCGATATCCGTTCTGGCATAGACCAGTCCCTCTTCCTTGGGATTATACTCCATGCCGGTGACATAACCGCCGCCGCCGATGGCAACGTTGCTCCAGGTATAGTCTGCGGATGTACTGCCCTCTCCGCCGGTGCTGCTGCAGCCTGTGCCGCAGAGCATGGCTGCGCTGAGCAGCAACGCCGAGACCCGCGCCCCGAGATGTCCTTGCTTCTTCATATGTGTTCCTCCTGTATTGCATTGCAGATCGCCCGACCGCAAATATTCTCTTAGTATAATCATACCCGAAAATCGGGAAATAGTCAATATGTGTTTGACAATTCTTTTGAAAAATATTGTAAGGCAACACCGCACAAAGAGCGCCTGACGGCTTTGCACGTCATATGCTTGCATATTTTCCGTCATATTTCACAAAAATGCTCGTGAATACACAAAGTATTCACTGCGCTTTTTGTTTCATCTGACGAAAAATCTGACATAGTTTATGCTCGTAGAGTACATCTGACGCACAATCTTTGTGCGGTATTGCCGTAAGTTTTCAGGCGATTTCTTTTTCGGGCTGTAAGGATGTGCTTTTTGCAGCTCTGATCTTCGGTAAATTATCCCACAAATATGCCTGTCCGACCTGCAATAGAATGCACTGCGTATAAAAATGAACCCTACAGAGTTGCAGCTCTGTGGGGTTCTGCCGTAAATAAAGGCACTTGTATCTTTTCAATTCAGTCTGATAACCTCTCCACCATTGCTGCGCAATGGTCCCCCTCCCCTTTCAGGGGAGGCAAATCAGGCTCCCCTGAAAGGGGATCTGGCACGGCGTAGCCGTGACTGAGGGGTTAAAACCTATACTGTGCAAAAACTCAGTTCTTCATCTCAAAATGCTCGCCCAGCATTTCTTTGTTGGCATCCAGAATGGGCTGGATGCACTCTGCTACGAATTCCTCGGTCTGCTGAGAACTGCGTCCGGTGAAGTTCTCCGGCTGCAGGATGGCGTCCAGTTCTTCCTTGGTAATCATAAAGTCGGGGTCGGCGAGGATCATATCGCACAGGTCGTTCTCCAGACCCTCTTCCTTTACGTGCTTTCCGGCGATCATGGAATATTCCCGGATCTTCTCGTGGAGTGCCTGACGGTCGCCGCCCTTCTTTACGGCATCCATCATGATATTTTCCGTTGCCATAAAGGGCAGCTCCCGCATGATGCGCTGGCGGATCATCTTGGGATAAACCACCAGACCATCAGTCACATTCAGCATGATATTCAGGATCGCATCCACTGCCAGGAATGCCTCCGGTACGGAAACACGCTTGTTTGCGGAATCGTCCAGTGTACGCTCAAACCACTGGGTACCTGCGGTGAATGCCGGGTTCAGGCTGTCGATCATGACATAGCGTGACAGGGATGTGATACGCTCACAGCGCATGGGGTTGCGCTTGTATGCCATAGCCGAGGAACCGATCTGGGTCTTTTCGAAGGGCTCTTCCATTTCCTTGAAGCTCTGGAGCAGACGCATGTCATTGGAGAACTTGCTGCAGGACTGGGCAATGCCGCTGAGAGTCGCCAGGATCTGAGAGTCGATCTTTCTGGAATAGGTCTGACCGGAAACCGGCACAACGCCGTCGAAGCCCATTTCTGCTGCGATTTTCTGTTCCAGCGTCTTGACCTTATCGGTATCTCCCTCGAACAGTTCCATAAAGGATGCCTGGGTGCCGGTGGTTCCCTTGGAGCCCAGCAACTTCAGGTTGTCAATACGATATTCCAGCTCCTGAAGATCCATGAGCAGTTCGTTCATCCACAGGGTAGCACGCTTGCCCACTGTAGTCAGCTGTGCCGGCTGGAGATGGGTATATGCCAGCGCCGGCATGTCCTTGTATGTCAGGGCGAACTTCGACAGATTTGCCAGAACATTGATGAGCTTCCGGCGGACGATCTGCATGGCGTCACGCATCACGATAATATCCGTGTTATCGCCTACATAGCAGGAAGTTGCACCCAGGTGGATGATGCCCTTTGCACCCGGGCAAACCTGACCATAGGCGTATACGTGGGACATTACGTCATGGCGGCGGCGTTTTTCCTCTGCTTCGGCAACGTCATAGTCAATGTTGTCGATATTGGCTTCCAGCTCGTCCACCTGTGCCTGTGTCACCGGCAGACCCAACTCCATCTCGGCACGTGCAAGTGCCACCCAGAGACGGCGCCAGGTGGTGAATTTCTTATCTGCGGAGAAAACATGCTGCATTTCCTCGCTGGCATAGCGAGTGCAGAACGGACTTTCATAGCTTGTGGTATTGCGCATAATTTCGTACCTCTTTCCGATTTTTTCGATTTGGTAAACCAGCGTATATTGGTATTATAACACATTTCGGCAGAGATGGCAAGGGTTTGTGTGAGAATTGGGATAGGTTCGAGGCGAACGCAGTTCGTCCCTGCAATTTCGTAGATCACTTGATTTGCAAGTAAAATTCAAGCATTCCTCTTGCAATCCTGTATAATATAAGTAACGAGAGCACACCGAAAGGCGGTCGGCTCCCATTTTAGAAATGCTATGAAAATAGCCGCCTAAGTTGGACGCCGGGGCGGCTATTTCCGTTTATTGCTATTTTGCAGAATTATGATAATCTGGCAAACGACACGATTCCTGTAGGGGCGAACATTGTTCTCCCCTACAGGAATCGTTGTATTTTCAACCGGGAACACGGGCGACCAATGGCCGCCCTACAAATTCTATTCATAACACAAAAGCAGTCAAAGCGCACCTGAAAATGCGCCATGACTGCTTTTTATTTTGCATTACTGCATGGTATAACGCTCCAAATTATACTGTTCCTCCGTCGCCGCAAACAGACTGCCGTCCTCGTAAGCAATCCAGTTATCCCACACGGTTGCGGTATTATACCAGCCATCCAGCAGATACATGGGTCTGCCGCCGGGATTTTCCGCAATATCCATGTACATCCGGTTGCCGTAGACCTGGGCGTCAAAGCCCCAGCCGTCCACCAGGACATGCATCTGTATCGCAGCCGTAATATTCCCGCAGCCGTTCCGATAACCCACGTTATCCCGGATCACGCAGTCATTGCCCTGGATATCCACAAAGCTGTCTGCATAATTTTCCCCAGACATACCCGTGCCGTCAAAGATGCACTCCGCCACAACAGTACCGGTGGTATATTCCTTGATATCCACATGCTCCGCACCCACATTGGGTCCCAACCGGCAGCCCATAATGGTGTTGTAATCGCAGGAATATCCATAGCCCGAGGTACTTTTGGCACTGCCCACATAGACCGCCTCGCCGTATGCCGGCGTGACAGTTCCCGTGTCGTGGACATAGCAGTCCTCTGCAGTGCAGTAGGAGCTGTCGTCCCGGAAGTGAATGCCCTCAGAGCCGATGTCATACACCTCGCATCGTGTGATGCGGCTGTAATTGGAATTGTCCAGCATAATACCCTTCTGCCCGGTGCTGATTTTCAAGTCCTGCACCTGCCACCAGTCCCCGGTGAGATAGAGCACATAATGGGATGCCGCATCCGTGCCGCAGAGCAATGCCGGATGTTCCGGGTCAGCACTGCGAATGGTAATGGGCTGTTCCGCCGTACCCTCCGCCCCGGAATAGAACAGAGAGCCTTTGGGTCCGGCAGATTCGCTCAGCTGATAGATACCCTCCGCCAGGACAATATCATCGCCCGGCTGGGCATCCGCCAGCGCCTGGAGCAGTTGGTCGGTATCCGATACTTCCACAAGCCGCACTGCCCCTTGGGGTGTAGTTGTTGTCACCGTTGTTTCTTCGGTAGTTTCCGCTGTGGTTTCTGTGGTTATCTCTGTCGTAGTTTCCGTTGTGGTTTCTGCCGTGGTTTCTGTAGTATCCGTTTGCGTGGTCACAGCCGCCTGCCGTGCCAGTGCCAGATCAAAGCCGTTGAGGATACCATCGCCGTTCTGGTCATAGGAACGGTCAGCACCGCCTTTTCCCAGCAGATGGGCGGACAAAACTGCCACAGGCTCTGCCGGTGTCTCTGCAAAAGCAGCCCATACAGGGAGTGCTGTGCCAAATAGTGCTGCTGCGCAGCAAAGTCCCAGGAATTTCTTGTTCATACCGTCTCCTTTTCCCCAATGGCGGCGTCTTCTTTTGACAACACTTCAGAATACGCAGATACGTTCTGACAGGTGGAATCCACATAAGCCAGGAATACTGCCGCAGAAAGCACCAGCACAGCCCCATGCAGATACAATGCCGCCGCCATAAAGGTATCCGACAGCAAACCGCCCAGCTGGGTCACTGCCGTCATCACTGCCGCAACGGCAAATGCAATGGCATAAGCGGTACACAGTGCACCGGCGGCACGCTGCCATTGTTCCATGGCATAGAGCCGATTTCCGTCCGGCGTCACTGCGTTTCCTGCCAGCAGAAAGCGCCACGGCTTTTTTCCAAAAAGCTTCACAGCAAACACCGTATCTGCTGCGGCAAACAAGCTAAACAGCAAAAATGCGATCCAAGAACCCATGTGGTTTTCCTCCTGTTCTTTTTTATCATAGGCAGTGCCCTCCACCGCCTTCGGCGTCCCCCTCTCCTTTCAGAGGAGGCCAGGGGAACAACGTACTACAGGGGTTATTTTCAGACCTCCACCGCCTGAATATCCCAGATATTTTCTGCGTAATCCGCAATGGTTCTGTCGGAGCTGAACTTTCCGGCATTGCATACATTGAGCCACTGCTTCTTAGCAAATGCCGTGCGGTCACAGTAATCCTGATTGCAGCGGAGCTTTGCCTCCACGTAGGATTCCAGATCGCCCAGCAGATAATAGTGATCCGGTGCGTGCCAGCTTGCGCCGTCCAGCAATGCATAATACAGTTCCCGGAAATCACCGCTGCCGCCGTCAGAGAATGTACCGTCAATGAGCGTCTCTACGACCCGGCGGATCTTTTCATTTTCGGCAAAGATCTTCCGGCTGTCGTAGGTAGGCACGATCTTTTCCAGATCCTCCACTCTTGCGCCGAAGATATAGTTGTTCTCCTCGCCTGCCTCCTGGACGATCTCAATATTTGCACCGTCATAGGTACCCAGTGTCACAGCACCGTTGAGCATCAGCTTCATGTTACCCGTACCAGATGCTTCTGTGCCGGCAGTGGAGATCTGCTCGGAAACATCTGCCCCAGCCACCAGCTTTTCTGCATAGGAAACATTATAGTTGGACACAAAGACCACTTTCAGCTTGTCAGAAACCTCCGGGTCAGAGGAAACCAGCTTGCCCACCTCGTGGATAAACTTGATGATCGCCTTTGCCCGGCGATAGCCCGGCGCAGACTTTGCGCCGAACAGGAATGTGGTAGGCGTAAAGTCCTTGATGCTGCCGTCCTTCAGTCCGAAGTAAATATACAGGATGGAGAACGCATTGAGCAGCTGCCGCTTGTATTCATGGAGACGCTTGATCTGGATATCAAAGATGGACGCCGGGTCGATCTCCACACCCTCTGCCTTGGCAATATAGGCTGCCAGCTGTTCCTTTTTGGTCTGCTTGATGGAGACGAAACGCTCCAGCACTGCCTTGTCGTCTGCATATTTTGCCAGGGGCTTCAGGGCATCCAGATTGACTTTCCACTCGTCAGAACCGCAAAGCTCTGTCAGCAGGGCAGACAGTTCCGGATTGCACAGTGCCAGCCACCGGCGCTGGGTGATGCCGTTGGTCTTGTTCTGGAACCGTTCCGGATAAATGCTGTACCAGTCTTTCAGCACGGAATCCTTCAGAATTTCCGTATGAATCGCTGCAACACCGTTGGTATGTGCACCCACATAGACAGCCATGTGCGCCATGTGTACCATACCGTTCTGTACCAGCTTCATGGCATCCCGCTTCTCCTTCGCCACGCCCAGGCGGTACATATCGTTCATGAACTGCTCCTGAATACGAAGGATAATGGCATAGACCTCCGGCAGCAGTTCCTCCACCAGGTGGCAGTCCCACTTCTCCAGTGCCTCCGGCATAACGGTGTGGTTGGTGTAGTGGAAAATCTTCTGCGCCATAGCGAACGCCTGCTCAAAGGTGTAACCGTTTTCCGGCATTGTCAGCAGACGAATCAGCTCCGGGATAGAAATTACCGGGTGTGTATCGTTCAGCTGCACTGCCAGCTTGTCTGCCAGATTATCCAGGGTACCATAGGTTGCCTTATGCTTTTTCAGGATGTTCTGCAAGGATGCAGAACAGAAGAAATACTGTTGTTTCAGGCGGAGTTTCTTTCCCTCCCAGGTGTCGTCATTGGGATACAGCACACGGGAGATATCCTCAGCATAAACCGTTTCGGCCGCTGCCTCCAGATACTTCTGGCGGTTGAACAGATCGAAGTCAAAGGTCTGTACCGGTTCTGCCTGCCACAGACGCAGCGTGCCGATGTGACTTGTCTTGCAGCCGATAATGGGCATGTCATAGGGCACGGCACGGACGGTCTGGCCGTTGTATTTTACCAGAACTGCGTCCTCTTCCCGGCGCACCGACCAGGCATCGCCGTATTTCATCCAATCATCTGGGACTTCCTTCTGGAAGCCGTCCTCGAAGTACTGCTTGAACAGACCGTATTTATAGCGGATGCCATAGCCGTCCAAAGGCAGATTCAATGTAGCGGCGCTGTCCAGAAAACAAGCCGCAAGCCGTCCCAGACCGCCGTTGCCCAGCGCAGCATCTTCAATGACTTCCAGATCTGCCAGCGAAACGCCCAGCTCTGCAAATGCCGCCTCGGCTTCTTTCATCACATCCAGCACCAGCAGGTTGTTATAAACGGCACGTCCCACCAGAAATTCCATGGAAAAATAGCAGGCACGGCGTGATGCTTCGTGGGCCTTGGTACTCTTTGTCCAGTCCTCTGCGATGGCAGCCATAACCGTCTCGCCCAGTGCCTGGTGCAGCTGCTGGGGTGTTGCGGTTTTGGGATCCACGCCGTGGAGTGCACTGCAAATGCCGTTCTTCATCTGTTCCTTTGTCATCATGATTTCTTCTCCCTTTTTCCTGTAATTGCAGCCTTCCGTGCTGCTTTTTTGATTCTCTTCGGCTTCGGGTCCTCCGGAAGCCGGTTGTATAATTCATTGAGCTGATAGATCCGCTTTGCAAGCCGCGGCGTAAAGTCGCTGGTCACAGTGCGGTACTGCCAGTTGCCCCCGGTAGTAGACGGCGTATTCATACGTCCCTCCGTACCTGCATCCAGGAAATCCTGCATCTGTGCCACAGCAAGCTTTGCCGTACTGCTCCAGGTGATCCGGAGCATTTCCGCCGGCAGATCCACGGTATTCCGACAGTGGAGATAGCGCTTTGCAAAGGCAATGGTCTTTGCCGGCGAACCGTGGATCCATCCCCGCAGGGTCATATTGTCATGGGTGCCCGTATAGGCAACACAATTTGTGGTAGCATAATTCTGGGGCAGATAGTCGCTCTTGGGGTCGCCGTCAAAGGCAAACTGGGTGACTTTCATGCCCGGATAGCCGCAGTCCTCCAGGAGCTTGCGCACTTCCGGAGTCACAAAGCCCAGATCCTCGGCAATGATGGAGATTTCTCCCAGTTCCTTTTTCACTGCATCAAACAGCGCCATTCCCGGTCCGGGGAGCCACTCGCCCACTTCAGCAGTGGTCTTGCCATAGGGCACGGCGTAATAGCTCTCAAAGCCCCGGAAGTGGTCGATACGCACGGTATCATAAAGCGTTGCCGCACTTCTGAGCCGCTCTGTCCACCAGGCGAATTTGGTTTTCTTGTGATATTCCCAGTCATACAGGGGATTGCCCCAGAGCTGTCCTGTGGGAGAAAAGACATCCGGTGGACATCCCGCCACTGCGGTGGGCACATGCTCCTCATCCAGCTGGAACAATTCCGGCTGAGACCAGACCTCTACGCTGTCATACGCCACGTAAATGGGAATATCTCCCACAATGGAGATGCCCTTCTGGTTACAGTATGCTTTCAGCGCATCCCACTGCTGATAGAACCAGTATTGCAGTACGCTGTAAAAGGCGATATCCTCAGCGTATTTTTCTCTTGCCTGCTCCAGCGCCTTTTCCTCACGCATGGCAAGGGGTTCTTCCCACTGATTCCAGGGCTTTCCGTGATGGGCATCTTTCAATGCCATAAACAGGGCATATTCCGGCAGCCACGAAGCATGGGTCTTGCAGAATACCTGATAATCCTCGTCTGTCTGCTTAAACCGGGAAAATGCTGTGCGGAGCACATGGAAACAATAGGTATACACCCGGGCGTAATCCACTCGCCGAGGGTCATCCCCCCAGGTGATGCCGCTGTAGTCGGGCGGTGCCAGATAGCCTGCCCGTTCCAGCCGTTGGAAGTCAATAAAATAGGGATTTCCGGCGTGTACCGAAAAAGACTGGTACGGAGAATCCCCATAGCTGGTGGGTGACAGGGGCAGGATCTGCCATACCTGGACACCGCACTCTGCCAGAAAATCAGCAAACACATATGCCGCATCCCCCAGCTTGCCGATACCAAAATCTGAGGGCAGACTGGAGATATGCATTAAAATTCCGCTTTTTCGCATGGATCATGATTCCTCCTTAGAATAGACAGCATTTTTTGCCGCCTGTATATTTTTCGTTCCTCTGCACAGGATAAGAGAAGCAATGTAGGGACGAATATGGTTCGCCCGGACCTCCCGTCCCATTATGCATTTCACATGTAAAAATTCTCTCAGAGAGAGGTGACACCAATGCACGCCAAACCCTATGAACTGTGCTGGTTTTTTCTGCTGGGCTGTTTTGTCTACAGTATGCTGGAAATTCTCTTCCGGGGCTTTACCCACTGGACCATGGCGCTCACCGGCGGCGTGGCAGCCGTAGCGCTGTATCTGCTCCATGCCGCCGCACCGCCCCGAACGCTACTGCTACAATGTCTCTGCGGTGCGCTCCTGATCACAGCCCTGGAATTCACCGTAGGTGTATTCGACAACATGGTCATGGACTGGCACGTCTGGGATTACAGCAATATGCCCCTGAATCTGTACGGACAGATCTGCCTGCCTTTTACGGGTCTGTGGTTTTTTCTCTGCATCCCGGCGTTCGGCATCTGCCATATTGTTTCCAGGCGGTTTCAAAAGCAGAGAGGATAGCCCTTTTGTCCTATGCAACTATCCTTATTATAGCATACTCCCATTTTTTTCGCAAGGGATTTTACAAAATAAGAACAGTATTTCGTATGAAATAATACGTTTCAATAATAATATAGACACATTTATAGTGCTATGCCGTAACATGCTGCAAAATGTAATTTGGGAGAACCCCTATGACAGATTATGAAGAGTTATACTATGCGTCCCAGCGAAAGCTGACGCACACCATACAGGTGCTGGAACAGGAGCTGTCACGTCTGAAAGCATTCCAATGCCGCTGCGAGGAGCAAGTGCTCCTGTCCGACCTGGAGCTGACACGGAATCCGATGCAGTCCCCGGAACAGCCGGAAAAATAGCAAATGCCCCATAGGATTTACCCATAGGACATTGTAGAGGGCGGACTGTTTTTATCTGTTAAGACGATTTCCGTGAATCCGCCGCACGGAAATCAATTTTTAAATTATATGCTGTGAAATGAATCATTTTATGTAGGGGCGAACATTGTTCGCCCGCCAAAAATCCAGGCAAACCGCAACGGGCGACCAATGGTCGCCCCTACAATAATCCATATTTTACAAAAATTGATTTCCGTGAATCCTTAAAATAGCTCTTGACAATTCCTTCGAATTAGGGTATAATAAGAATGAAATGTAAGTATCTCCAAACAGGTTCACAAAGACGAATCCCCGCAGAGCTGCCACTCTGCGGGGATTTTTTACACCCTTTTCCCTTTGCCTTACAAAAAAACCACCGCCGCAAAAGTCTCCCTCCGCGGCGGTGATCTATAATCTATCTTCTCTTTTTCAATGAATCAGCATTACATCAGATCGCAGATCCGGTTGGAGAATGCCACCGGATCCTCAATGGGCATACCTGCAATGAGCAGTGCCTGATCATACAGCAGCTTTGCATAGTCGTCCATCTTGTCGGAACCGGACGCCTGCAGATCCATCAGAGTCTGGTAAATGGCGTGCTCCGGATTGATCTCCAATACTGTATTGGCTTTCAGCTTTTCACCCTCGCTGCCCGGCATTGCGTTCAGGGTCTTTGCCATTTCCATGGACAGATCGCCCTGGCTGGACAGGCAGACCGGATGGGATTTCAGCCGACCGGACAGCTTGACGCTGCCGACCTTGCCGTCCAGTGCCTTCTGAACTGCCTCCAGCATATCCTTGCTGGATTCCTGCTTTTCTTCCAGTTCCTTTTTCTCTTCCTCTGTCTCCAGATCCAGATTGCTGTCCAGTACCGACTGGAATTCCTTTTCCTGATAATTCTGCATCATGCGGATAGCGAACTCATCCACATTTTCGGTAAAGTACAGGATCTCATAGCCCTTTTCCTTCACCTGTTCTGTCTGGGGCAGCAGTTCAATACGAGCAACGCTCTCGCCGGTTGCATAGTAGATCTTATCCTGACCCTCCGGCATCCGGTCAATGTACTCCTGAAGGGAAGTCAGCTTGCCGTCCTTGGACGACGGGAACAGCAGCAGATCCTGAAGCAGCTCCTTGTGCATACCATAATCGGAATAGATGCCGTACTTCAGCTGGAGACCGAAGGACTGGTAGAACTGCTCGTACTTCTCCCGGTCGTTCTTCATCATGCGCTTCAGTTCGTTCTTAATGGTACGCTCAATGCTCCGTGCGATCTGGCGCAGCTGGGCATCATGCTGTAACATTTCTCGGGAAATATTCAGAGACAGATCCTCGGAATCCACCAGACCCTTGACAAAGCTGAAATAATCCGGCAGCAGATCCTCGCAGCGATCCATGATCAGCACGCCGTTTGCGTACAGCTGCAAGCCTTTTTCATAGTCCTTGCTGTAATAATTGAACGGTGCATGGGACGGAATGTACAGCAGTGCATCATAGGTAATAGTCCCCTCGTTGCGCACGTGCATATGACACAGGGGATCGGTATAGTCGCCGCACTTATCTTTATAGAAGCTGTTATACTCTTCCTCGCCGATCTCGTTCTTATTCTTGTGCCACAGAGGAACCATGCTGTTGAGGGTAACGTTTTCGATGTAATCCTCATACTCGTCGGAATCCTCTTTCTTGCGGCTCTTTGTCATATCCATTGTAATGGGGAAGCGGATATAATCGCTATACCGCTTTACCAGGCTCTGGATACGGTACTGGTCGAGGAATTCGCTGTAATTCTCACCGCCATTGCCGTCCTCGTCAGCGTCCACATCGTCCAGCAGCTCCAGGATAATTTCCGTACCCACGGTATCCTTGTCGCAGGTATCCATGGTATAGCCCTCAACGCCCTCGGACTGCCATTCATAGCCCTGTGTCTCGCCGAATGCCAGGGACTTCACGGTCACACGCTTTGCCACCATAAATGCAGAGTAGAAGCCTACGCCGAACTGACCAATGATCTGGTTGTCATCGGACAGGCTGTTCTCCTTCTTGAACTGGAGAGAACCGCTGTTTGCAATGGTACCCAGGTGCTCTTCCATTTCCGCCTTGGTCATACCGATGCCGTTATCCGTAATGGTCAGCGTCCGGGCATCCTTGTCAATGGCAAGGCGAATGCCGAAATCGGACTTGTTCATGCCCACGCTGTCATCCGTCAAGGAGCGGAAATACAGCTTGTCAATGGCATCGCTGGCGTTGGAGATCAGCTCCCGGAGGAAAATCTCCTTATGGGTATAGATCGAATGAATCATCATGTCCAGCAGACGCTTGGACTCTGCCTGAAATTGTTTCTGTTCCATCTCTTTTTCTCCGTGCCCCACCGGGCACGACTCCTTTCTGCAATGTTGCAAGAGAATGCGCTATTAGCACTCTCTTTATTTAAGTGCTAACACTATTATAACACGTCTGCTAAGTTCGTCAAGCGAAAATCCAGATTGTTTACACTTTATTTACAAAGTAAAGCGGAGCATCTCCGAAGATCTGCTCCGCTCCATAGATCAAGTGTTGTAATTTTCAAAACAACATTCGTTCCGCTTCTCAGCCGGTATAAGGCAGGGTGCCTACCAGATGCACCAGAAATTTCAGCAATGTAAGGGCATCCTCAGCACCGAATTCGCCGTCACTGTTGCAGTCTGCCACGGCAAACTGACTGTCGCTGAGGCTCACACTGCCGTTTGCCATTTTGGTCATGAGTACAGCGTCAGTAATGTCTACTTTGCCGTCCAGGTTGATGTCGCCCACCGCTGTACCGCCGACAGGAGTAGCAGTCGTTGTGTCAGTTTCTTCGGGAGTAGCAGTTGTCGTAATCGGTCCTTCTATCGAGGTTTCATAATAAAGCACATATTCCAAAGTAGAGGGGTCTCCGCCGACTACCTGATCCCAGCCCCAGTCATAGGTCATTCCGTCCACATAGATCATCTGGGAGCGGAACATATTGTTTACCCAATAGCAGGACTCAGAATCATGATTTGTTCCCAACAAAAAATCCTTGTTGTTATCCACAGCATCCACCAGCACAGAATTCACGCCGCTGTAATAGGTTGCCGGATAGACATCGCCATTTTCATCGGTATCCATCTGCGCAGAAAAGTACCCGATCCATTCCGCATTCTGGCGCACCAGAACGATTGCAGTATCCACTTGTTCCATTGTCTGGAATCCATAAACTGCATAATAATCACTGTATGTGTAATCTTCTTTTGCAGTCAGTTCGCCGTCAAATTCATACCGCCAGGAAGTGAAATACCCTGCAATGGACGCTTCCACCAGTTCCTTTTGAGAATCGCTGACGCATTGGGGATAATCTGCGAGGTTGGTTTCTGCAAATACTGTCATGGCGCTTGTGGCGCTGATTGTCAATGCAAATGCAGTCACCATTGATATTATCCTTTTTGTTCCTTTCATAAAAATCATCCTTTCTAGTATAAATTCAGGTTCCAGGTGCAAACACATACGAGTAAGTATCGCACCATCGTGTAAATGACTTGTTACCATAAGCACTATATTGTGGTGTACCTTCAGCTGCATAAACAAAGCCATCACCTGTAGAAGATGTTGCATTATTATATAGCACCTCAACAGGTTCTGGAAAATTCGAATCAACAACCGTATAAATCGCAGTATTTCCCGTCCCACACGACACACCACTAATAATCATAAGATGTTTACCACCAGAGCCACTCATAGTAATAAGAACAGGATTATCCCAATATAATTCGGTAAATAACTCTGTTGTAGTCATTGTTGCCCTTGTGGCTGTAACATCAGAAATGGAACTATGGCTTGAACCCACATACGAATCTAATAAGCCATAACATCTCAACCCTTGTTTTATATAAACAGGATATCCTAATGGTACCGTTGATGATGCACCAGTTGCATTAATTACTGTTTGATTTACATCAACAGCATCGACATATCCACCATCACCTTCATACAAGCCATTCATATAATTATATTTGGCTGCTATTGCAGCTGCCCAACAAAGACCGCCATTGATACTCACATTTGGGACAACTTCCACAGGGCAACTTGCCGAAAGACCTGTTGATGAAAATGAATTTGCGATATTGTCATGTGTCTGGTCTAACGAGTTCAATGAAATGTTGGAAGTTTCAATTTCATTTGCATTTACAACTTCTGATGAATCAACACCATAGAATGAAGAACCATCGTAAATCAATGTTTCATCATTGTAACGACCTAATGCAACTTCATCACCATCTTCGTATGCTTCTTGAACTACAGTAAAATCTCCACTTCTAAACGATGAATAAAAATTACCCTCAATCTGTTCTAAGTACAGCAAACCAATTACATCATCACCATAGTAGGTGATGTATTCACACGCATATTCAGTGCCGTCTTCGAAATTGTAAAAAGGAATCGCATCACTTAGAGAAACATCTTCCATAGACGCATATTGAGTATCACTAAGATATGCACTTAACGCATCATCAACATATGCAATCTCCGCATTCCCAGCCTCTTCCGCTGCCAACACATAATCGGTATACTGCAAAGAACCCACAGCAACAAAACCAACTGCTATTACACCTGACACCAGACATTTCCATTTTTTCGACTGAATCATATTGATTGACCTCCTTGTTTTTTTGTACTGCGCAATACTTACTTTGTAATTATAGCATACCCTATTTCATCGAATTTGTCAATTGATAAAACAAACAAATTCCACACAGTTATTTTTACATCGGAGTGTCGAAAAAAATCGAATCAACCATTAATTATATTATATGTGATTTTTATAAACTTGTCAATAGTTAAATTTCACAAAATTCAACAAATTGTTTTGCGCAAATAGCCACATCACTCCCCAAACTTTTCCAAAAACTGCCGCACATCCAGCAACGTTTTCTGCACCGTCACGACCATCTGCCGCAGTTCCAGATTGGGCGCAATCTGATCCGGCACCATAATGACACGCATTTTCGCCCCGGAAGCGCTGCGGATCCCGTTGGGCGAATCCTCCACCGCATAGGTAAGCGCCGGCTCGGTGCCCAGTTCCCGGCACGCCGTCTCATAAATTTCCGGATCCGGCTTGCCGTGCTCCACCTGTTCCCCTGTGATAATTGCTTCAAAATATTCTGTCATTTTTGCTGACTCCAGGTGATGCATGGTGCTCTCCCGTCCAGTAGAGGTTGCCAGTGCGATTTTCCACTCCTGTTCTTTCAGCCAGTCTAGCAACTCATAGGCACCCGGCTTCACCGGCATACCATCCGCCAGCATCTCCGCCATAATGGCATGGTTCCGCTGGTGAAACGCCGGATAGTCGAAGTCCGGGAAATGCGCCGCAAAAAATGCCGCCGTATCCCTGCGGTTCAGTCCCCGACAACCAGCCACCGCCTTGTCGATTCCGGCAAACCCCATCTCCTCAGCCGCACGCCGCCACGCCTGATCCCCTACACGCTCCGTGTCAAAGAGCACACCGTCCATGTCAAATACAATTGCTTTCATTGGTTCCCTCCTGGAATTTTTGTTAGTTTCATTGTAGCATGGAAATTGAATGGTGTCAAGTTAGCGTCATATGTTATCCGGTAAGATTGTACCAATGTAGGGGCGAACATTGTTCGCCCGCTGGGTTGCTTTCAAATTTTTTTGGCGAACGCAGTTTACCCCCACACTAGCCGCTAATGCAAAAAGAACTGCCGCATCAAAATACAGACGCAGCAGTTCTCATAAATTGGTGGGCCATCGGGGACTCGAACCCAGGACCGACCGGTTATGAGCCGGTAGCTCTAACCAACTGAGCTAATGGCCCGGAAGCGGGGCGTGGGGATAAACCTGTAAGCACCACAAACGGAAAAACAAAAGGCGCAATCCAAAAGATTGCGCCCAGTAAAAAGAGCCGGCATTGACCAATTTTCCCAGGTCGAGATGACCAAGTATCGTAGGCGCAAAAGAGCTTAACTTCCGTGTTCGGAATGGGAACGGGTGGAACCTCTTTGCCATA
>NZ_CALDMP010000079.1 GCF_937915125.1 uncultured Ruminococcus sp. | reverse complement strand
ACAAAGTATTCACTGCGCTTTTTGTTTCATCTGACGAAAAATCTGACGGCGCATATGACGCACAATCTTTGTGCGGTATTGCCCTTGATTTTCAAACCGTAATCTGCCCCAGCACTTCCCCGATGGGATCCTGAATGCACAGATCTGCCATGTTGTCCATTTGGGTGGCATCCCGGTTTATGAGCACCAGATGATCGCCCCGGAAATAGCGCAGCAATCCCGCCGCCGGATAGACCGTCAAAGAAGTACCGCCCACAAGAAGCAGATCTGCATTGGCAATGGCGTTCACGGAACGAGTCAGCGTATCCTC
Organism: uncultured Ruminococcus sp.; assembly: GCF_937915125.1. Lineage (GTDB taxonomy): Bacteria > Bacillota > Clostridia > Oscillospirales > Ruminococcaceae > Ruminococcus_C. Next base: position 4,907 of record NZ_CALDMP010000079.1, on the reverse strand, counting down.
GGGCAGGGATTCCTCATAGAGCACCACATCCGGCTTTACCATGGCACCGCAGGCGTCACAATGGGGCACACCGGTGGTCATCATGATCCACGCCGCATCGTACACTGCACCGCAGGCACGGCAGATATTCCGGTGGACGCTGCCGTGGAGTTCCAGCACATTGCGGCTCCCTGCCAGCTGATGCAGTCCGTCAATATTCTGGGTCACCACAGCCATAAGCTTCCCAGCTCGTTCCAGCTCCGCAAGCTTCCGATGGGCTGCGTTTGGCTTCGCCGTCAGGCATATCATCTTGTTCCGGTAAAAGCGGTAGAAATCCTCGGTATGCCGTTCAAAATAGGTGTGACTCAGAATGGTCTCCGGGGGTACGTCATACTGCTGATGATACAGCCCGTCCTGACTGCGGAAATCGGGAATGCCGCTCTCCGTGGAAACGCCGGCACCGCCAAAAAAGACAATGCGCTGCGCAGCATTGATCCAGTTTTGCAGTGTGTTACATTTTTCCTGATCCATAACAAATGCTCCTCTCTTAACCGGCAATGATGTTTACATAGAATGTCCGTCTGCGCGGGCCGTCAAATTCGCAGAAATACACACCCTGCCATGTGCCAAGCACCAGTCTGCCATTTTTCACCGGAATGGTGACACTACTCCCCATGGCGGAAGCACGGGCATGGGCGGAAGAATTGCCCTCCATATGGCGGAATTCCGGGCGGTCGGGGAATGCTTTCCGATAGGCAAGCAGCAGATCTGTGACCACATCCGGATCGGCATTTTCATTAATGGTGATCCCAGCGGTTGTGTGGGGGCAGTATACCACGCAAATACCGTCGGAAATACCGCTTTCTGCCACAGCGCCCTGCACCTGGGCGGTAATGGGGCAGAGATCCTCTGCCGGTGTTGTCAGGGAATATTGATACAGCATAAGCCAGTCTCCTTTTTCATAAGCTACTCTTTCATTATAAGACATATCTCCAAAGAATGCAAGCTTTTTTCTTTTTTATATTGCAGTTCATGGCACATTCTTTTCTTAGGAATTCTGGATGGATATATTTCAAGTTTTTGCAAACTGGCTTTCCTTTTAAAAGAGTTTTGTTTTGAAGAAAGTTTTTCTGCAAATTCACTTGACAAAGAAGTCATTTTGTTGTATAATAAATAAGCTGTTAGTGCGAATTGGAGAGGTGTCCGAGTGGTTTAAGGAGCTGGTCTTGAAAACCAGTGATTCCGAGAGGAACCGTGGGTTCGAATCCCACCCTCTCCGCCAGTTGAACATTCTCAAACAAATGGAATATTCCATATTTTGATTCACTATACTCGTGTGCGGAAGTACCCAAGTGGTGAAGGGGCTCCCCTGCTAAGGGAGTAGGTCGGGAAACCGGCGCGAGGGTTCAAATCCCTCCTTCCGCGCCATAAAGCCTTGTCGATTTTCGGCAAGGCTTTTGTGTTTTCTGAGCGTACTGAAGTGCTGTTCTGACCCAACGTCGGAACGAGCTGTGCAAATCCTTAGAAAATCCCGAAAACACATCATTTTTTAAGATTGCTTCAAGCTTTCTTCTGTATACTTTAAGCATGGATTGAAGAATCCCCCAATTCCCCTAAATGGTTTCATCTATCTTTGGACCTGCTTTATGCAGGTCATTTTTTTATATTTTTGCAAATTTAGGGCAATATCGCACAAAGATTGTGCGTCAGATGCACTATCAGATTTTCGTCAGATAAAACAAAAGGACCTGCACTCCATAAGAGTACAGATCCTTCTTATAAAAATCAGTTGAAAAGAAACTTAGTTAATGATTGTTACTTCGGTTTCCTTGTCGAACAGGTGAATCTTGTTCGGATCCAGAGCAACCTTGATCTCATCCTGCGGACGAGCAGTAGAGCGCGGATCTACACGAGCAGTCAGCGGAATGCCGGCGCAAACCAGATACAGATAGGTCTCAGCACCCATCATTTCTGTGATTTCAACAGTAGTGTCGATGACACCAGTGCTTGCGTTGGACAGGAACATCTCGTCGTCGTGGATTGCTTCCGGACGGATACCCAGAATAACTTCCTTGTCGACATACTTTGCCAGTTCCGGTGTTACCTTTGCAGCCGGAATCTCGATCTGATACTTTACAGCCTTTGCAGTCTTGGTTGCTTCCGAACCAAACTCTACATAGTAGTTGTCTGCCTTCTTCAGAACAGCATCGATGAAGTTCATCTGCGGAGAACCCAGGAATCCTGCAACAAACTTGTTGCCCGGACGCTCGTACAGAGCCTGCGGTGTATCGATCTGCTGAATGATACCATCCTTCATAACTACGATACGGTCACCCATGGTCATAGCCTCAGTCTGGTCGTGGGTTACGTAGATAAATGTAGTACCCAGCTTCTTGTGCAGCTTGGAGATCTCAGTTCTCATCTGCGCACGGAGCTTTGCATCCAGGTTGGACAGCGGCTCGTCAAGCAGGAATACCTGCGGATTACGAACGATAGCACGACCCAGCGCAACACGCTGTCTCTGACCACCGGACATAGCCTTCGGCTTACGATCCAGCAGATGGCTCAGATCCAGGATCTTTGCAGCTTCTTCAACCTTACGAGCGATCTCATCCTTCGGAACCTTACGCAGCTTCAGACCGAATGCCATGTTGTCGAAAACGGTCATGTGCGGATACAGCGCGTAGTTCTGGAATACCATTGCGATATCTCTGTCCTTCGGTGCGATGTCGTTTACCAGACGGTCGCCGATGTACAGCTCACCTTCAGAGATCTCTTCCAGACCTGCGATCATACGCAGTGTAGTGGACTTACCACAACCGGAAGGTCCTACCAGTACGATAAATTCCTTATCCTTGATTTCCAGATTAACATCCTTTACTGCAACAACGTTGCCCGGATACTTCTTATAAATATGTCGAAGTGATAAACTTGCCATTCGTGCAGTTCCTCCTAAACTAGATTATTTTCCCGATCCAAACAGCACGGAGCCAAACTCCCGTCCGCTGCTCTCGGTGACAATATAATAATACCAAAAAAACAAACATTTTTCAAGTCGTTTATTGCCCAAAATTCTGCATGTACATTTATCAATTATGACGAACTTCTCTGGTGCGTTTGTAGCAAACTTGCAAAATCTGTTTCACATTTCAGCATTTTTTGGACATCTTTTTCAGAGAGCAAAATACAGTCTCCCAGCGCCAGATCCGGCGGCAAAAGCAGCCCGCCCAGTGCCACACGTTCCAGTTCGCTGACATGATTTCCCAGGGCAGCAAACATGCGCCGCACCTGGTGATACTTTCCCTCATGGAGACAGATCAGAACTTCGTGAGTCGTCCCCGGCACAAGTGCCGCCTGTGCCGGCATACACTGTGCGCCGTCTGCAAGGGTAATACCAGCGGCGATCTGCGGCGCATAATCGTCCTCCCAGGGACGTGCCAGCGTGATACGGTAGTATTTCGCCACGTGGCTCCGTGCCGCAATGACCTGGTGTGCCAGCTGTCCATCGTCGGTCAGGAGGAGCATCCCCGTAGAATCCTTGTCCAGCCGTCCCACCGGGCACAGTTCCTTCCGGCACATTTCCGGCGGAATCAGTTCCATGACAGTGTGCTGTCCCGGCTCATCTGTGGAAGTGACATAACCCTTGGGCTTGTGCAGCAGCACATAGAGATACTGATCGCCGGAGACATGCTTTCCGCAGAGCAATACGGTGTTCTGTTCCGGATCAACAGGCAGATCGGCACGTTTTGTAACAGCGCCGTCCACTGTGACCTTTCCCTTTGTGATCATCTGGCGCAGTTCCCGGCGGGAATACATGGTTCTGGCAGACAAAAATTGATCCAGGCGCATAAAAAAACCTCCTGTTCTGTTTTCTCATCTGTCCGCATACCATACAGCAAAGGAGGCAGCATAGAATGGGAAAACGTGGTATTTTAGCAGCCGGCATACTGGGCTTACTTTTCGGATGCGGCTGGCTGGCGTGGTGGATACAGCAGGAACCGCCGGCGGAGGAGCCGGTGCAGATCATCCTGGAGGACGAAGCCGCACGGACGGAATTCCTCCGGGCACAAGGGCAACCGGAGAGCAGTTGTATTGCCGCTGAGACAGTACGGTTGCCTGTCAGCGTGGATGATGCCTATGAGGGCTATGCAGCGTTGCAGAACGCACAGGGGCTAGCTCTGACGGCACATCTGGGAGAGACGGCAACACGCTATACTTATACACAAAGCAGTTCCGGACAGGATACACTCCGTACGGAACTGCTGGTGGATGAAAATCAGATGCTGATCGGGGCGGTGCAATACGATTGTACTGCAGCAGAGGAGATGACAGCGCTTCTAAAAAGCCAATAACAAAACAAACTCACGCAAATTCACGCAAGGACACGGCACACCGTGTCCCTACCAATCATAACATCATCCAAACCGGAACGGATATTTCCATCCTTCCCGATCACTTATCAAATACGTGCAGCAGACCGCCGATCAGAGGCAGTTCCTTTGCCTTGCCGTTTGCAGCATTGATAATACCGATGATAGTCAGCGCCAGCAGTGCCAGAGAAAGCAGTGCAGACAGAATGCCGCCAATAATCGGTATCAAGCTCAGGATGCCACCGGCAATGCCGCAGACAACACCCGCCAGAAACAGGATAAATCCCTGATTTGCGTGAAATTTTCCATAACGGGAGTTGCCGCCATTCACCAGCAGCGGCAGAATGAACAGAATTCCCACATAGGAAAGGGCAGCCCAGATCTTGTTATCCTGGATATCCTGGGTGTCATACATTGCGGAATTGTCCGGGGTGTTCAGAAAATCGTTGAAGTCTTTGCTCATGATAAATTCTCCTTTAAGTAAATATGTAAGGCAATACCGCGCAAAGATTGTGCGTCAGATGCGCCGTCAGATTTTTCGTCAGATGAAACAAAAAG
>NZ_CALDMP010000078.1 GCF_937915125.1 uncultured Ruminococcus sp. | reverse complement strand
GGCACCCCTCCCGTCAGATACCTACCCTGTGTAGTCCCTTGTAAACTGTACTTTCATTTCTTAATAATAAGCTTGCCACAATTATAGTGGCAACTATTACCAATATGCAAGTCGTCAATATGGCTGCTATGAGAGGTCTTTCAAATCTCAGTGAAGAAACGTTCTCGGCTGAAAAGAAAGAGGAGTATCTGAAAATCTTAAAGAGTGCCGATCCTACACTGGAAGATATACAGGTGGAGTTCAATGAGAAAAAAATTGAAAAACACGCTCTTGATTCTGATGATCTTGAAAACCGCGCTGTTATTTTGAAAAGTGTCCGTGTAGATGTGAAATCAACTCACAGCATTTATGACAAGCATAAGGCTGTTGATAGAAGCGAGTTACCTTTTTTACAGATCGAGTCGAATGGCACAATCAAACTTCTCGACATTTTGCCAACAATATTCGATGCACTTAGTACCGGGAATATTCTTATAGTTGATGAAATCGAGAACGGTCTTCATCCAACCGTAGTAAAAAAAATGATAGAACTGTTCTACAATCCTGAAACCAATCCATACAACGCTCAATTGATTTGTACAACGCATAATATCTTGCTGATAAACGAAGCAGTACAGCGTGATGAGGTTTGGCTCATGGACAAGAACGAATACGGTGAAAGCTCAATGAAGCACATCAGTGATATTCCAGGATTACGAAGCTATGATAAGCTCGGTCAGAAAATGATCGAAGGTGCGTTTGGAGCAATGCCTAACATCATTACCAATACGCAATAAAGCGGTCACATGAAAAAAGATGCCCGTGTGAGGGGCATCTCTTAAGTTGGCAAAAGCATTTCATACAGAATATGATACTTTGGCCAGTGTAGCAACTACTATTATATCATATTTTCTCACAGAATGCAATAGTTTTTTGTCGGCAGAAAGTAAAAATTAAGCGTGTGATCTCTTTAAATAAATTTTAAGGAGAGTGGCTGAAATGGCTACAAAGACAAAAACCGGGCAGAAAGCCCCTGTTTCGGGTCAGTACAAACCCGTCGGAAGCAAGACGGAGGTTACGCTTGTTAAGGGCAAAACCGTTTCGCCGACACCAAAGGGTGCGACTACACTCGTACTCGTTGATAAGACTAAGCATGGAAAGTGAGGCAGTAAAGACGTTGAAACTTGAATCGATCAAAAAAGAAAACTATAACGGTGATTATGAGGGCACTGTTCTTGAACAGTGGAAAACTTGTGTGGATATGGCAAATAACAACACTGAAAAGCGCAGTAATTCCAACAATATCTATATTACGATTAATGCAGCTCTGTTGGCAGTAATTTCGTTTTCACTTGATTTAAAGAGCATAATTCTTGCTGTTGTAGGTATTGTTATTTGTGTTTTGTGGATTAAAACTATCAAGAGCTATAAAACGCTGAGTACAGTAAAATATGGTATTGTGAACGAAATTGAAAAGAAGCTTCCGTTAAGACCATATACATATGAATGGGATAAGTTGGAAAAGGAATATAAGTATCCTGAACTCACCTCAATAGAAAAAGCTATACCATGGCTATTTATTATCCTGTTTTCTGTTTCTTTTATTATTCCCGTGATTAAGTTTATCATGGACAAAATATGAGGAGGTCAAATGAAAGTTTTTATTTCTCATAAAGACGCAGACAGCGCACAGGCACTTCTATTAAAGAAAGAATTTGAAAAATATGGTGTGCCAGCATATTTAGATGTACTTGACAATGATATTAAACTCGGAGGGAAGCAACTAACTGACCATATTAAGGAAAACCTCAATGCCTGCAGCGATATAATAGTTGTAATGTCTGATAAAACAAAATTATCTTGGTGGGTTCCGTTTGAAATTGGGATGTCAGCTCAAGTTGATATGCCTACAGCAACATATTTGAATCACACTGTTACATTGCCAGATTATCTGACATACTGGCCAAGACTGAGAACGCTAAATGATATTGCTTTATATATTAAAGTACGAAAAAAAGTTGCAACAGAATCTAGGGTGTTATTTGAACATTATTCAGTTGAAAACCGTCAAAGATACGAAACCGAAAGATTTTATGAAAAATTAAAAGAAGAAATGAGGAAATAACGATGATTTATAATATTTTTATTAGCCATTCCTGGTCTTATAGCGACTACTATGATAAGCTGAAAAGCTTATTGGATAGTGAATCAAGTTTATATTACAGAGATTACTCTGTCCCAAAAGACGCTCCTATTCACAATGCAAAGAATGATCGTGAATTACGAGCCGCAATAAAAAATCAAATGCAACACGCTTCATGCGTACTAATTCTTGCTGGTGTATATTCTACATACAGTAAGTGGATTAATATAGAAATAAACTTGGCACAAGAAATGGGAAAGAGGATAATAGCTATTGAACCATGGGGATCAGAACGTACTTCCACAGTTGTAAAAAGCAACGCTAATAAAGTTGTGAAATGGAATACGTCCTCAATTGTGAATGCCATAAAAGGGTATTGACAACCTCCCCAATCTGCGCTATAATACCAAATAAGGAGCAAGCCACCGGGCACATATTCTCCTATAAGTCGCTGGTCTTTGTTATCATGGCGCTAAAAAAATGATAACTTGGCATCAGTGGGCAGTATAGTACAGAGCAAAATGTATAACTGAGATACCACAGCATAAATTAACTAAGCAAATTTGTTTAGTGTTTGAAGAAATCTGGGGAATGGGAATAACCCCACCTCACCAATTATCTCAAAAAATAAAGAGCGAATCGACTTCAAAATCGACTCGCTCTTTTCATTTCTTCCAATCTGTGCCCTCACGCCAGATCTTTTTTTGCAAAAACCCGGCAGGAAATCCGATACATGACAAACTCCCATACCAGCACAACCGCCGGAATGCCTGCCAGCAACACCACATACATTGCCGCAGAAACATCACCTACAGACATTTCAAATGTATCAACAGAAGAAAAAATATTTGTCACAGCAATACAAATGGCCATAGGCACCGCAAACACAAGTGCTGTGATCAGCCGGGTGCGTTCTGCACTGAACCGGAACAGCAAAAGCACCGATATTCCGCCCAGAAACAGGATCATCCAGAAGCCCAGCCACGATGTTATCAAAAGTTCCCGCAGCATTTCCCCTGTCAGCTTCTGCAAGCATACACTTGTGAGAAGTGTTGCCGCCAGGGTAACGCCAATGCCAAATATGGTCATGCACCAATGCACGATAAATTTTGCCCCCACCAGTTCCTTTCGGGTCACCGGCATGGTCATGCCGAAGCTGTTCCATTTCACCGCTTCGTCAAAGGTAAATGTGGTTATGATCTGCATACTGGCGATCAGTCCCCACATAATGACAAAGGAAGCGCCCATCTCTCCCATGGCACCGAAAAATCCGAAACAGATCAGGGTGATCAGCATAAAGATCCCATTCTTCTTCAGATTATAAAAATCCTTTAACAGTAAGCCTTTCATGATATCCGTTCTCCTTTCACATACAGTACCATAATTTCATCCACTGATGCCGCATCCACCACAGCATTCCGGTATTTCCGCTGTGCAGCCTCCCGGTCGGCAACCAGCACATCATAGGCATAGTCCTTTTTCCGCCACGCCAGCATCTCCGACGGCTCCAGGGTCTCAAACAATTCCTTTCCACACCGCAGGATGCCGTACTGATAGATCAATTCGTCCTTTGACTTGGAGAATAGCACCTTTCCCTCATGGAGAAATGTCACATAATCTGCCGCCTTTTCCAGATCGCTGGTAATATGGGAGGACAAGAGTATGGCATGGTCTTCATCTTGTACGAAATCCAGAAACAACTCCAGCAGATCATCCCGCACCACTGGATCCAGTCCTCCGGTCGGCTCATCCAACAGCAACAGCTTCGGATGATGGGAAAACGCCATGGCAAGAGAAAGCTTCATTTTCATGCCCCGGGACAAGTCCTTGATCTTCTTTTTCGGCTCCAGGGAAAACTTCTGAAGCAATTCCTGATAATATGTATCATCCCACCGTGTGTAGGACTTTCGGCAAATACTTCCAGCCATTTCCACCGTCAGTTCCGGATAAAAGGCAATATTGTCGAACACCACGCCGATGTCCTCTTTCAGTGCCTTGCTGTTCGTCGTAAGCGGTTCGCCGCAAAAGCGTACTTCCCCGGCATCCCGGCGAATAAGACCCAGAATTGCCCGAATGGTAGTACTTTTTCCGGCACCATTCTCACCGATAAGTCCCATGATCGTCCCTCCGGGAATGGAGAACGTCACATGGTCTAATGTAAATTTGTCGTAGGAACGAGTGAGTTCCTGTACTTCCAGCATCATTTTCATGTCATTCTTCCTCCTGATAAAACATGGTGAGCAGTTCCACCAGCTTGCTGAGTGGAATACCGCTGGTTCGTGCAATTTCCGCAGCAGCAAGAAGGTGCTCTTCCGCCTGCCGCTGCTGTTCCTCCTGATAAAAACTCTGATTCTGCGCCGCAACAAAGCTGCCACGCCCCACGGTAGTCTCAATGAAGCCGTCTCGCTGCAATTCCTCATAGGCACGCTGTACAGTGATCACACTGACATGCAGAGACTTTGCCAGACTGCGCATAGACGGAATGGGATCACCAGTCCGGAGTTTGCCGTCCATGATCTGGGCTTTGATCTGCGATGTGATTTGCTCATATATGGGCTTGCTGGTGTTGCTGCTGATAACAATCTCCACGGGTTACCTCCTTTTCAAGTGTACTTACTGTATAAGTACACTATAGCACATATTAGTACATTTGTCAAGAGGATTTGAAAAAATTTTTATGGTGATACCGACAAAGGCAGGAACAGCGATCAATAAGATGTCTTTGGGATTATAATACTAATCTCTGACCAAACCCATGAAAATCTTCACCGCCATCCACTCGCTGCTCGTCGTCAAACGCCCTTGCCAGGCGACAGCCTGCCTGCGGACGTTTTCCTTGATCAGCGAATGCCTGTCGGCGAATCTTTTCATGGAACTGATCAGAGATTAGTATAAAAAAGAGCAAACCGGTTTTGAAAGCCGATTCGCTCTTTTCAGTATTATTCTATGTTTTCAGCCGTTCCCTCAAAAGCTCCACCAGTCGCTTATATCCTTCTGTCTGATTGGAAATTACCGCAGAATACCTGTCAAAACGCACTTTGACGCCATTCTTTTTCTGTTCCATCCGGCTCACGTCTGTCACAGGGATTGCATGAATTCTGCTGTGTTTTTCTTCACCATCCAAAATCCTGGAAAGGGTGTACGTATCACGCAATACAGCCAGTGCCTTATCCTGAATCTTCATGATTCTTCTCACCTGTGACCCATTTGCATTCCCACGTGCTGCGGGAACAGATGCCGACACAAGATAAAGCGTTCCCTTATAATAAACCCAGTTTGAAAACTGCTTTCTGATCTTCCGGGAAAGGAAAATACCCATCACACTCAGATAGACCACAGCTGCCAGAACAACAAGAAATACGATTACAGTCCACAGCTCTGTTGTCTCTGATGTGACCTTTCTGACGGCATTCCGATTTGCCGCAGAGTCCTTGGAAATGCTCATAAACAAAGGAATCATAACCGCAGCCAGCGCCGCAAAGGCGATCCCCACATGTTTCAGCATCTTTTTTGCAACAACCTCCCTGGATATCTGAGGCGCAGAGAACACTTCTATCATTTTATGCTTATCCTTTCGGCAACACCGCACAAAGAGCGCCTAAAGGCTTTGCACGGTGTTGCCTTTATTTTCTTTTAAATACCAGATCCATGGTAAACCCATGAGATTCCGTATTGTTATATGTAATATGTGACCTCTCGATGCGTTCCTGGACGCCCCGGACACTGCTGAGATTCCGCAGAATTTCCGCTGTATTTCTGGCATCCGCCAGTGCGCCGTGCTCCGTTCCGGCAAAATAGATCTGCATGGAGCCAAGTGCGCTGGTCAGATTCATGGGACGGGAAAAGCCGTACATCCGCTGGTGAATGCGCTGCAAATCCACCCAGTGGGTATAAAACATATCGTGCAGGAACTGCTCTTTCAGATCTGCCTCCCGGAGCAGCACAGGCTGGTCAGAATCGCTCCAGGTATAAAACCGGCTGGACACCTCGCTGCCGATCCATTGGGTGAATTCCTGTACAGCCGCTGCATAATCCGGTGCCGAATCCACCGTCTGGCTGTCGATCCCGGTGATCCGCGTAATATGCGGCGGAATACTGCTGTACTGGGGTTTCACATAGGTCTGAAACTCATCCAGGATCTCATTTTGTTCATTCAGCTTCACTGCACCGATCTCTATAATTTCACTGCTTGCCACCAGTTGCAGATCCGGATCCCGGATGGGCGTAAATTCCAGATCCAGCACAATCTTATTGCCGTGCATGTCCACTTCCCCTTTTTTATCCAATTCATTGATTCTATTATACCACAGCCTTTTTCAAATTGCAATTCATTTTTTAAAAAAATAACGGATGCAGTTACATTTTTACTGCATCCGTCTGTCATTGTATGGATTGGTGTTTTCTCAAAATCGGTTATGCCAGCCCGCACTCGTCATAATCCTTCCATTTTTCCCGGTTCACATGCCGGCGATGGGTAGAAAGGGCATATACCACAGCGGCGACACCTGCTGCGATCAAAGCCAGAACAAAGATCAAGCTGCCGATAGAAGATCTCTCAGACTTTTTTGCCATGTTACATCGTGCTCCCTTCTGTTTCCGGTTCGGTGCTGGTCTGACCCATTTCTGCCATCAGACGCTGCAGCTCTGCATCCACTTCCATATCACGCTGCATCTGCTCGAAGGTCTTTTCGTCCGCAGAATTATCAGAACCAGCCATCTCCGCAAAAGCAGCTGCCTCTGCTTCCTGCTGTGTCACTTTTTCTTCCATGCGGTTGAATTTGTCCAGAGCACTGGAAGAATCCAGACCGCCCACGGATTGCGCCAGATTTTTCTGCGTCTTTGCCATCTGAGAACGTGCAACCAGCATCGCCTGGCGGCTCTTCGCCTCTTCCAGCTTGGATTTCAGCGTCTCCACCTGTTCCCGTACCTGCGCCGTCTGGGCAGAGATCTGCTCGTACATCTGCTGATACTGCTTTACATCCTCGTCTGCCTTCACTTTATTAGACAGTGCCTTTCTCGCCAGATCCACTTCACCGGCATTGAGAGCAGCCTTTGCCTTTGCCTCCCAGTCTGCGGAAACCTTCACTGCATTGTCATACTGCCGCTTTGCGATCCGCTCGCTTGCCATGGCTTTTCCCAACGCCTGGGTCGCCTGGCTAACTTCCTTTTGCAGATCCAGAATGATCTGCTTTACCATCTTCTCCGGATCTTCTGCCCGGTCGATCATATCGTTTATGTTGGCTTTTAATACATCGCCAATTCTGGAAAAAATGCCCATTGTAAGATCCTCCGTTGTACCATTATTTCATGCGGAATGTGTTATTCTTATTATATCGTATTCCTGTGCAGTTGTCAAGAGAAATCTTACAAAAGATTTACAATTATCTTCTTTCATCGGCATTTTCTCTAAATTTTCCAGAAAAGCGGGAGGAAGCGCTCTGCATTCCGCCAAATTTCCTGTCCAAATTACTACAAAACACTTACAAGGCACAGACATCCAAAACAGATGCGGCAGATACCGCACATTGCAGTACCTGCCGCATTATCGTGGGACAGATCCGAAGATCGTGTCACGGGTTAAAATCCTTTTTCACGTTTCAGATGAATTCTCATCATCCTGCGCCGCTGTATCCTGCGGTGCTTTCAGGATCCGATCCAGGGCATTGCTGTTCAGCTGCGTAGACAGCCGCAGCCGGTTGATCTCCGCCTGCATGGTATCCATCTCCGCCGCCACACGTCCCAGAATCTTCTTTTCCTTGACCATAAGCGCTTCGATCTGTTCCTCCAGCCGCTGGATCTTGATTTCCAGCGTGCGGTTCTGGATTTCTAAAGCACGCAGTCTCGCCGCCGTGCCCCGGTTGATCTGATTCTGCCGCAGGCCAAATGTATGAATCTGGCGGGGCCAGCTCTTAATACGCTGCTCTTCCCATTCTTCCTCTGCATAGGCATCCGACGGTGCGCCATAGCCCGGTTCCTCGGGAATTTCTCCCATTTTTGCGTGTTCCAACAGTTCTTCCAGCTGTGCCATCGTTTCCGCCTCCTCTGTTCACTGTCCGATCCTGGACTTCCAGTATGCCAGGGTCTCCCCGATGGTCTGTTCCAGGGGAATTTCCGGCATCCAGCCGGTGTCTGCCTGCAATTTGGAAATATCCGCCTGAATTACCGGAACTTCCACCGGACGCAGCTTTTCCGGATCAACCTCTACGGTGATTTCCGCACCGCTCTGGGCAATAATCCGCTTCAGCAATTCTTCAATGACAATTGCTCTGCCGCTGCCCACATTGTATGTCTCACCGGACTTTCCATGCTGTACCAGCAACCCATAGGCACGTACCACATCACGTACATCGGTAAAATCCCGTGCCGCAGACAAATTTCCCACACGCATAACTGGCTCCCGCACACCGGCTGCAATTTCCGCCGCCTGCTTGCAGAAATCCGCCACCACAAACTGGGGTGTCTGTCCCGGGCCAATATGGTTGAACGCACGCACCATGACCACATGCATCCCATACGCCTTGGCATAGAGCGATCCAAACAGATTCTGGGTCAGCTTCGTAATGGCATAGGGATTCCCCGGATGTACCGGCGTGGTCTCACGTACCAGACTCGTACCTTCCGGAAGAGCGCCATATTCTTCTCCAGAACCGATCAGCAGAATCCGGGGCTGGTATCCCTCCACGTCCCGGACAGCGTCCAACACATTCAGGCAACCGTGAATATTGATATCCGCCGTCAGCTGGGGATTCTTCCAGGAATATGCCACGGAGCTCTGCGCTGCCAGATGAAAGATCACGTCCGGCCGCTGGAGCACCAGCAGTGCCTGTACCGCATCCCGATCCAGAATATCCAGGTTATACGCCTGGCATCCGGCAACTGAAACATTTTCCTGTGGCAGTTTGGTCAGGATGGTTTCCCAGCCGCAGTCCTGCACCAGATGTTCCGCCAGATAGCTGCCTACAAATCCGCCGCCGCCGATAATGAGTGCTTTCATTTCCCATGCCGCCTTTCCGCAAATTCCGCCAGCGTGGCATATACTTCATCCACCACGTTTTTCTCGTTGAATTCCTGTTTCACCCGTTCTGCCGCTGCTTTGCCGTACTTTTCCCGGAGTACCGGATCATCTGCCAGCTGCTGCATGGCTTTCGCCAATGCATCCGCATCCTCCGGCGGTACTGTGATCCCTGTGATGCCATCCAGACTCACATGGGGTACGCCTGTGGGCAGGGATGTATTGATGACCGGCTTGCCGTAAACCATGGCTTCCAGCTGGACAATGCCAAACGCCTCACTGTTGGCAACAGACGGCAGCACAAATATGTCGCAGTCCGCAAAAGCAGCCCGCAGATCTTCCTCGGAGAGATTCCCCAGGAAGTGCACACGCTCCGCCGTGCCATCCGTTTCTGTCATGCGGTGCAGTTTCTGCTCCATTTCCTCAGTGCCGTGTCCCACCAGAAACAGCTCACATCCGGTAACCTGCCGGAACGCCTGCAAGAGCACTTCAATTCCCTTGTAGTACACAAACCGTCCCACAAAAAGGATGCGCACTGTGTCCGGATTCCGCTGTATCTGCCGCAGAATGGGCTTGCGCTCCACATTCCGATATGTCTCCACATCAATGCCATAGGGGATCACTCTGCATTTTTCCTGAAACTGCGTCAGAAAAGGCGAACTGGAAATATGTCCCGGCGTTGCAGCAATGATACAATCCGCACGCCGCAGAAACCGCATGAGCAGCGGCTTATAAAACCGGAGCAGTGTTTTCTGCCGCACCACATCGCTGTGCCATGCAATGACAACAGCACCCCGATATCCCGACAACAGACATGCCAGATCCGCCAGCGGAAAGGGGACATGGATCTCCACCACGTCCGCCCACTTCGCCATCTGACGGAATTTCCGCAGAAAAGAAAAGGACAGCGGACAGGAGAAATATGTCCCCAGACTAGATGCATAGTGGACAGGAACTCCTTCCACCACACGATCCTCGCCCTTACCCTTTTCCTGACAGACCAGCACCTTTACCTCAGCACGTTCCTGCATCTTCCGAGAAAAGACACGCACCAGGCTTTCGATGCCGCCGATATGGGGATAATACGCTTTATTGACCTGCAAAATATGCAGTTTTTTCTCTTGCTCAGCCACCGCAGACCTCCTGGTATACCTCATACAGCTGCCGGGCAGAGCGTTCCCAGGAGAACTGCGCCGCACGTTTCGGCCCGGCTTCGGATAATTTCTGCCGCAATGCCGAATCTGTATACAGCTGTTCCAGCCCATCTGCAATGGAGCCAATATCGTAGGGGTCAGCCACAACAGCATCTTCCCCCACCACCTCCGGCAGAGATGCCGCATGAGTCGTCAGCACAGGTACGCCGCACGCCATTGCCTCCAACGGCGGCATCCCGAACCCTTCATAAATGGACGGAAATACAAACGCCAACGCGCCGCACATAAGGGGACAGATCTCCTCATCCGGCACATATTCCGTGAACAGCACCGACTCCTTCAGCCCCAATTCGTCTACCTTGCGGTAAATACCACTGTCCAACCAGCCCTTTCCGCCGGCAAGCACCAGATAAGGAGGCAGGGATTTTCCCTGACAAAACTGGTGATAGGCATCCATGAGCCGTTCCAGATTCTTCCGTGGCTCAACCGTGCCCAGATACAGAAAATACTCCCGGTCGATGCCGTATTTCTGCTTCACTGCTTCGATCTGCGCTGTATCCTCTACGGGATGAAACCGGTTCGTATCCACACCGCAGTATACCACACGAATCTTGTCTGCAAACTGCGGGAAATAGCGGATGATCTCCTGCTTAGAAAACTCCGAATCCGTCACAATGCGGTCGGCACGTTTCATGGACTTTTTCAGTCCCGTATCCAGCATATATTTCGTTCTGCCCCGGACTGTTTCCGGAAAGGTCTTATACACCATATCGTGTACTGTGACAACGGTTTTCCCGGCAACCTTCGGCGGTACGATATAATTGAAAAAGTGCGTCACCTGTGCCTTGTCCCCGAAATAATGCTGATAGGATACGGGCAGGAAGTTGGACACCAGCCGATAGACATAGCCCGACGCCTTTGCCCAGTGGGGCTTGACATTATCCCGGAGATAGGGTTTCAGACGTTCAATTTTGATATGCTCGTCCTTGCGGGAGAAGAATTGCAGCAGAAATTCATCCTCCGGATGCAACTTGGACAACGCCTGGATCTGTCCGGCTTCGCAGTAACCGATTCCCGTCATCCGGCAGCCAATGAGCGGCAGTACATCAAATGCAATACGCAACCTTTTTCAACTCCATTCGTACAGCTTTCGTAAAATTCCGTAGGGGCGGCTATCAGCCGCCCGATCACTTGACAGTTACAACACGGGCGGATGATATCCGCCCCTACAATCAGACGGAATGTCTTTTAAACATTCTGGCACTTCAGTTCATGTTCTACCAGCGCCAGGTCATTCTTCACCATACGCTCTACCAGTTCCGAGAAGGGGATCTCACGCTTCCAGCCCAGAACAGACTCTGCCTTTGCCGGATTGCCCAGGAGAACATCCACTTCCGCCGGACGGAAGAACTTCTTATTGACCTTGACGATGGTCTTGCCGGTGGCCTTGTCGATACCGATCTCATCCACACCGGAGCCCTGCCACTCTACTGTAATACCGGCATGTGCGAAAGCAGTTTCCACGAATTCCCGGACAGTACGTGTCTCGTTGGTGGCAATGACATAATCATCCGGCTGATCCTGCTGGAGCATGAGCCACATTGCACGGACATAATCCTTGGAGTGACCCCAGTCACGCTTGGAATCCATATTGCCCAGTTCTACGCAATCCTGTACGCCGCACTTGATGCGTGCTACTGCGTCAGTGATCTTTCTAGTGACAAATTCCAGACCACGGCGCTCGGACTCATGGTTGAACAGGATACCGGAGCAAGCGAACATGCCGTAGCTCTCACGGTAGTTCTTGGTGATCCAGTGACCATACAGCTTTGCCACGCCGTACGGGCTTCTCGGATAGAAGGGGGTCTTTTCTGTCTGAGGCATTTCCTGTACCAGACCGAACATTTCGGAAGTGGATGCCTGATAGAAGCGGCATTCCGGCTTTACTGAACGGATAGCTTCCAGCATATTGGTAACGCCCAGAGCGTCGATCTCAGCCGTTGCCAGAGGCTGTTCCCAACTGGTAGCAACGAAGGACTGTGCAGCCAGGTTGTAAACCTCGTCAGCCTGAGAGATACGCATAGCTGTGATCAGGGAGATGACGTCAGTCATGTCAGCATAGATGAAGTGGATCTTGTCCTTGATGTGCTCCACGTTGCCATAATCCACAACGCTCTTGCGGCGCATAATGCCGTATACTTCATAGCCCTGTTCCAGCAGCAGTTCTGCCAGATAAGAGCCGTCCTGTCCTGTGATACCTGTGATCAGTGCATGTTTACTCATAATAAATTCCTTTCCTTTCACCGGAAATGGTTCCGGAGAGATTGTAATTGATATGATAATGCTTGCTGCAAAAAGGCGAACTTTATGCGCTAGCAGAAATTTAATTTTGTTGCCATGTTGCAAACGTCCCACCGGGACGTTTGCAAGATTTTACTTGATAAGATGGTTTTACAAGGAGGGGCGGTCTTGTTCGCCCCTCCTCGAAAAAGCTGTCGCTTTTTCTCACCACCCTCTCCGTGCGCCGAAAGTACGGCGCAGGGTGTTTCGCCGTCTGCGGACGGCGACCAGGGCTCCTCGCCCTGGACCTCGCCAGCATTTTTGAAAAATTGCTGGACCAAAAAACTTCATTGCCGCCTGCGGCGATATGCTTTTAACGTCTACTGTCTAAAATCCACTCACACCAGCTGATTCCGGTTGCAGATCTTCAGATTCTCAATAACCTTCTTCACATCCTGTGTGCTATCCTTTGCGCAAATGAGCACGGCATCATCCGTGTCCACCACGATCAGATCCTCTACGCCCACTGCTGCAACGAGCCGCTTTCCGCCGCAGATGGTACTGCGTTCCGTACCGATGGTGATAACGTCACCCTCAATATAGTTGCCGTACTCATTGGTGGAATTGATGCGCTCCACTGCAAGCCAGTTTCCCACATCATCCCAGCCAAAACTGCCCGGCAGGGTGTAAATATTCTCCGCCTTTTCCATAACACCGAAGTCAATGGATTCGCTGCGGAATGCCTGATACTCTGTCTCCAGCACGCTCTCATAATCCGCCGTGCCCACAGCCGCCTCGATACGAGTCAGACCGTCGTAAATATCCGGCATGAGCTTCTGGATATTCGCCAGAATGGACGAGGTTTTCCATACAAACATGCCGCTGTTCCAGAGATAGCGGTGAGACGCCAGATATTCCTTTGCTGTCTCCAGATCCGGCTTTTCCACAAACCGCTCTACCCGATACACACCCGGCATTTCCAGGGCGGTATCCCGTGCGAAATTGATATAGCCATAGCCTGTCTCCGGATAGGTTGGCGTAATGCCGATGGTCACCAGATTCTCGTCCTTTTCCGCCACGGCAACTGCCTGGCGCAGGGTATCAATGTACATTTCCTCATAGCGGATCAGGTGATCCGACGGCAGAACCAGCATCATGGCTTCGCCG
This sequence comes from uncultured Ruminococcus sp., assembly GCF_937915125.1. Classification (GTDB taxonomy): domain Bacteria; phylum Bacillota; class Clostridia; order Oscillospirales; family Ruminococcaceae; genus Ruminococcus_C. The sequence goes on along the minus strand of NZ_CALDMP010000078.1, from coordinate 13,777 downwards.
TACTTCTTGCGGATCACTGCCGCAGCCAGACCGATACACGGCGCTGTATTGCGTGCGCACGGCTCTGTGAGAACATTCTCCGCCGGCAGGGATGGGAGCTGTTCCTGAACCAGTGCCGCATAGCTGACGTTGGTCACCACAAAGATATCCTCCATGGCCACCATGGGAAGAAGCCGCTTTACGGTTTTCTGGATCATAGTTTCTCCGTCCTTTGTCAGAGAGAGAAACTGCTTCGGATAATTGGTGCGGCTCTTGGGCCAGAAGCGTTCGCCTCTGCCGCCAGCCATAATCACTGCTGTAATCTTCATGATTGATCTCCTTTATCTTGCTTCTGCATCTGCTCCATATGCTCCTGATGCAGCAATTCCTGTGCATCGTGGGCATTTGCTTCCTCGTTTGTCTCACCGGGGAACAGTGCAGTTTTCAAAGTCATGAGAATAATACGCAAATCTAAAAAAATGGAGTAATTTTCAATATACATCAGATCCATTTTCAGCTTGTCATAGGGCAGGGTATCATAAAGCCCTGTCACCTGGGCATAGCCTGTCAGCCCGGCCTTGACGTGGAGCCGGAATTCAAACTCCGGCATGGTCTTTTCATATTCCTGCGCCAGCTCAGGACGTTCCGGTCTGGGTCCCACCACAGACATCTCTCCCCGGAGAATATTGATAAGCTGCGGCAATTCGTCCAGACGGCATTTCCGCAGGACACGTCCTACCTTAGTGATACGGTTGTCGTCCTCTTTTGCCAGCTGGGGACCGTTTTTCTCAGCATCCACCACCATGCTGCGGAATTTATACACATAGAATTCCCTGCCGCCGATGGTGAGGCGCTTTTGCTTGAACAGCACCGGACCGCCGTCGTCCAGCTTAATGGCAATGGCAGACAGCAGCATAATGGGTGACAGCAGCACCAGAAATACCACGGAAAACAGCAGGTCAAAGATCCGTTTTCCCAGCTTCTGTTCAAAGGTCAGACCATAATTGCGGCAGAGCAGCAGCGGCGTATCAAAGAGCCGGATCTCCTCTGCACCTCTTAAAATAATATCCGAAATTTTCGGTGCAATATACGCCCGTATATTTTTGGCAAAGCAATATTTGATCAGATCGTTTCGCTGGGCACCCGATACCTCGCAGAGAATAATACCCTCATAGCGTTCAATGGCATCATAGATCTGCTCCGGCTCTGCGTCGGCGCTGACGGATTCGCAGATCATATACTTGTCCACACGGCGGCTCATTTTCAGCACCAGTTCCGCTGCATTGCGGTCGCCGTAAACGACCACAAGCTTCCGCGGGGGATAGATTCGAAAATAGAGCTTGTTGATGAACACGATCCACAGAACCAGCACGATCAGATCCGCACCGGTCAGAAGCACCATGGGCACCACAGCAGAAAAGTCACGGTTTACTACGCTGATCTGAAAATAGGTCAGCAGATTCACGCAGAAAATAGAGAGGGTCTGGGAATAGAACATATCCGTTCGTTTCAGATAGCCGATCTTCAGACCGCCGAAGGATTTTGCAAACAGCAACACCAATACCACATAGATCAGGATCATCACCCAGTTGCCGCGCCGATAGAAGGGCAGCAGAATGGCATCGCTATAGCTGTGATACCAGACCCATGCGAATCCGCCGGCATAGAGACTCACCAGCAGAACTGCCGCAAAAAACGAAAAGATCCGTTTAAACTGATCTCGGTTATTTTTCTTCATATGGTAAAGGCACCGGCACATCCGCTGTATCAAGCGATCATGCCGGCACATCTCACTTTCCAAAAGGATCTCGCCGGCATCTGCCGGCAGTGCCATACTCAATTGAATACAGCATACACCTTTATTATAGCAGAACAGCCGCTATGCTGTCAAGCTTTTCCGGCATTTTTCATAGGATTTTCGGCTGAGAGAACAAAATAGCAGCGGAAACTGTGCAAAGTCCATTCCGCAAATCAACCTTTCATGTCATAATCGCCAAAAAATCGACGCCACGGCAGATTGTGACGTCGATTACCAGTTGTCATTTTTTCATTTTCCCCTATTTGGCAAATGCATAAGAACCACTGCGCCGTTACTGCGCGGCAGTAAAAATATAATAGGCATCCTCACCGGCATACTGTACTGCAAGCTGCTGTGCCGGGTCAACACCCTCCATGGCGTAGATCAGAACCGTATATGTTCCGTCTGTTTCCGCGCCGCTGGTCACGCCATAGCCCAGATATTCCAGTCCCTTTCCTGCGGTCTCCGCATACTGGGTATCATAGCGAACGCCGTCCCAGGTGAGCTTATAGTACAGATAAATATTCTGGCGGATGGGAATATCCGTATGTGTTTCCGGCATGTCATTGCTCTCTGTCGGCGCAGTCGTTGCCGCAGGATCTGTGGACAGTTCCTGACCCGGTGCAGTTGTCACCCCGGACTTTGCCGTTGTCTCTGACGCCGGTGCCTCTGTTTGTGCTGCTGTTGTCGCTGCCACAGGGACTGTTGTAGTCTGACGGTGCACCTGTCCGGAAACCTGACCGGTCACTGCCGGCTGATTTCCTTCTAACACTGCTGCCGATTCTGTCTCCGCATACGCTGCGCCCGAAGCTGCTGTCTGCGTCTGCACCGCTTCTGTATCCGAATGCGCCGCAGTCACTGTCTCTGTCCGGAGTTCCGTCTGGTCCTCCAATACCGTCCCAGAAGTAGCTTCCTCGGAAACTGCGGCGGTTGTCACCGCATCCGGCGTTACTACCTGGAGCTGTTCCGTTCCGCCCTGAGGCATTCTTCCATGCAGCGATGCCGCCGCAACAACGACACACATCAACGCTGCGGTACAAATTCCGGCAGAAGTCTGCCAGCGGAGATACCATGGGCGTTTTTTCACCGTTTCCTGTGATGCAGCACGCCGCATGATCTCCAGATACATCCGATCCTTTGCCGCTTCGTCCGGCTTAATCTGCTCCAGCGCCTGCTGCAGCAGGCGTTCCATTTGTTCTTCATGATTCGGCATCCAGCTCACCTCCCAGCGACTTGGACAACAGCTTTCTGCTGCGATGGAGCAGCGAACGGACTGTTGCCTCTTTTTTTCCCAGCATCCCGGCAATCTCTGCCCCGGAATACCCTTCATAATAAAATAAATACACGACTGTTTTATATTGATCCGGCAAATCCATCACTGCCGACAATACGGCAGAATCCTGATCCGGCGGTTCTGATGTCCCCATGGCAGCCTCCCAGTCCTCGACCTCCTCACGCTTGGAATGCGACCAGTGCCGCAGCGCATTTTTACAGAGATTCGAAGCTGTGACGATGAGCCACGCCCTTGCGTGTTTCTCATCCGCCCAGAGCTGGGGCTGATCCATGGCACGCACAAATGTTTCCTGGGTCAGATCCTCCGCATCCATCTGGTTTTTCATCCGTATGTAACAAACACGATATACCGTATCTACATGCCGTGCATAGAACTGCGCAAATGCTGTCATGTCCTGCGGCATGAAAACGCCTCCTATCGCTTTCCAACAAAACTCGCCCGAAAGCTCATTCCGGTACAACTTTCCGGTTCTGCGTTCTTTTTCGCCAGAAACCGTTCCCCTCTTTTGGGCACTTTTTAGGAACCGATGACATTCGTCAAACTTCCCTAGGATTTTTAAACGTACCCTTTTAGTATACCGCATTTTTATCAACATGATATGTATATATTATGTCAATCTGTAAAAATAATCAGATTGAACGATATTGCCTTGACAATATTCCAAAGGATATCCCTATACCCCGGCATATTGCCCGAAGATCTGCTTTCACAGATTCATAAGCTGCCATAGCACCGAAGCCGCAGCAAACGACTTCGGGCACAGCAATCGGAGGAAATGGAAAAAACAAATAATAACCCTTTCGGCAGAATCCGCATGGCATATTCCAGACTATATCCGGTGTCCGACTTCTGCGCTGGCGAGCGCATCCCTTCTGAAGCCTTGGCGGTGACAGCCAGCACCATGCACGATGCTGTCCCTTCTGCTGTCCCCACAGCCGGATATTATGGCATATTCCATGTGGATTCCGCAAGCCGTTCTTCACAGCCTGGAAAAATCCCTTCATAATGGATACAATCGAGGGCACCGAAATGTTGCATCCTCCAAAAAAATTTTTTCGTTTTGTATGATTGCACAAAAGTAAATTTCATATTTTGTGCGGTTTTTACATTTTTTGCATTCTTCAGGACTTTCAAAAAAAAACGTTTTCTTTTCGGAAATTTTATGTTATAATACATTTATAAAGGCAATACCGCACAAAGATTGCGCGTTAGATGCGCCGTCAGATTTTTCGTCATATGAAACAAAAAGCGCAGTGAATACTTTGTGTATTCACGAGCATTTTTGTAAAATATGACGGAAAATATGCAAGCATATGACGTGCAAAGCCGATAGGCGGTCTTTGTGCGGTGTTGCCTAAAGAATGTGGAATCAGGAATGGCGGTATCGCCTGCGGCGATACATAAAAAACAGATATTCCGAATTTCCAACGCCTGATTTCAAATTAGATTCGTATCAACTGCAAAAAACATAAGGTGGTCTTTCATGAACAAATACAAAAAGCTCGTTTCCAACACTCTGGTTTTTGCCATTGGTTCCTTTGGTTCCAAGATCCTGCTCCTGCTGCTAACCCGGCTTTATACGGGAAATATCAATCCGGGCGACAACAGCACCAAGGAGCTGCTGGAACTGACGGCGAATTTCCTGATCCCCATTATTACATTTTCCATTGCAGACGCCGTCATTCGTTACGGCATCGACAAGAACTTTGACAACCGGAAAGTCTTTACTTCCGCCTGTATCACAGAGCTGTTCGGCATCGGCATTCTCATCTTGCTGTCTCCTTTGCTGAATCTGCTGCCCTATACAGAAGGGTATGTCATTCTGCTGGTGATCTACTGTATCACCTCAGGATTCCGGCAGATCGCCTCCCAGTTTGTCCGGGCACGTGGTCTGGTGAAGCTCTTTGCTATGGATGGTATTCTTGCCACCCTGACCCTGTTTATCTTCAACGTGACATTCATTGCGGGATTCCACCTGGGCGTCACCGGCTTTATGATCTCTGTCATTCTGTCCGACCTACTGTCGGGTATTTTCCTGTGGGCAGTGGCAGGACTGCAAAAATTCTTCCGTCCCCGCTATATGGACCGGAACATGCTGCACACCATGCTGCGGTTTTCCATACCCCTGATTCCGTCGGCGCTGCTGTGGCTGGTCACCGGCTTCTCCGACCGGCTATTCATCCGATACATGTCCGGACCGGATGGTCTGGTGGGCGAAACTGCCGCCGGTATCTATGGCGTTTCCACTAAGATCCCGAACCTGATTTCCACCATTTCTACGATTTTCTTTCAGGCGTGGAATATGTCCGCCATTGAAGAAAATGATTCCCGTGACCGAAGCCGGTTTTACCATCGGGTATTTGACGCATACCAGTCCTTTATGTTCATTGCCAGCGCCGGTCTGATCGTCTTTGTACAAATCCTCTCCAACATCCTCATTAACTCCGATACCTACCCCGAATACGCTACAGCATATCGGTACACACCGGTGCTCATCGTCGGCGTACTCATGATGTGCTTCAACCAGTTCCTCAGCAGCGTCTACTCTGCCACCCAGCACACCACCCATTCCTTCTGGACAAGCCTTGTGGCGGCAGCAGTGAACATTGTGCTGAACATCATCCTGATCCACCTGTGGGGCATTATGGGTGCGGCAATTGCCACCTTTGTCAGCTATTTCGTCTGCTACTGCATCCGCATTGTGGATGCCCGGAAGTATGTGCCTTTCCCGGTGAACCACGCCAAATTTGCCGCAAACACAGCTGCACTGTTCCTGCTGGGCATTGTGGTGGTAGAAGAGCCGCCCATGTGGATCCTTATCCTGACTGTAGGATTTGTATTCATGATGCTGTACAATTTCAGTGCTGTGACACAGACTCTGGCACAGCTGAAACGAAGAAAATAAGGAGGTCTTTCTTATGGCAACACCACACAACGCCGCCGCAAAAGGCGATATCGCAAAAACCGTTCTCATGCCGGGGGATCCGCTCCGGGCAAAATTCATTGCGGAGCATTTTCTGGAAAATGCCATCTGTTACAACACGGTCCGAGGCATGTATGGCTACACGGGAACTTATCACGGCGTACCCATTTCCGTCCAAGGCAGCGGCATGGGCATGCCGTCCATCGGCATTTATTCCTACGAGCTGTACCACGAATATGATGTGGAACGCATTCTCCGTGTAGGCACTGCCGGAGGTGTGGCAGACCACATCCAGCTCCGGGACGTGGTACTGGGACAGGCAGCATGTACCGATTCCAACTACGCCGCACAGTATCATCTCCCCGGCACATATGCCCCCATTGCATCCTATGCACTGCTGTCGTTGGCTGCGGATGCGGCAAAAAAGCTGAATATTCCTGTTCATGTGGGGAATCTGCTCTCCACTGATGTTTTCTACAACGAGCCGAGTCCTCTGCCCCAGTGGGCAAAAATGGGCGTTCTCGCCACAGAAATGGAAGCCGCCGCATTATATATGAATGCCGCCGCTGCCGGAAAGCAGGCGCTCTGTATTGTCACCGTGTCCGACTGTCCTCTCCGGGGCGAAGCCACCACTGCGGAAGAACGGCAGACATCCTTCACCGACATGATGCATCTGGCGCTGGAAACGGCTATTAAGTAATCATAAATAAGCAAAAACCGCTCTGTATTCCGATAAAATGGGAATTACAGAGCGGTTTTTTGGTTCATGATAAGTACAGTTCCGGCTTATGCACCGGCATCTGCCTCCTGTTCTGCGGTGTAGTACACATCGTCATACATTTTTTCATAGAGACGGATGAGTGCCTGGTTGGTCTCTTCCCGTTCCTGCACGATCTTCTGGATGGCGGCGATCTTTTCCACGCAGGCTTCATTCTCCGAAGCCGGCGCTGTGGGCACCTTTTCCAGCTTTTCCATGGCAAGGGTAATATAGGAAGTATCCTCCCGGATCTGTTTCAGTTCCTCGAAAATCTGCGCCGCTGTCAGATTCATGGGCGCTTTTGTTTCGCTGTTAGACATCATAACGGTTTCCTCCCGTTCACCGGGCGGGCACGTCAGACAGATGGTATTCTCATCCACAAACCGTGCCCTTCCCTTTTTCACAAGACCTTTTGCCCGTTTCGGATAGGTCGGTTCGTATACATTTCCCTGCAAATCAATGACAGTCATACATTTCATAACAGGATGATTCCTTTTTTATACGAATTCCTTAAATGGAAATAGATAAAATTGCGAGCAGAAATTTTGACAGTCTAGGAGAATACCGCAAGATGGGCTTTCGCCCATCGAGGATATTCGACAACGAATGGCGAAATTTATGCCGCAAGTTTATCTATTGGAGTTTGAGGGATTCGTATTAGTATCGGACGCTGTTTTTTGTAATGGGTGCCTTCCCCTGTCCGGTTTTATTATAACATAGGGAAAAGGTCGGTGTCAAGATGTTTTTGCGGTAGAACACACAAATCAATTTTTGTAAAATATGAATTATTGTAGGGGCGACCATTGGTCGCCCGTTGCGGTTTGCCTGGATTCTTGGCGGGCGAACAATGTTCGCCCCTACATAAAATGATTCATTTTACAGCATATAATTTAAAATTTGATTTGCGTGGGGTAGAATGTCATTTGCAGTATTCTGTAATATCTAAAAATATTTTCTATCTGTTGTCAAAAAGGTTGCCTAACAAGATTCTTGAAAGTGGTAAAGCAATCCATCACCCAAGGCGATACCACAATTATGCATTCATCACTCCCTCTTCTTCCGTTTGCCTGTAAATAGCCCGAATATAGAACTGCACAGGGGCACTGCCAGAGAAAATCCAGCGGCAATCCCCAGCTGCTGTCCTGTCAGGAGCACTGTGGAAAAAATCACCCGGAGCATGGGCACATAAATTGCCGCAGCCAGCACCGCCAGAGATACCAGCACAGCCCCCACCAACCACAGGTTATTGCCGTAATGCATGGAAAACAAAGTGCGCCGTTCCGATTTACACTCAAACACATGTACCAGCTGGGACAGGATCAGCGTACACAACGCCGCCGTCCGTGCCGCCTCCAGCGTGCCGCCCATGCGTGCTACAACGGAAAAGGATCCCAATGTACCGATGCCAATGAGAATGCCCCGGAAAAAGATACGTCCCATAAGTCCATCAGAGAAAAAACTTTCATCCGGCTTTCTGGGCGGTTTTTGCATCGCCTCCGGTTCCGGCGGCTCCAGACCCAGCGCAATCGCCGGCAGACCATCTGTCACCAGATTCACCAGAAGCAGCTGGGTGGGCAGCAGCACCACAGGCATTCCCATAAGGATTCCCAGAAACATGGTGAGTACTTCGCCGATATTGCAGGATAGCAGATACCGCACGAACTTTCGGATATTGGCATAGACACATCGTCCCTGCTCCACGGCATCCACCAGCGTGGCAAGGTTATCATCCGTAAGCACCACATCTGCCGCCTGACGTGTCACATCCGTACCGCTCTGCCCCATTGCCACGCCCACATCTGCCTCTTTGATTGCCGGCGCATCGTTCACGCCGTCACCGGTCATGGCAACAATTTCACCCCGGCGGCGATAGGCACGCACCAGCCGCAGCTTATGCGCCGGATTCACCCGGGCAAATACGGCATACTGATCGAGACAGGTATCCAGCTGGGCATCGGTCAGAGCGTCCAGTTCTTCCCCGGTCATCGCCTTTTTTCCCCGGAGAAGCCCCGCCTGTTTTGCAATTGCCGTAGCTGTATTTTTGTGATCGCCGGTAATCATGACCGTGCGGATCTGCGCCCGTGCACAGGTGCGGATAGCAGTCCGTGCGGCTTCTCTGGGAGGATCCAACATACCTGCAAGCCCCAGATAAATGCAGGTGGAGCCGTCCTGTTTCGCAAAGGCAAGTACCCGGAGTGCCTGATCAGACAGCGCCAGCACCTGTCGGCGGATCACAGCCTTTTCCGACTCTGTCAGGGGTACAACCCTGCCGCCTTCCATCTGAAAGCTGCACAATGGAAGAATACAATCCGCCGCACCTTTCCAATATGTACAGGTTCCTGCGCCGTCGGAGACTGTCACGGACATGCGGCGTGTTTCACTGTCGAAAGGCTCCATATGCTGCACCGGATGAGTACGCAGCAGCTGTTTCCGGGAAATACCGCCCTTTTCCGCCGCTACCAGCAATGCCACCTCAGTGGGATCTCCTGTGGCACTCCAGGTGCCACGGTCTGTACGTGCGCTGCGGTTGCGCTGGGATTTTTGTGGAGCTTCGCTGTGAATTTCCGCTGTACTGCACAATGCACCGCAGGTGAACAGTTCCCGTAGTGCCGGCTTCGAAGCCGGGTTTACCCCATGGCCTTCCTGCAAAATTGCCCCTGCCATCTGGAGACCCGTTCCTGTGACGGAAAATTCCTCACCGCCGGCAATGACATGGGTCACAGTCATGCGGTTTTCCGTAATCGTTCCGGTCTTATCGGAGCAGATGACGCTGGCACAGCCCAGGGTCTCCACACTATGGAGACGATTTACCAGTGCACCACGCTTCATCATCCGGCTGACTGCCAGTGCCAGAGCAATGGTCACAGTTGCCGGAAGTCCCTCGGGAATGGCTGCAATGGCAATGGTAATACCTGTCATGAGCATATCAAATACCGGCTCACCACGAAGCACCCCGGCGAGAAATACGGCAGCGCAGACACCCAGACAGAGTAATGCCACTACCTTTCCCAGACCGGCAAGGCGTTTTTGCAGAGGTGTCATTTCCTGCTGGACGTCCTGGAGCATGGTGGAGATCTGCCCCATCTGGGTGCGTATACCCGTGGCAATGACTGTAGCTTCAGCGCTGCCCCGGAGTACCGCTGTGCCGGCATAGACAATATTTTTCTTGTGTAGGTCGTTCCGGGTATCATCGGGACTGCCTGCCTGTTTAGAGACCCCTTCGGATTCGCCAGTGAGTATGGATTCGTTCACAGCGAGCCCGGCGGCACTGGTCAGTGCGGCATCCGCCGGAACATTGTCACCGGCTTCCAGACGAATGGCATCACCGCAGACCAGTTCCCGTGCCGGAATGGTCTGCCATTTTCCGTCACGACAGACAGCAGCAGTGGGCGCCGTGAGATTCCGGAGGGATTCCAGGGTTTGCTCCGTGCGGAATTCCTGCAAAAAGCCCAGGATCGCATTCAATAGCACAATGAGGATAATGGTGACAGCGTCCGTGAGTTCCCCGAGAAAGGCAGAAACTGCGGTGGCTGCCAGCAGGATCATGACCATGACATCACGGAACTGACCGAGGAACATCCGCAGGGGGTGCAGTTTTGCAGCGGCGGCAAGCTCATTTTCACCATCCCGGCGCAGCCGTTCCTGCGCCTGTTTGGAGGTTAGACCGGGCATAGAGATTCCCTCTTTCTACAGTGTTTTGTCACATGTATATGCCGAACAAGGGAAAAGCATGACCAAAAGAGAATAATAGTTTCCATTGCATCGATACAATTTCTTCTCCATTCTCAAAAATACCATACGACAAAATGCGCACAGGCTATTTCACCCGTACGCATTTCATCTATCCAAGAAGACTACTTCGAGTTGTCAAATTATTGCAGCGTCCCGTTATCCGGCTGCATCTTGCCGCCGAAATCACCCTGACGTCCGCCGCCACGCATACCGCCGCCCGGCTGCATACCACCCTGCATACTGCCGGAGCCGCCATTTGCTGTCACTTCTGTACCGCCGGTGACAGTGCCGCCCTGACCGAAGCCGTCCTCGTTGTATGTACCGTTATAGGTGCCGCCCACCACAATGGTGAACGCCTCTGCGGACGCATCGCCAATGCCGAAAATCACATCCGAAACTTCCTTGGGCGTTGTCACTGCAGCAAGTACAGTTCCGTCCTCACCCACAATACAAATGGAATCCCCGGCAGAAGCGCTGCAATTGGTGGCAACGAGACAGCCGCTTTCGGGATATTCCATCATACCCCGACTGGACAGTGCCAGTAGCGTGCCGCCACTGTATGTCGCAGTACCGTTGGCATCCATGGAGCCGTCTCCGCCGCTGATGGGACCGCATACGATCACCGTGCCGCCGGTCATATCCCAGGTGCCGTTGGAGTCCAGACCATCCCCATCGGCACAGACATACAGATAGCCGCCGGAAATGGTCATGGCATGGCTCTCTCCAGTACCACCGGTGTTCAGACCATCGTCAGAAGCGTTCAGAATACGGACATTGCCGCCGCTGATGGTCATATTCGCCTTGGATTCGATGCCTTCCGTGCACTGCTGTATGGTGATATTGCCGTCAGAGATCGTCAGATCGCCGTGAACGCTGATACCCTTGTTATCCGAGGTGATATCCAGATCTGCGCCGTCAAACAGGGCTGTTCCTGTGGCATGAATTGCGTGGTCTGTGGAAACAATAGTACAGCTGCCGCCGCTGAGGGTCAGATTGCCGCCGCATTTGATGCCCTTGCTGGTGGCATTTTCTGTTGCTGTGGTATCCGCAATATCTGCCGTATCTGTCAGGGTGTCAGCATTCCAGTTCACCGCCTGCACCAGACCATAGACAGTCTGCGCTGCATCACCATTTTCGCCGGCAGGCACTTGTCCCCCTGGCATTTCCGGCGCAGCTCCATCGGGTCTCTGCCCGCCTGGCATCTGAGGCATTTCTCCGTCCGGCATCTGTCCGCCAAAACCGCCGTGCATACCGCCGCCGAAATCATCTTGTGCCGATGCAGCCACTTCACCAGTGGTGACAACACTGACTGTGCCGCCGGAGAGCAGCAGATCGCTGTCTGCCTGAATGCCATCCTGGGAACTGGTCACATCTACTGTACCATCCTGCATATCAAAAACACCTGCACAGTGTACCCCGTCCTCAGGCGCATCTATGGAAACCGTGCCGCCGGTGATCTCCACATCACCGCTGCAATGCACACCCTTTGCACTGTTCGCCTCACCGGTCTCTCCATTTACAGCCGTACCGCTGCTGGTGAGAACATAGGTGCCGTCCTGAATCCACACCAGAGTTTCTGCCTGGAGACAATCGCCCCCAGCCTGCACAGAGACATTGCCCTGTTCCAGCTGAAGAAAGCCCTTTGTGGTATCCGCAGTCTCAGTGGATTTGATGCCGTCATTTCCGGCAGTGATATCCAGCTCAGCCCCGAACATTGCCACGCAATCCTTGCCTTTTACACCGTTTTCCACAGCGTCCACTGAAATTTTACCGCTTACCAGCTTCAGATCATCCTTACAGATCAGACCATCTGCGCTGTTGCCGCTGACCGTGAGTGACCCGGCGCCGTTGATGGTAAGCTTATCCTGTGCATACAAAGCGCAGGGGTCGATTTCCTGAGAACCAATGAGGTATGCGGCATTTGCAGCGCTGTCCGCCAGAATATTTTCCGTATCCGCTGCCAGAGAAACAATGGTGCGCTTCTCATTGATGCATACCAGCGCTGGACCGGCGGCGTTGGTGATCTTCACGCCGTCCAGATAGAGTTTTACCTTTTCCGCACCAGTCACCAGCACCTGACCATTGGTGAGCATTCCGGTAAGGCGGTATGTTCCGCCGGCGGTGATGCTGATCTGATCGCCGTCCACTGTAACCGCATCTGCATTGCTGCCGGAAACAGCTGTGGCACCGTCTTTCAGGGTAATCTCCCCATCGAAGCTGTCATACGTACCGCAAAGGTCGTCCTCATCGGCAGTCACGCCCATACTCCCTGACTGCACTGCGGAAAGCGGTTCGCCGCTGATAACATCGGCACTTTCCTCTGTCGTATTCTCTGCATTTTCCTCAGCGGCAGATTGTGTCACGATACTTTCCGCTGTCTCCGTATCGTTCTGTGCGCATCCGGTACAAGCCAGCATTGCAGCAGTTGCCATGCACATTGCCCAGGAGAAAATTTTCTTTTGCATTGTCCGCACGCTACCTTTCTTATCCGGTACCCCAAAGTTGTTTTTCATCATGTGCAAAACTCCTCTTTTTTATGGCAATACCGTGCAAAGCCGTCAGACGCTCTTTGTGCGGTGTTGCCTTATAGTGTACCCAATTCCCTGGCGTGTTTCCATCTTTTTTCTATGCTCCAATTATCACATGTTTTTATGGAAATTACGTGAAAATCCTGCGTGCAGACGTTAAAATCCAGCTGAAATCCAATCGTATAAAGGCAGCACTGCGCTTCGATAACCCTGCTTATCAGGAATGCATCCCCAGTTCCGCAGAGTCCAGCACTACCGTAAAGGGACCGTCATTGCAAAGCTCCACCTGCATATCTGCGCCGAAAATACCCGATTCCACCACGGGAACGGTCTTTTTGCAATATGCCTTGCAGGCTTCGTACAGTGCCTCTGCCTGCGCCGGCGGTGCTGCCTGGACAAAACTGGGACGGTTTCCCTTACGGCAGTCGGCATACAGGGTGAACTGGGATACCAGAAGCAGTCCGCCACCCACATCCTGGAGGGAAAGGTTGATCTTATCGTTTTCGTCGGAAAAGATCCGCAGACGCATCATCTTATCTGCCATTTTCTCCATGATCAGCTCGTTGTCATCGGGGCCGATTCCCAGCAGTACCAGAAATCCCTGTCCGATCTTCCCGGTGATCTCGCCGTCCACCGTAACGCTTGCGTGTTTCACACGCTGAATGACCATACGCATTGTTCTTGTTCTCCTTTATTTTTGGCGGTATTGCCTTGGGCAACACCGCACAAAGAGCGCCTGACGGCTTTGCACGTCATATGCTTGCAT
>NZ_CALDMP010000077.1 GCF_937915125.1 uncultured Ruminococcus sp. | reverse complement strand
AGCGAATGCCTGTCGGCGAATCTTTTCATGGAACTGATCAGAGATTAGTATAAAATGAGGAATGGCGGTATTTCCCTGACGCCTCATGATTAAGATTAAGGCACCATTTTTCGAAGGCAGCATAGGATGGAATAAGGCATAGCAGAATTGAAATGGGCGTACTTTCCACTGTTTCCACAGTGAATATGTTGAAAACTCGTTGAAAGCATGTCCTGGCTGGCTGTGCTGACAGATCCCGGTCTCCGCTGCGTGTATGCGCCGGATGCCGGCATGGGTGGTGCTGATGCGAATCCTGGATTCGCACTTGGCAGAGGAATTCCAGGAGCGGAGGTATGGGTATGCAAACCAACAAGGTGATTCTGGTGGCAGGCGGCGATCTGCGGCAATGTTATGCGGCACGGAAACTGGCGGAACTGCCCGGATGGACGGTGCAGGCGGCAGGCTTTGTGCAGGATGCGCTGGAAAACAGCGGTGTGATATGCTGTGGGGAGGATCTGCATGATGTAGCGCCATATGATGTGCTGGTGCTGCCGATTGCGGCAAGCCCGGACGATGAGACAGTGCAGGTACCCTTCGGGAAACAGCCGATGCCGCTGACAGTGCTCGCGGAACACGGAAAGCCCGGGGCACTGGTGCTGGGCGGTCAGTGTTCGGAAGCTGTGAAACGCTGTTTCCTGGCGAAAGGGATGGAAACGCAGGATTACCTTCTGCGGGAGGAACTATGCCTCAGCAATGCCGTTCCCACTGCCGAGGGCGCCATTCAGATCGCCATGGAGGAAACGGCATCCACCCTGGACGGCGGCACAGCACTCATCGTGGGCTACGGCAGGATCGGCATGGCACTTGCACCGCGGCTCCGGGGACTGGGCATGACGGTGAACGTCTGCGCCAGACGGTGCGAGACCAGAGCACTTGCAGTGATGCAGGGCTGCTGTGCTATGCCCATGACAGAATTGGAACAGGCGGCGGCAGGGAGCACGCTGGTGCTGAACACTGTCCCGGCGCCGGTTCTCACCGAAGCGGTGCTCAGGGCATTGCCGGCAGAAGCTCTGGTCATCGACCTGGCATCCCGACCCGGCGGCACGGATTTCACAGCGGCAAAAAGGCTGGGCGTTCGTGTTGTGTGGGCTTTGTCGCTTCCGCCGGAGATGCGGTGTTGGCACAGAAAATTGTTGAAAAGCCTGTGGAAAGCGGTGGAATATTCAGAATACCGCCGCAGAATTGTGTAAAAGCGACAAAAATGAGGATAATATCCAGCGAAGAATTTTAAAAAAAAAGAGCGGATGGGCTTGACACGAGCGAAATAATATGTTAAAATACGTATGTAAATTGTTTATGGGGCTGCTATAGGCAGACCTGTAGGCAGTCACAATTGCCGTTTGCAGGTCGTTTTTGTTTATGAAGCGGTATGAACCAGAACGGACTGCAGCTGTTGAGTCGGGTGAGAGACATCCGTACAGGCGGCAATGCAATTCAAAAAAAGAGAGGTAAAAAAGAATGAAGAAGACATTTAACAGACTTCTTGCTGCAACTGTCGCAATTCCGGTTGCACTGGGTCAGGTTCTTGCGATTTCTGCTACAGCTGCTGAAACTGAAAAGTTCGCTGTAACCACAGAAAAGCTCCTGAACGTGGAGACAAACGCAGGCTTCCCGACGGATGCTGAAGGCGATACCATTACCTTTACTCAGGTTTCCAACTGGAATGACACTGTTGCAAAGGCACTGGAAAAGGCTGACGGCAAGACAATCACAGTTGACGCTAAGGCAATTGTTGGTTCTCTGGGCTCCAGTTACTATGCATCCCTGATTAAGGACATTGTAAACGCTTCTGAAAACCCGACCGCTACTGTATCCGGAAGCACTGTTACAATCACCGGCGAGGCTGATTTTGCAAGCTATCTCGCACCGGAACTGAACGACAAGTTCGCTGAACTGGGCTATGAGGGTGTCACTATTGATACTACTGTTCTGGAAGGCGCAACTTACACAGCAACACTGGATCTCGACCTGGACAACAAGTCCGCTTCTGCTGATCTGACGATGAACGCAGCTGGCAAGGACTACACCGTAGACACTGCTGCTGACTATCTGGATGTTGTTTATGCTGACCTGTCCAAGCAGGTTGAAGCTGCTGTAGACCAGAAGGTAAAGGATCTGGCTGCTGAGTACAACATGACAGAAGAAGAAGTTCGTGCAAACGCTGACTTCGACATCGACGGCGATCTGGCTGAGCTGAAGGCTATCACCGATAAGCTGGCTAACAAGATTACTGCTCTGCAGAATAAGCTGGATACATTTAAGACAGCAAACATCGCAGAGAAGACCTATGAAACTGCTGATGCTGCTCTGGTTGCAGCTCTGAACTATGCAGTAAAGAACGGCATTGCTTCTGCTGCAAATCAGCCGAACACTGTTGACGGCATGATCGCAAAGTATGGCGCAACATTCGACAATGCTGTTGCTTCTCTGAACTCCAGCCTGGAAGATGCTGATGTAAACGTTGAGATTCAGGTTTCTTCTGCTGACATCGCTTCTGTTCTGAATGGTGCATCTGCAGTTGTTGTAAGCGCAGTAAACGGTGCATATTCTGCTGACTTCGAGATCGAAGATGCACAGTATGATGCAGTTGTTGCTTACGTAGAAGCTCAGGTTGAAGAAGTATACGGCGGCACAAAGGAAGTTGTTTCTGTTGAAACTGTAAAGACCGTAGAGGTTGATGCAAGCGCAGAAGGAACAGCTGCTCTGGATATCGTTCGTGACGTAACTGTTGTTCTGAAGGATAAGGATACAACCGAATCTACTTCTGAAACAGAGGGTTCTGAGACAGAAACAAATACTGAAACAACAGTAAGCAATACAGATGATACTACTGGTACTGGTAGTGAAACAACAGCAAGCGGTACAGATGATACCACTGGTACCGGCACTGAAACAACAGTAAGCGGTACAGATGATACCACTGGTACTGGCACAGAAACAACAGCAAGCGGTACAGATGATACCACTGGTACTGGCACAGAAACAACAGCAAGCGGTACAGATGATACCACTGGCACAGCTTCTGGCACTGGCACAGAAACAACAGCAAGCGGTACAGACGATACCACTGGCACAGGCACTGAAACAACAGCAAGTGGTACAGATGATACTACTGGCACTGGTACAACAGAGACAACTGAGTCTCTTCCGAATGTTACAGATATCTCTGAGATCTCTGTAAAGGTACTGGATGAGGCTGTTTCCAACGGTATCTACTTCTCTCACGAGGAATCCTTCGATGCTGCTGATCTGATCGAGTCTGTTACCATCACTCTGACCGATGGTTCTACTCAGACTGTTGATCCGGCAAGTGCAATTGCATTTGTAAGCACACCGGCTGAAGTATATGCAACTGTTGACCAGGCAGCTGGCGCAGGTAATGTATACTTCAAGGGCGAAGTTGAGATCTACTATGCAGCAGATCCGGATAAGACTCCGCTGGCTGAAAAGCCCACAGTTGCTGTTGCAAAGAAGGGTGACGTAAACCTGGACGGCACAGTAAGCCCGGACGATGCTTATGAGATGCTGGTTTACTATGCATCTGCTTCCGTAGGCAAGGATAATGTTGCTTTCAATACCGTTGGCAACGACGATGTTCTGCTGGCGAAGCTGGCTTACTATGTAGCTGATATCAATACAGAATCCAAGCAGGGTGCAGATGATGCAGACCGTGAAAATGCAACTGTAATCATCAATCCGGATGATGCATTCATGACTCTGGTTTACTATGCTGCAAACAGCGTTGAGAAGAATCCGGTTTGGGAAGACATCATGAACGGCGAGACTTACAGCAAGTAAGTAAGTCACTTACTCACTCAATTTAATTCGTTTGTATATGTAAGCAGTGCGAGGTGCATATCGCACTGCGAGCATATCACATAAATTTATTCTTGAAAGGAAATAGAAAAATGAAGACTACATTTAAGAAGACAATGGCTGCTCTTTCTGCAGCAGCAGTTGTAGCTGCATCTGCAGCAGTAATGGCAGTTCCGGCAAGCGCAGCAGGCGCAACAGTTACTATCAGCAGTGTTACTCTGACACTGGATGAGCTGAAGGCTGCTAACTATGAGGTTACTCTGCCGGTTACAGTTGACGCAGCTTACACCAAGCTGGCTTATGGTATGAAGATCGGCGATGGCCTGACTTTCGTATCTGCTAAGGCAATGGCTGGTGGTGCAGCTGTTGAAGAGGCTGGTTCTATCTGGGTTGCAGGCGCTTCTGCATCTGCAGTTGATCCGGCTGATGCTCCGACTTGCGGTAAGGTAACTGTTAAGGTAACAGATGCTGCTGCTCCTGGAGACACCTTCACTGTTGAAGGTCTGAGCGTTGCTCCGGCTGGTAACTCTGCTGAGTATGCAAACGTTGAGGCTGGCGTTGAGAACTCTGTTCCGACTGTTGTTAGCGGCGTAATCACCATCGCTGCTGATCAGACTGAGACATCAACTGAGGCTCCGACTACTACTACTGCAGCTGAGACCACTACTACAACCGCTGCTCCGGTTGCAACAACCACAAAGGCTCCGGCTAAGTCCACTTCTTCTCCGAAGACTGGTGACGCTCTGCCGATCGCTGGCGTAGCTGCTGCTGTAGCTGTTATCGGTGGCGTTGCTTTCGTTGCTAAGAAGAGAAAGTAAGAGATACCTACGTAAGTAACGTATCGCGCAACTGAATTTCACGCACTAGATGCGTAACAGAGGGCACTCCCGGGTTTCCGGGGGTGCCTTTTTGCGTGTGTTGCTGCATATACATATCCTGGAGGTGATGGTATGACAGCAATTTACGCGCGGCAGTCTGTGGAGCGTGTGGATTCCATTTCCATTGACATGCAGGTGGAATACTGCAAGCGCCTGTGTGCGGAAGGGAATTGCCGCGTTTATACAGATCGAGGATTCAGCGGCACTACAACGGCACGACCTGCCTTTCAGGAGATGCTGGAGGCAGTGGAACAGGGGGAGATTCGTGAAGTACTGGTCTACAAACTGGATCGTATCTCTCGTTCCCTCTGCGATTTTGCCGGTATGATGCAGACATTCCGGCAGCATGGGGTAACATTGCGTTCTGTCCGGGAGAGTTTTGATACCCAAACAGAGATCGGCGGGATGCTTCTGAATCTTCTGATGATGTTTGCGGAATTGGAACAGAAAACCATTGCCGGGCGTGTCCGGGATAATTATTATGCCCGTGCTGTACAGCAGATGGCGCTGGGTGGTGTGGCACCCTATGGTTATGAGATCGTACCCATTCTGCTTCATGGGCATAAGACCACGACCCTTGCACCTGTCCCGGAAGAAGCGGCGCAGGTTTTGTGGCTGTACACACGCTATGGGCTTCATGGGGAAAACGTGGAACAGCTGGTGCATAAATGCAACCAAAGAGGCAGCCGTACCCGGCAGGGGGCGGATTGGTCCAACAGCGGCGTGATTCGCATCCTGCGCAATCCGGTTTATGTTCAGGGAGATCTCCGCTGTGTAACTTATTTCCGGGAACAGGGGGCAGTATTGGATCATTCCTTGGAGCAGTACTGTAAGGGGAACGGATGCCTGGTGTACGGGGATAAAAAGGAACGGAAAGGTGCAAAGCTGACACGATTAGAGGGGGAACATATTGCCGCAGGACTGCATCCTGGACTGGTGGAACCGGCACTGTGGCTTGCGGTGCAGGAACGACTTGCCTCCCGGGGCGGCAGTACCAACCGGGGAACAGGCCATCGCTCATGGCTTCAGGGGATCGTGGTATGCGGTCTGTGCGGCACCCGGTGTTATGCCCGGAATAACGGCACAGGTGCCAGATATACATATTTTGTCTGCCGTGGAAAGCGACTGGGGCTTTGTAATGGCATTCCGGCATTGCGTACGGAGACGGTGGAGGATGCAGTTGCACCGATTCTGGCGCAGCAGGCGGCAATGCTTCTGCCATTGGCAAGGACGAAAACACCTGACCAGCCCGACCCGAATGCTGCTGCGCTGGAAGAACTGGATGGGCGTATGCAGCGAATTGCGGCGGCAATGGGTGAACCCTCGGCGGCAATGCCTTTTTTGCGGGAAGAACTGGAACGGCTTGCGGCGGAACGGGCAGTATATACCCAGCGGCTGCGGCGTGTTGCAGCGCCGCAGAAAAAGGATGTCAGTACTCAATGGAATACCTGGTGGGAACAGGCTGACCTGGAGCAGCGCCGCCGTGCCACGGGATTGCTTGTACAGGAGGTGCGCGTATTTCCGGAGCGAATTGAGATCAAACTGCGGTAATTCTCGACCAAGCTTGTTTATGTGTCATCGCCGCATGATTGCTCCGGGGAAGGTTGCACCCATGACAGCGGGCGGGATCATCGCAGATACGATCTGTAACATTCTCGAGGAGAGGGGACTCGCCCATGAACGATTTGACAGGTGAACGAATCGGTTTTGTGGTCACCGGTTCGTTCTGTACTTTTTCAGCCGCTTTTGCCCAGGCGGCAAAGCTGCGGGAGGCAGGTGCGGTACTGACGCCGATCTTTTCGGAGCACGCTGCCACCATAGACACACGTTTCGGCAAAGCCGCCGACCGGGTGGCGGAGCTGGAGGAGATCTGTGGCAGACCATCCATTCGTACAATTGCCCAGGCGGAGCCAATCGGTCCGAAGGATCTGTTGGATCTGCTGGTAGTTGCGCCGTGCACGGCAAATACTGCGGCGAAGCTTGCACATGGGATCACGGACTCCACCGCCACCATGGCAGTCAAATCCATGCTCCGCCGGCAGAAGCCTGTTGTTCTGGCAATTGCAACCAACGATGCACTGGGAGCGTCTGCAAAGAACATCGGGCTTTTGATGAACACGAAGCATTATTATTTTGTGCCTCTGCGCCAGGATGCGCCCCTGGAAAAGCCAGCATCCCTGGTGGCAGATTTCACAAAGCTGCCCGAAACGGTGGAAATGGCACAACAACAGAAGCAAATTCAGCCGATTTTCATATAAGTCCTGAAAATCAGTCAAAAATATGTGTTATACTATCATGGGTGGAAATCGGCTCTTCGGTTTCCACCCATTTCTGAGAATGAGGTGTAATGCTGTGGCGTGGATTATTTTGAAACAGGCGGTGCTGATGCTCCTGCTGAATCTGGTAGGCGTGATCGCCTATCGGGCAAAAATTGTGGACAAGAACGGCGGCAGACAGTTTTCCAACTTTGTATTGGAAATTGTCACGCCGGTGCTGGTGGTAAATGCCTATGCCGAGGTGGAATATGAGTCCCGACTTGTGGTGAATCTGCTCTGGACATTTCTGCTGGCGGCGGTGTCTTATGTCATTGCCATTGGTACGGTATATTTAGCCATCCGGAAGAAGCCCGGTAGGGAGACGGAGATCGAACGGTTTTCCGCTATTTATAGTAACTGCGGATTCATGGGGATCCCCCTTGCTAGCGCGTTGCTGGGAACAGAAGGTGTATTCTATGCCACGGCATTTCTGACGGTATTTTTCTGTTTCGCATGGACGCACGGCATTATGCTCCTGACAGGGCAGCATGACCGGAAAGCTTTGATGAAAAAACTCTGTTCGCCTACGATGATCGGTATTGCCATCGGGTTGCTGCTGTTCTTTTTCCGGGTGCAGCTGCCGGAACTGTTGGCGACGACGTTTGATTATATTGCCGGGTTGAATACGCCTATGGCAATGATCGCTTCGGGTATCAGTGTGGCACAGGCGAATTTGTTTCAGGCGGTGCGTAATCCACGGGTGTATTATGTCTGTGGTGTGAAACTGCTGCTGGTGCCGTTGGTATTGGGGCTGCTCTTTTTGCCGTTGTCCTTTATTCCGGTGGAGATACGGACAGTGGTGCTGGTACTGACAGCTGCGCCATCGGCGGCAATGTGTACCTTGCAATGCCAGAAGCACGGGAAGAACGACTTGTATGCCTCCCATATTTTTGCCCTGACCACGATCTTGTCCATGGGAACGATGCCGCTGATGGTAAAGCTTTTCACATGGGCAGTGGGCGTATAATCCCTGTGGTTTTTGTGCGAATGAACTAACGCCGCCTGCGGGCGGCGACCAGGGATGCTGTCCCTAGACCAGCTTGCCAGGCTGCCTTTTTGAAAATTGGTAAGAAATATTTTTGGCGATTACTATGTACTTATAAGAAAAAACCGTCGTTTTGAAAAACGACGGTTTTTGTTTTGCCTGAAAATCATTTTTTTCCCGAAGGTACTGCGTACAGGTTTGTCTCCCACGCCGGGATATACAACTGATGCCGGATATACAGGTCATAGCCCGGATTCAGCCGCCGGATGAGCAGCGGCAGGGCAAAGATGTCCTCGTTCCGATGGTAGAGCGACACCATGAGCTTCGGGGAAAAATGCGCAATGGTCTGGGATGCACCCCAGAGCGCTTCCCGTTCGCAGCCCTCCACGTCCATTTTAATAATCGTAGCCGGTCTGCCCTGTAAAATACTGTCCACCGACCGTGCGTCGATCTCCTGCCCGAAAGCGGAGACAGCCGACTGGCGGCCTGCCTTTGTGGCAAAGGGCACCGTCGTATCCAGGCACCATGCCACGGCATTGTAGGCGTAGACATAGTTCATGCCGTCCAGATACTTGCACAGCTTCTTGAAGTTCTTCCGGTCAGGTTCCACCGCATAAATGCGGATGTACTTGCCCCGGGTGTACTGGAGCACCTCCGCAATGGTGTCGCCGTTGTAGGCGCCCAGATCCACATAGACCTCGTTGGGCGTCAGGCGGATGATCTTGCGGTAGATGTCCGATTTCGGCGTAGTGACATCCAGAAGATAACGGATGTTTCCGCTGATTTTAAAGTTGATGATATTGGCATAAACGGTTCGGGAATAATCGTCAGCCAGCATGTGGTAGACCTCTTCGATCTCCTCAGCGTGCTCCTCGCAATATTCGTAGGTGAACAGCCCGCCGCCTGCCACCGGGACATCCGGTACGATCAGCGTGTGGCGCTGTCCGATCTCCACGATTTTGTCCACCAGAGACTGATAGCCGGCGGCAAATGCCAGAACAATGACAAAATCCTCCACCTGTGCCTCGATCTCGGAAAGTTTCCGTACCTTATAGCCTGCAAAAGAATGGCCTCGTACAAACTCATCGCTTGCAAAAATGCCGGCAAGCGGAATGGACTTTTCCCGAAAGACACGCATAATCTTTTCTGCACCGTCGCCCATCCCGTAGATAAAGATCGGACGGGTCTCCGCCTGTAATTTTTCCCACGAGGACTGCTTCTCTGTGATAAAAGAAAGCATGTTCAGGACCTCCTTTTCTCTCTGTTTCTGTGCGGATTACAATACATTGTCATCACAGTCGCACAGATCCGGCGGAAAGCCTGCCGGTCCGACCATATCCCTGCCCCGGATGCCGAACCGGTCACGCTGCTCATTGATGCAGGCTGTGATCAGGTCGGACACCTGACGTGGGTTTTTGATCGCATGGATCTCCTTTTCCGGGGTATCCACATCTTTGCTGTACAGAATGATACTGCCGCAGCCGAATATCCGCTGAAACAGCGGAAGCTTCATTTTTTTGTCGGTGATCCGGTAAATATCCAGCTCGTCCTCTGTCACCGTGAGAAAGCCCACACGTGTGATCAGCCGGGTGTCTGTGAGATAATACCGGGTAAAGGACAGCGGCAGCCCGAACAGCGTCCGTTTTTTGTCCGTCCAGATATATTCGATTCCGTCTTTTGATTTCGGCATTTCCGCCGCCCTCCCTTTTTAAAAGAATACATCATTCGGTTTTCGCAGCGCTTATGAATGATAAATCAAGCCCGGAGAAAACCGCAATCTGCGTAAATTATAACTGGATCTCGCCCTTGCCGCCCTGCATGGTGATCTTCTTGTCTGTTCCGGCAACGGATACGGTAAAGGTTTTGTCCGTTGCGCCGCTTTCGATGGTGATGGTATTGCCGCTGCGGGTCGCTGTCAGGGTCAGAACCGGCTTTGCATCTACATCATAAACCGTAGCAGAAGCGGACTTGCCGTCCTCCAGGTTGCAGATCATGAAGTCAGCGCCGTCCAGATAGTCATACTCGAACTGATTCTCGAATGCACCGAAGGTTACGATGGAATTGGGCTTTGCCAGAACCGGCATTTCCATGAAGGTGCACTTCTTAGAGTGATACTTGCCGCCTTCCATGGTCTCGCCGGTGATAATATCATACCACTTGCCTTCCGGCAGATAGAAGTCAGCCACGCCGTCCTCACGGAATACCGGAGCGCACAGCAGATTGTCACCCAGCATATACTGCTGATCCAGATAGCGGCATGCGATATCGTCAGTGAAATCCATGACCATAGGACGCATCATAGGCACACCGGTGGTAGAAGTCTGGATCGCCTGTGCGAACAGATAGGGCATCAGCTTGCCCTTGAGCTTGGTGAAGAAGCGCAGGACATCGCAGGATTCCTCGTCGAAATTCCACGGCACACGATAAGAAGTGGAGCCATGGAGACGACTGTGGGTGGACATCAGACCGAATGCGCACCAACGCTTGTATACATCCGGAGAAGCCTTTGCCTCGAAGCCGCCGATATCGTGGCTGAAGAAGCCGAAGCCAGAGGAGCACAGGGACAGACCGCCGCGGAGTGTCTCAGCCATAGAGGTATACTCTGCGGAGCAGTCGCCGCCCCAGTGTACCGGGAATTTCTGACCGCCCACGGTGGCACTTCTGGCGAACAAGCATGCCTGTCCCTTGCCGTAGTATTCTTCCAGCACATCGAATACGGTCTTGTTATATAAATAGGTATAGTAGTTGTGCATATGGATGGGGTCTGCACCGTTGTAATATACAGCCTTTGTGGGGATTCTCTCACCGAAGTCTGTCTTGATGGCGGTTACGCCCATTTCGCAGAGCTTGCGCACGCCGGAGGCGAACCATGCAGCTGCTTCCGGATTGGTGAAGTCCACGATCGCCATGCCCGGCTGCCACAGGTCTGTCTGGAATACGCTGCCGTCCGGATTCTTGATGAAATAGCCCTTTTCCACGCCCGCATCAAAGAGGCAGGACTTCTGGGAAATGTACGGATTGATCCAGCAGCAGATGCCCAAACCACGGTCTTTCAGACGCTTGATCATAGCAGGCGGATCCGGGAACTGGGTCAGATCCCATTCGAAGTCAGTCCACTGGTATTCCTTCATCCAGAAGCAGTCGAAGTGGAACATCTGGAGAGGGATATCACGCTCTGCCATGCCGTCAATAAAGGAAGTAACGGTCTCTTCATCATAAGTCGTGGTGAAGGAAGTGGAGAGCCACAGACCGAAGGTCTTTGCCGGTGGCAGTGACGGCTTGCCGGTGAGATCGGTGTAGTTTTTCAGTACTTCGTGGAGGTCAGCGCCGCCGATGAAGAAGTACTCGATTTCCTCGCCGGGTACAGTAAAGGAAACCTTGTTGATGGTATCCGAAGCCACTTCAAAGGAAACCTTGTCTGCGGAATTAACCAGGACGCCGTAGCCGTTGGAGGTGATATAGAACGGGATACACTTATAGCTTTGGTCGGAGCAGGTGCCGCCGTCGGAGTTCCAGGACTCAACCGTCTGACCATTTTTCACGAAAGGCGTGAACTTTTCGCCGAAGCCATAGACGCACTCGCCCACATCCAGGGTCAGCTGTTCCCGGATATAGGTGCTATGTGCATCCTGGGGATAGTTGAAGAAATCGTCGTCTGTCTGGAGTGCCAGGCGCGCGTCACGATGGAACTTGTTTTCCTGGATATAGGAAGTGGAGCGCCAGCCGCCGCCGGTGAGCCGCTTTCCGTCACGGGAGAAAGAAACGTCCCAGCCGTCAGTGCCCTTTTTGATCTTCAGGGTAGTGCTGCCAGCAGTCATGGAGACGAAGCCCTCTTCCTCGTGGATCTCCGGTACATAATCCTCGGAGACATTCAGCTCGAACTGGGGCTTGTTTTTCAGGCTGCCTTTGTGGTGGCAGATGTGTACACGAATGACATCCGGAGCCACTGCGGTGTATGTGATCTCAAATGCCACGCCGCCCAGTGTCATTGCCCGATTCCAGATCGCACTGGATGTTGCAAATACCTTAATCGCATTTTTCGTTGTTGTGACATCGTATGCCTGTACTGCATAGGAAACGTCATAACCTCTCTGGTTTAACCAAAGGCCATCAGAAAATTTCATGGAGTACCTCCTGCATTATAAAAAAATGTTTGTATCCCATGTGACATTTCCGGTGCACTGGTAGCTTGCCTGTGCCCGTACCATCTACATGTAAGCCTATTGTACCACATTTGTAACCGAAATGTCAATCTCTTTCGGGGAAAATGTGCCGCTTCGGGCGTGTATTTACAAAATTACCATAAATGTTGCACAATTTCATGATGGCGTTTTTGTGGCAATTGCTTTGGCGTGGTGTTTTCATATATTTAGAGATGTCCTAAAATTGATTTCCGTGACATTTCAAAATAAGGTCTTGCTTTTTTCGGCAGGATACGGTATAATAGAATGAATAGGAATTTGACTGTCAAACGGGAGGATTTAAGATGCCAAAATATGTATTTGTCACCGGCGGCGTTGTCTCCGGTCTCGGTAAGGGAATCACTGCTGCGTCTTTGGGACGTCTGCTCAAAGCACGGGGATATAAGGTCACCATCCAGAAGTTCGATCCCTATATCAATGTTGACCCCGGTACCATGAGCCCCTATCAGCACGGCGAAGTGTTCGTCACCGATGACGGCGCAGAGACGGATCTGGATCTGGGACACTATGAGCGTTTCATTGATGAGAACCTTTCCATCAACAACAATGTCACCACCGGCAAGATCTACTGGACTGTCCTGAACAAGGAACGCCGGGGTGACTATCTGGGCGGCACCGTTCAGGTAATTCCCCATATTACCAATGAGATCAAGGATCGTATCTATCGTGTGGGAAAGGAATCCAATGCCGATGTGGTTATCACAGAGATCGGCGGTACTGTGGGTGATATTGAGAGCACCCCGTTCCTGGAAGCCATCCGCCAGTTTGTCACCGAAGTGGGCAGAGGCAATGCCATGTATATCCATGTCACTCTGGTACCCTATATCGCCGGCTCCAATGAGCTGAAGTCCAAGCCCACACAGCATTCCGTCAAGGAACTGCTGTCCATCGGCATCCAGCCCCATGTGGTAGTATGCCGTACTGAACAGGAAATTCCAGAGGATATGGCACGGAAGATCAGCATGTTCTGTAATGTCCGGGAAGAGGATATTATCCAGAATATGACGGCGCCGTCCCTGTACGAAGTCCCCATGATGCTGGAAAATGAGGGGCTGACCGACAGCGTCTGCCATCACCTGGGGCTGGAAAACCGCACACCGGATCTCACCGACTGGATCGCTATGACCGAACGCCAGAAGCGTGCGGACAAGGATGTGACCATTGGTCTGGTGGGCAAGTATGTGGCACTCCAGGATGCCTATCTGTCTGTGGCAGAGGCACTCCACCACGGCGGTATCGTCAATGATGCACGGGTGAAGATCCTGTGGATCGACTCGGAAAAGATCACCCGGGAAAATGCAGGGGAAACTCTGAAAGACTGCGATGGTATTATCGTACCGGGCGGCTTCGGTGACCGTGGTATCGAGGGCATGATCGAAGCCATTCGCTATGCCCGTCTGAATCGGGTACCCATGTTCGGCATTTGTCTGGGCATGCAGATGGCAGTAGTGGAATTTGCACGGAATGTTGCCGGATTCCCGGATGCCAACTCCTCGGAGTTCGACCCGGAGGGTGCACACAGCGTTATCCATATCATGGAAGATCAGAAGAATGTTGAAAACAAGGGCGGCACCATGCGCCTGGGTCTGTATCCCTGCAAGCTCACGCCGGGTACACTGGTACACGATATTTACCAGGAAGACCTGATTTATGAGCGCCACCGCCACCGGTTCGAATTCAATAACAATTTCCGCACACAGCTGACCGAAAAGGGCTTGCAGATTGCCGGACTGTCTCCGGACGAGCGTCTGGTGGAGATCGTCTCTCTGGCAGATCACCCGTGGTTTATCGGCGTGCAGTTCCATCCGGAATTCAAATCCCGCCCCAATAAGCCCCAGAAGCTGTTTGCATCCTTTATCGGCGCAGCCCTGAAAAACCGGAACGGGAAATAAATTTCTGTTTGTTGGAATAATATCTCTCCACTTCCAGATCTATAATTTGCTATAAGCGGTTTCTTTCAGCCTCCTCTGAAAGGGGAGGGGAACCATGGCGCAGCAATGGCGGAGGGTTATTTCAACGATATATAGGCAAAAATTCTTCGTAAAGAGGTGAACAATATGAGCAAAATGTTGATCGTAGACGACGAAGAGAAGATTCGTGCTGTTGTCCGGGAATATGCCGAATTTGAGGAGTTCGAAGTGACCGAAGCCCGGGACGGTATGGAGGCGGTGACGCTCTGCCGGGAAAATGACTATGATATTATCATTATGGATGTTATGATGCCTCGGCTGGACGGCTATTCCGCTTGCAAGGAAATCAAGAAGCAGAAGGATATCCCGGTGATCATGCTGTCTGCCCGAGGCGAGGAATATGACAAGCTCTTCGGCTTTGAGACCGGTATTGACGACTATGTGGTGAAGCCCTTTTCGCCCAGAGAACTGATGGCACGTGTCCGGGCTGTGCTGGCACGGAGCCAGGCAGCAGCCCAGAGTCCTGCTGTGCTCCAGCAGGAGCGCCAGGTCTATGGTGGTCTGGAAATCGACCTTGCCGGACGGGAAGTCTATGTGGATGGCGTGCGTGCTTCTATGACGCCAAAGGAATATGATCTGCTGTTTTATCTGGTGAAAAACAAGGGACTGGCACTCTCCAGAGACAAACTTCTGGAAGAAGTGTGGGGATATGATTTCTTCGGGGACGACCGCACGGTGGATACGCATATCAAGATGCTGCGAGGCAGCCTTGGACCGTATCGCACCTATATCGTGACCTTGAGAGGAATGGGATATAAATTTGATCCGGGAAATGAATCCGCATCGGCTGCTCGATCGTAATCTGCGTATTGGCGTCAAGATATGGCTGTTCTTCATGCTTTTTGTCTGCGTGGTCTTTTTGCTCATGTGGCTGTTTCAGGTAATTTTCCTGGAATGGTTCTATGAATCCATGAAGATCCGTGACACGGCAAAGGTGGCGCAGCAGCTTGTGTCGGACTTTGGCTCAAGCGAATTTGAGGACGATGCCGCAGATGTTGCCCTGCAAAACGAAATGTGCATTGAGATCCTGGACGCAAACGGCAGGGAACTGTACTATAACTGTGTGTACGGCAAAAAATGTCTGCTCCACGGTCCGGGGAACGGCACGTTTTTCTACCTCATCGACCTCCAGAACAGCGAAACCGGCACCATCTGCCGGCGTGTGCTCAATAACAATCTGCAAAATGAAATGCTGGTCTACGGCTGTACGATGTATGAGAAAAACGGCAGAGTGGCAGGATATCTCCTGTTGAATTCTCCGCTGGTTCCAGTGGAATCCACGGTCTCGATTTTGAAGCGGCAGACCATGCTCATTACAATACTGCTGGTATTCTTCGGGTTTCTCATCTCTTTTTATACGGCGAATCACATTTCCACCCCCATTGTACGCATTACGAAGTCCGCAAAGCGGTTGGCGCACGGGGACTACAGCGTGCGTTTTGAAGGCGGCGGCTATGCAGAAGTGGACGAACTGGTGGAGACCCTGACCTATGCGGCGAAGGAGCTGTCCAAAACCGATGAGATGCAGCGGGATCTCATCGCCAATGTGTCCCACGATCTGCGGACACCGCTGACCATGCTGAAAGCCTACGCGGAGATGATACGGGATCTGTCGGGCAACAATCCCGTGAAGCGGGAACAGCATCTGAACATTATCATCGAAGAGACCGACCGGCTTTCTCTGCTGGTAAACGATATGCTGGATCTGTCCAAGCTGGAAAGTGGAACCCAGAAGCTGAATTACACCACCTTTGACATTGCCCAGTGTATGGAGGAGATCGTCCACCGCTATGAGGGCATTTCCGAGCGCATGGGCTATCACATTCAGTTTTCGCCGGGCGAACCTTGTCTGGTGCGTTGTGACGAGAGCAAGATCAACCGTGTTATCGGCAATCTCATCAACAACGCCATCAATTACACTTCCAAAGAGGACAAACAGGTATTTGTGACTCAAAAAAATCTGCCGGGCTGCGTGCGGATTGAAGTGCGTGATACCGGTGATGGCATTGAGGAGGAGAAGATCAAGCTGATCTTTGACAAGTACTATCGCTCCGAGAATCACAAGCGGGAAGTGGTGGGTACCGGTCTGGGATTGTCTATCGTCAAAGCGATCCTGAAAATGCATGGCTATAATTACGGCGTAAACAGCAAGCTGGGCGAAGGATCTATATTCTGGTTTGAGATTCGGGATATTGTCCAGGAGGAAAAAACCGACGGAATGCAACAAAAAATGAATTGAAATAGAAAAATGGGATTGCATTAAGCAGTCCCATTTTTCTGTGACTTTATGTGTAAAAGGCAACAAAAAACGCCCCGGGGTGAGGGACGTTTTTTGCTATGATATAGGGATTATTGGGGATTTTCCGTTCTGCATCGGGGTGTATACAGAACGGTTAGAGGATGTTACATGCTCTCTTTGAGCATGGTATCAGTATACATGTCCAATGTGTTCATTTCGTGAAGTGATGCTGAAAAGCCGCTGAAAACCGGGAGAATTCAGTTTTCACAAAGGGCGGTATCATAATACAGAGAAATCTCTGCATAGATCTAGCGCTATCGTCGTTTTGTACAAAAATCAGAATATATATACATACAAAATCAGCTGTTTTTTATACATTTCGCTGAAAATGCGCGATTTGCGCCGCCAGGGCAAATTTTTTCCTTGTTGTACTTGCTATTTCATGTTAAATATGATACAATAAAAGTGTGCAGAAATCAACTTGATTTCTTACTGATTTTTGTATTATTTGACGAAAGGATTACAGTGATGGGACGAACTTTTTCACCGGCAACCCCGCAATTCCCTCACATGCTCCACGGCGGCGACTATAACCCGGAGCAGTGGATGGACAGCCCGGAGATCCTGGAGGAGGATATCCGCCTGTTCCGGGAGGCACATATCAACTGCGTGAGTCTCGGGATCTTTTCCTGGGCAAATCTGGAGCCGCAGAAGGATGTCTATCGTTTTGAATGGATGGACAAGATCATTGACAAGCTGTATGAAAACGGCATCTATACCGTTCTGGCGACGCCTTCCGGCGCACGTCCCCAGTGGCTGGCACAGGAATATTCGGAGGTGCTCCGGGTGCGTCCCGATGGCACACGAAATCTTTACGGCGAACGGCACAATCACTGCTACACCTCGCCGGTATACCGGGAGCGTGTCACCAAGATCGACACTGCACTGGCGAAACGCTATGCCAATCATCCTGGCGTGATCCTGTGGCATATTTCCAACGAATTCGGCGGCGAGTGCCACTGTGAACTATGTCAGCAGGCGTTCCGCCAGTGGGTTCAGGAGAAATACGGCACGCTGGATGCCCTGAACCACGCCTGGTGGTCCCACTTCTGGTCTCATACCTATACGGACTGGTCTCAGGTCCACAGCCCCAGTCCCATTGGCGAAACCTCAATCCACGGACTGAATCTGGACTGGCGGCGGTTTGTGACCCACCAGACCATTGACTTTATGAAAACGGAAATCGACGCCGTAAAGGCGGTGAACCCGGATATTCCCGTGACAACCAACATGATGACTATGTATGTCTATGAGCTGAACTATTTTAAGTTCCGGGATGCCCTGGATTTGATTTCATGGGACAACTACCCCGAGTGGCACAATCCCTGGGGCAATGAAGAGGTGGCAAAGGACTGCGCCATGACCCATGACATGATGCGCTCTATCCAGAAAAAGCCCTTTTTGATGATGGAATGCACCCCCAGCGCCACCAACTGGCAGTCGGTCAGCAAGCTGAAAAAGCCGGGAATGCACGAGCTTTCCGTGATTCAGGCAATCGCCCACGGTGCGGATTCCGGGCAGTATTTCCAGCTCCGCCAGAGCCGGGGCAGCTGTGAAAAATTCCACTCCGCTGTGATCTCCCATACGGGCACGGAAAATACCCGGACATTCCAGGAGGTAGCACAGACAGGAACTGATCTGGAAAAGCTATCCGACCGGGTATACGGCAGCGACAGCCCGGCGCAAGTTGCCATTATTTTTGATACGGAAAACAAATGGGCATTGGATTGCTGCCGGGGACCGAGAAATGCGGGGCTGGATTATTTCGGCAACATCCGGAAGAATTACAGCTATTTCTGGAAAAATGGCATAACCACCGATATTGTGGACAGCGAATTCGATTTCAGCGGCTACAAGCTGGTCATTGCACCGATGCTGTATCTGTTCCGCGCCGGCATTCAGGATAAGCTGCGGCGTTTTGTAGAACAGGGCGGCACTCTGGTGACTACCTGCTTCACCGGCGTGGTAAATGAGACTGACCTGTGCTTCCTGGGCGAAGCCACAGAGGAAAAGCTGTCCAATGTGCTGGGACTTTGGGTGGAAGAAACGGATAGTCTCTATGACTGCGAATCCAACCACACCACCTGGAACAACAAACGCTATCGGCTCACGGAACTGTGCGAGATCTGCCATCCCACTACCTGCGAGGTGCTCTCTGTCTATGAGGAGGACTTCTATGCCGGTGCGCCGGTGCTGACGAAAAACCGTTTCGGGAAAGGTACGGCATATCATCTTTGTGCCACGGCAGACGAGGAATTTTTCCGTGATTTCTATGAAAAACTGGCATCGCAGTTACAGCTGGAGCGTGCCCTGGAAACAGAGGTGCCCAAGGGCGTCAGTCTCACCTGGCGGGAATCGGAACGGGAAAAGTTGATCTTTGTGCAGAATTTTGAGGGCGATGCAGCAGCATTGGAACTGGATCAGCCCTATACGGATATGCTCACGGGTGAAACTTATGAC
Organism: uncultured Ruminococcus sp.; assembly: GCF_937915125.1. Classification (GTDB taxonomy): domain Bacteria; phylum Bacillota; class Clostridia; order Oscillospirales; family Ruminococcaceae; genus Ruminococcus_C. Next base: position 34,404 of record NZ_CALDMP010000077.1, on the reverse strand, counting down.
AAGAACCTGACTGTAGATGGATATTCCTTTGCGGTGATAACACCGGCGGGATGCATTTGAGTTTGTGGAAGAATCTTTGATTCCATTTGTAGGGGCGACCATTGGTCGCCCGCAGGAAAACCATTTACAGATGGAAAATACGGGCGAACAATGTTCGCCCCTACACTGCGTTTTTTCCATTCCGTAGGGAACGAAACAGAGGTCGTTCCCTACAATATAACCGAAAAAATAAACTGGAGGAATTGCAATGAATATTCCCGAAATTGTAAAGCAAATGACGCTGGAAGAAAAGGCGGGACTTTGTTCCGGCTATGACTTCTGGCATACAAAAGGTCTGGAGCATTTGGGCGTACCGCAGATGATGCTGAGCGATGGCCCACACGGATTGCGCAAGCAGGATCAGACCGGCGACCATCTGGGCATCAACGACAGCATCAAAGCCGTCTGTTTTCCTGCCGGCTGTGCTACGGCATCCTCCTTTGACCGTGAGCTGGTAGAGCGCATGGGAAAGGCACTGGGCAACGAATGTCAGGCGGAAGATGTGGGTGTACTCCTGGGACCTGCTGTCAATATCAAGCGTTCTCCTTTGTGCGGCAGAAATTTCGAATACTATTCCGAAGATCCCTATGTGGCAAGCGAAATAGCGGCTGGCTTCATCAAAGGTGTCCAGAGCCAGAATGTGGGCGTCAGCATCAAACATTTCTACGCCAACAACCAGGAACACCGCCGTATGAGCAGCAGTTCTGATATGGACGAGCGCACAGCACGGGAGATCTATCTGGCGGCATTTGAGACAGCTGTCCGGGAGGCAAAACCCTGGACTGTCATGTGTGCCTACAACCGCATCAACGATGTATATGCGGCAGAAAACCGTGAGGCGCTGACGGACATTCTCCGGGGAGAATGGGGCTTTGACGGCTTTGTGGTCAGCGACTGGGGTGCTGTAAACGACCGTGTTGCAGACCTGGAAGCAGGAATGGATCTGGAAATGCCCTGTTCCTTCGGCGAACGGGATGCGGAAATCGTGAAAGCTGTCCGCTGCGGCAGACTCTCCATGGAAACCCTGGATGTTGCTGTCACACGGATACTCACCATTGTGGATCGCTATATCATGGGACGCAATGCCGATGCTGTCTTTGACCGTGATGCTGACCACGAACTAGCACGGGAAATTGCGGCGCAGTGCATGGTACTGCTGAAAAATGAGGATCATGTACTACCTCTGGACAAAACCAAAAAGACTGCCTTTATCGGCGCATTTGCCGAAAGCCCACGCTATCAGGGTGGCGGCAGTTCTCATATCAACTCCTACAAGGTGGAATCGGCGCTGGAAATGGCAAAGGATTACCCGGTGATTTACGCCAAGGGCTATGAGACTTCGGACGATGTCATCCGGGAGACACTTATTGCCGAAGCGGTTCAGGCGGCAAAAGAAGCCGAAACAGCGGTAATTTTCGCCGGACTGCCGGATATTTTCGAATCCGAGGGCTACGACCGGCAGCATATGCGCCTGCCGGACTGCCAGAATGCCCTGATCGAAGCCGTGGCACAGGCAAATTCCAACACGGTGGTGGTACTTCATGGGGGATCGCCGGTGGAAATGCCCTGGATCCATAAGGTCAAGGGCGTTCTGGAGGCGTATCTTTGCGGTCAGGCTGTCGGCGGTGCAACGGTACAGATTCTCTACGGCGATGTGAATCCCAGCGGTCATCTGGCGGAAACCTTCCCGGTGAAGCTGGCGGACAATCCGTCCTATCTGTCCTATCAGGGTGAGGGTGACAGAGTGGAATATCGGGAAGGCGTCTTTGTGGGCTATCGCTATTACACCACAAAGAAAATGTCCGTGCTGTTCCCCTTCGGTCATGGTCTGAGCTATACCACATTTGCCATATCCAATCTCCGCACGGACAAGGCGTCCTATTCCCATGAGGAAACTGTGACAGTTTCCGTGGATGTGACAAACACCGGCGACCGTGCCGGCAAGGAAGTTGTGCAGCTCTATATGCTGCCGCCCACCGGAAGTGACGCTGTACGCCGTCCGGTACAGGAACTTTGCGGCTTCGAAAAAGTGGACTTACAACCGGGCGAGACAAAAACAGTCACATTCCAGCTGAACCGCCGGGCATTCGCCTATTTCAGTATGCAGAAGCATGACTGGGTGGTGGAGACCGGAGAGTATACCCTTGCCGCCGGGGATTCCTCTGCCGCTCTGACAGCACAGAAAACCATTGTTATGCAGGGCGAAAAGATACTTCCCACGGAAATTACGATGGACACCACCATCGGGGATGTACTCCGGATAGACGGCGCAGCGAAGCTGCTGGAACCCTATGCGGCGGCGTTCGGGCTGTCCAGCGGTTCCTCTGACGAAAACGCCATGGGCGAAAGCACGGCGGATATGATGGAGGCAATGATGAAATATATGCCCATCCGGGGACTATTGTCCTTCGGCGGCGGTGAAGTCACTGCGGAACAATGCAGAACTCTGGTGAAGGAGCTCAATAACCTGCTGGCATAATTGCACCAGAATGGGTTAGATGACATCTTCTTCCACCTTTCATAAAACAAACAGCGCACCTCTGGACAATCCCGGATGTGCGCTGCTTGTTGGTCACCTCAAAAACCCGCTCACCCGTCATCTGCGGCGCATCTTTACGCCATCTTCCCTTTCGAAAAAACTTGAAATACATCGAGTATTCCTGCGTTTTTTCGAAAGGGAATCTGTCGCAAATCTGCACCACATCTGACGGATTCGGGGTTTTTAGAGATGCCCTGTTGTTATTGCGTTAGTTCAGTGCTATCGTAATCGGATCGGATTCAGCAACGGTTTCATACTCGCTGTTGGTGATCACAATTTTGAATTCCAGTTCATTTTTTTCTGCGGGGAGACTTTCTTCATCAAAGAACGATATCGATTCATTTGCACACTTTCCGGCAGAAACCTCAGCATACATAGAGCCATCACACATTACGCCGTCAATGGAAATGTTATCGGCACGTACATCATATGTTTCAGTTCCGTTGTTTTCAATGAGGAAAAGGAATTCTGTACCCCAGATCTCATCCGTTTCCATGCCAACATAAGACACGATGACACCGTTGGATTCGTATACCTTGGTTGCTTCTGTTTTTTCTACTGTAACATTTTCGTTTACGGTAACGGTGATCATATCAGTATCAACGATAGTATCGTATGTGTCGCTGTCATAAACATGGAATGACAGTTCAACGATGCCGATCTCATTATCAATGGCAAACGTGATGGAATCATTTGCTTTTTTTCCGGCAGCAACGTCACAGGAAAAGTACGGATCCTCCATAACGCCGTTGACAGATGCTTCGCTGGTCTGAACCGTAATATTTTTGTCAGAAAGATTCTCGATGGTAACTTTCAATCCGTCGCCAAGCCAATCGTCCGTTTCCAGACCTGTGTATGTGATGCGTACAATATCATCTTCATACAGTACTTCGTTTACATTTTCCGGAACTGAAGCAGGCGATTTCTCTTTGGAAGATTCTTCTTCGGACTCCTCATCTGATGCTTCGCTGGATTCTTCTGCGCTGGATTCCTCTTTGCTGGAATCTTTCTGGGATTGTTCTGCCACAGAAGACGACTTATCGGACGCAGTTCCGGAACCGCCGGTAACACCGCAGCCGGCAAGTGCACAGCAAGCCAACGCTGAAACAGCAAAAATGGCGATGATTTTTCTCATAAACATAAATACATACCTCCTGGATATATTCTATAATCATATCATACCATAATATTGTATATTTTACAATATATTTTGTTATTCTGTATTCAAATTGTAATTTTTTTGATAAGCAGAAAAAGTGTGATCAAGGCGCTATTGTGGATATGGAGGCAGAAATCCCGTTCACGATGCCAAAAACACCTTGCATAACTTCAGAAAATATGTTATAATAAACGAGCACGCCTTGTGTGCGAATACAACAAATTGTTCTGACAAAAGGAGAATACTATGAAAGAATCAACAAAAAGCAGAGCGACCTTTCACTCCCGGCTGGGATTTCTTCTCGTTTCCGCCGGATGTGCCATCGGTCTGGGAAATGTGTGGAAATTCCCGTACATCTGCGGTGAAAACGGCGGCGGCGCATTCCTGGTGATCTATCTGTTGTGCCTGCTTCTGTTGGGATTGCCCATTTTGATCTGCGAGTTCGCCATCGGCAGAGGCAGCCGGCGGAGTATTTCACAGGCAATGGACATTCTGGAACAGCCGGGGAGCCGCTGGCATATCACAAAATATATGGGAATTGCCGGGAACTATCTGCTTATGATGTTTTATACCATGGTGGCAGGCTGGATGGTGTATTACGCCTTTTTGTATGCCTCGGGCAAAATCACAAGCGTCAGTGCAGAGGAAACAGCTGTTTTCTTTACGGATATGCTGGATTCTCCGGGCATTATGATTCTGTTTGCCGCCATTGTCATCGTCCTCTGTATCGGCATCTGTGCCCTGGGATTACAAAACGGCATTGAAAAGGTCACAAAGGTCATGATGCTCCTGCTGATCGGCTTGATGCTGGTTCTGGTGGTGAATTCCTTGCGGCTGGACAATGCCGTGGAGGGTGTTAAATTCTATCTGGTACCGGATTTCAAACGATTAGGAGAAAAGGGCATCGGTTCTGTTGCATTTGCTGCAATGACCCACGCATTCTTTACTCTGAGCGTAGGTATCGGTGCCATGGAGATTTTCGGCAGCTACATTAAGCGGGAACGCCGTCTCATGGGAGAGGCTGTTAATGTGGTCGTGCTGGACACAGGCATTGCCCTTATGGCGGGGCTTATCATCATCCCGGCATGCTTCGCCTATGGCATTCATCCGGATGCTGGCCCGTCCCTGCTGTTCATCACTCTGCCCAATGTGTTCCACCACATGGCGGCAAGCCGCATCTGGGGCAGCTGTTTCTTCATTTTCATGTCCTTTGCGGCGCTGTCTACTGTCATAGCTGTATTTGAGAATATCATCACCATGACCGTAGAACTGGGCAGCTGGAGCCGGAAAAAATCTCTTCTAGTGAATCTGGTGCTGATTTTTGTGCTGTCTCTGCCGGCAATTCTGGGCTTTAATCTTCTCTCGGGCTTCCAGCCCTTCGGAGAGGGTTCTACGCTCATGGATCTGGAGGATTTTCTGGTGTCCTATAACATCCTGCCTCTGGGTTCTCTGATTTTTGTACTGTTCTGTGTACGGAAAAACGGCTGGGGCTGGAATCGTTTTCTGGAAGAAGCCAATACGGGAACTGGTCTCCGTGTCCCGGCGTGGATCCGTGGTTATATGACCTATGTTGTCCCGGCGCTGATCTGTCTGATCTATCTCAAGGGGTATTATGACATGTTCGCTGCAAAGGGATGGCTGGTGCTCTGCGCCTGGATGTGTCTGGCAGTAGTGCTGTTGGTACTGATTTTCTGGATCTGTTTTTCTGTCGGAAAGAAACAGAAAGAGAAAGCGGAATGATTTTTTGTTTCTGATGTCCTATGGGCGGATCGAATCCGCCCATATTTTTTGTTCGCAGATGGCGTATCTGCGAATGAGCAATGTTCATCTCAAGGCAATACCGCACAAAGATTGTGCGTCAGATGCACCGTCAGATTTTTCGTCAAATGAAACAAAAAGCGGAGTGAATACTTTGTGTATTCACGAACATTTTTGTGAAATATGATGGAAAATATGCAAGCATATGACGTGCAAAGCCGCTAGGCGCTCTTTGTGCGGTATTGCCTCAATATGACACGATACGAAAAGGGCGCTTGCATTTTCTCCACAAGTATGGTATACTATACCTGGAAAAAATATTGGTACGAAACTGCGGCGGTCTGCCGTGCGGAAAGGATTAGATTATGATTACAGTCTCCAATGTCAGCCTGCAATTCGGCGGCGATACTTTGTTCAAAAATGTGGATCTCCAGTTCAACCCCGGCAACTGCTACGGCGTGATCGGCGCAAACGGTGCCGGAAAATCCACGTTTCTGAAAATTCTCAACGGTCAGCTGAAGCCTACCACCGGTGAGGTCTCTATCCCCAAAAATCTCCGTATGAGCGTTCTGAAACAGGATCACTTCGCCTACGATGCCTATACTGCTCTGGATACCATTATTATGGGCAACCAGCGGCTGTACGACATTATGCAGCAGAAAGATGCCCTCTATGCCAAGGAGGATTTCACCGAGGAGGACGGCATTCTGGCATCGGAGCTGGAGGCGGAATTCGCAGAGCTGGACGGCTGGGAGGCGGAATCCAATGCGTCGAAGCTGATCCAGGGACTGGGTCTGCCGGAGGAACTGCTCTATCAGCAGATGGCAGACCTGTCCGGTAATGAAAAGGTGAAGATCCTGCTGGCGCAGGCGCTCTTTGGTAATCCGGATATCATCCTCATGGATGAGCCCACCAACCACCTGGACATTGATGCAATCGCTTGGCTGGAGGACTTCCTGTCAGAATATTTCGGCACAGTCATTGTGGTGTCCCACGACCGTCACTTCCTGAATGATGTCTGCACCCATATTGTGGATATTGACTATACAAAGATCAAGATGTACGTGGGCAACTACGAATTCTGGTACGAATCCAGCCAGATGATGCAGCGGCTCATCAAACAGCAGAATAAGAAGGTGGAGGACAAGATCGCAGAGCTGAAAACCTTCATTGCCCGGTTCTCAGCGAATAAGTCCAAATCCAAACAGGCAACATCCCGCCGGAAATTGCTGGACAATCTCACAGTGGAAGAACTGCCGGCATCCAGCCGCCGCTATCCCTTTATCGGCTTCGATATGGATCGGGAACTGGGGAAAGAAGTCCTCCAGGTCAGCGGTATTTCCAAGACCGTGGACGGCGTGAAGCTGCTGAACAATGTGAGCTTCACTCTGGGACGCACGGACAAGGTTGCTATTATCGGCGAGAGCGAACAGGCGATCACCATGCTGTACAAGATCCTCATGGAGGAGGAACAGCCCGATGAGGGCACATTCAAGTGGGGCGTTTCCACCTCTACATCTTACTTCCCTGTGGATAACTCCGCATACTTCAACGACTGCGACGACTCCATTCTGGATTGGATTCGCCAGTATTCCACCGCAGATGAAACGGAGACATTTCTCCGGGGGTTCCTGGGCAGGATGCTCTTTTCCGGGGACGATATTTACAAGCCCGTAAAGGTTCTGTCCGGCGGTGAAAAGGTACGCTGTATGTTCGCCCGGATGATGCTGTTCCATTCCAACGTGCTCCTGCTAGACAGACCCACCAACCATCTGGATCTGGAGAGCATCACCGCAGTGAATAACGGTCTGGTGAATTTCAAGGGCGTTGTCATTCTGTCGTCCCACGACCACGAGATCCTGGAAACTGTGGCAAATCGGATCATTGAGATCACCCCTGAGGGATGCATTGACCGCCAGGGCACTTATGAAGAGTATCTGGAGTGGAAAAAAGCACAGGCATAATTAGGAAACCACTGATTAGTATTAGAACGTGTTTACGTAAAAAACGGCGCAAAGGATAACATCCCTTGCGCCGTTCTTATCTCATATGGATAATTGGGGTTACTTTGCCAGAGCCTGTTCTGCTGCTGCCAATTTTGCGCTGCATACGAACACATCCATTGCCTTCTGCAATTCCTCTTCTGTGGGGAATGTGGGAGAAATACGGATGTTCTCATCCTCCGGATCAATGCCGTAGGGGAAAGATGCACCTGCACCAGTCAGTACCACGCCTGCTTCCTTGCACAGCTGAACAATGCGCTTTGCACAGCCCTTCTGATTGAAGGAGATGAAATAGCCGCCCAGAGGATCGGACCAGTTTGCAATGCCCAGATCGCTCAGCTCACGCTCCAGTGTCTCAATGACAATGCGGAACTTCGGTGCGATGAGCGCCTGATGCTTCTTCATATGCGCTACCAGATTCTCAAATTTGCCGTCAAAGAATCGCAGGTGGCGCAGCTGGTTCATTTTATCATAGCCAATGGTGGAGAAGCCCAGGGCGTTTTTCAGATACTTCAGATTGTTCTCGCTGGCTGCGACCATGGCAACGCCGGAACCCGGATGGGTGATCTTCGAGGTAGATGCGAACATATAGCAAATATCCTCGTTGCCGACTTTCTTTGCCTCTTCCAGCAGATTTGCCTGTACCGGAGGATTGTCGGTCAGGTGGTGTACACAGTAGGCATTGTCCCAGAAAATACGGAAATCCTTTGCCTTGGGCTTCAGCGCTGCAAAACGCTTTACCACTTCGTCGCTGTAAACCACGCCGCCGGGGTTGGAGTACATGGGAACACACCAGATGGCCTTGATGGTGTCATCCTCTGCCACCAGACGCTCTACCATATCCATATCCGGGCCATCCTCCCGCATGGGAACATTCACAAGCTCCATGCCCAGGAACTGGCTCACTGCAAAGTGGCGGTCATAGCCCGGCACCGGACAGAGCACCTTTACTTTGTCATACTTGCCCCAGGGCTTTTCGCCCAGAACGCCGTTTGTCATGGCGAGGGACATTGCCCAGTACATGATATTCAGGCTGGAGTTTCCGCAGACGATCAGTTCTTCCGGCTTTACGCCCAGCATAGGCGCAAAAAATGCCTTTGCCTCCGGCAGACCGTCCAGACAGCCATAGTTACGGCAGTCCAGTCCGTTTTCTGCACGGTAGTCCTCCTCGGAGAGGCAGGTGGTAATGCCATTGGTCAGATCCAGCTGCTTCGGCGACGGCTTGCCTCTGGACATATCCAGCTTCAATTCTGCTGCCTGAAATGCGGCATACTGCTTCTGACATTCTGCTTGAAACGCTTCCAGCGCTTCACGGTTCATCTCTGATACTCTCATTTTCCTCACCTGACCCGGTTTCGGGTCTGCTCCTTCTGCAAAAATCTGTCGTGCGGCATTGCTGCCGCCACATCGCATTCTATTATACCACATCTTTCACTGGAGTGCAAGTGTTCTCGCAGAAAAAACAAAAAGCAAGGTTTTTCCTGTTTTCTACCGTTTATGCTAAACCGCCCCGCTGGAAAAATCCAAGCTGGATGATATATGTACAGCCGCAGAGGAAATGATAACGATCGCCGATGGGGCTGAGCAGAATCGATTCCGCAAACTTTTCGCCGGCAAATTCATTTGCAGCCATCCGGATCATATCCAGATTTTGTTCTGTGAAACCGAAGCGGTAGAGACAGATATATTCTGTAAAGTACAGGCAGTGGAGACTATACAGCATCATGCAGAATTTTTTCAGAACAGATGCAACGAGAGGCTTCAGAGCCTCGTCTGTCTCGGATGCCGTCAGCAGGGATGCCAGTGTGATACGGGACAGGTCGCCGTCCAGGAGCCTGCTGAGCTCCGGTGTTTTGCCGTCCTGGAAGAGCGGCGATACCAGTTCACCAAGGGCCTCCGGGGACAACTCAGCACGGACACTTCCCTGGGGATATCCCTCCAGAGGCTTTCCGTTGGGGTCGACACTGAGAGATTCCACAAAATCGCCGGAGTTCATGACACCTGCAAGGGGCATATTGCCGTGCATGGGAATCGCACAATAGTGCTTGTCATCCCAGTACAAGAACACCTGGTTCTCTGATTTGGCGTGACTTTCTCTATAGTGGATGCCTGCCATAGCAAACTCTGTAATGGCGCTGTCCATGTATACCGTCAGCTCTGTGCGCTCTTCCAGCTGCTGCTGGAATACCGGGAAACAGGGCTTTTCCTCTTGATTGGTCTCACAGCCCATTTTCTGATACATAGACGGCATGACACCGATACCGATGCCCAGGAGATTTTCTTTTGTCAGACAGCTGTTTTGCAGCATGGTCGTAATAGAAGAATCGATCAGATCAATGATTTCCGACACAGAGATGCTGCCGTCATGAGAAATGGTTTTTTTGTCCAATGCGGCGGAATTCAGTGTAGTCAGACCGATGGAGATCTCTCTCTCATCAATATAAACGCCGATGGCAAATTTAAAGGTTTCGTTGATGTCCAGGAGAATTTTGCGGCGGCCTTTTCTGACTTCCATGCCCGGCTCTACCGGTTCCTCGCCGATTTCTTCCAGAATGTGCTGGTCGATCATTTCATTTGTAATAATGGTTACGGCTGCACGCGTGATCTGAAGTATGCTGGAAATATCCACACGGGAAATAGGCCCCTGTTCCCGGACGACTCGCAGAATCTGCATACGATTTCGTCTTTTTAAATCAAGCTTGCTAATACCACAGTCATTCATTTTTGATTCCTCTTTCAATTTGTTTCGGTCGCTTTGCGCAGTGCAGTTAGGCTGTGCCGTTTCGAATTTTTTGGCATGGGAAAATACAGCAAAATATCTAATACAGATTGACTGCACCCTTCTTATTTATCTATTTTACCATAGATTCCGCAGGAATGCAACCCTGTCTACGAATCTTATTAAAAATTTACAGAAAAGACAAAAACGCCGTTTTCTCTTGCAGGTACTAGCTTTTTTCATGGGAATCGGTACAAATCTGCTTCTGACTATAAATTTTGAATGGATAAATATGGAATTTTAAAAGTGTGCTTTTTCGGAAAGTATGCAAAAAAAGGACTGCTGCAAACAACCTTGATTTTACCGGTTTGCAGCAGTCTATTCAGGTGTATGGAAAAAGGAGGAAAGTTCGTATGTGATTTGCTGTATCGCACAGGAATCATGCGATGATTCCTGCTTCGAGCAGCTGCTGTAACAAGAGCAGTGCATCTTTGCAGTCGATATAGTCGTCCTGATTGATGTCTGCATTTTCCAGTGCTTCTGAGGAGAGATCGCCCAGTGAGCCTGCGATACACTTGTTCAGCAGAACCAGATCGGTGAGATCCTTGGTGTTGTCCAGATTGATATCGCCGAAACGATCTCCTGATGTAACGGTTACCTTACAGGTATAGACCTGTCCATCATAGAGCACCATCACTTCCGTTGTGCCGATGGCATTTCCGGAGATCATGACTTGGGCAGGCGTGTTTCCGGCAGTCAGCGAGGCGATCTTAGGATCATTGCTGAGCCATACACAGTCATCGCCGTCTCCCTTTTCCGGGAGAAATGTGAGGGAAATGCTTTTGCCTACTGCGATACTGAGACTTTCCCGTTCTAGGCGGTTGCCGGTTTTCTGCGTAGTTGTGTGTGTTTCTGTGACAACCGTTGCAGAAGCGGTCGTCTGTGTTGTGACAGTCGTTGTTGTCTCTGTTGTGCTTTCTGCGGAAGTGCTTTCTATGGAAGTACTTTCTGTTGTTGATGATGTTGTTATCGTTGTTGTCGTTGTCGTTGTTGTTTCCTGGGGCGGTGTCGTTTCGGTAGTCTCTTCTGTCGTGATCGTATCATCAATGATACGGATAGAACCGGATTCCAGAAGCGGAATGGTGGAGTCACCGCTGGCATCCACAGCACTTGCTGCCACGCCGTTTGCGGCGGTGTTCACAGCCGAAAGCTGGATCACATCACCCGGCTGGACGGTTTCAGATAGTTCCAAGACAATAGAGCCTAGTTTAACATTATAGTAGACATAATTATCATTGGGGTCGATGCTGATATAATTGAGCCAGATCATCCCCGCATCTGTATAAAAGTTGGACTGCAGTCCCAGGCACTCCTGGTTATAGCTTACTGCATCCATAGGAAACGCCGTATCAGCGTCCCAGGAAACGCCGAATGCCACTGAAGCAATGCCGTCATTTTTGGTAAGCGCAATGGGAACAGTCACCTGATAATCATCATATTCCAGCTGATCCATGGTAATGGCCACATCCCCGACCTTGACCGATGCAACTGCATCTCTTCGTTCGGAAGATACGATAGAAATGCTGCCGGAGTTGAGTCTGATTTTTCCGGACTCACCCTTGATGTTGGCGATCATTGCAGTAGCGCCTTCTCCGTCAGATTCGGCGGTTGTCAGCTCGAACACGTCTCCAGGCTCAGCATCCGGCCGAATCCGGAAGCTTATGGTACAAAGGGAAGTGCCCACATATGCGCCGTTTTTACCCCGGTAGAGAAAGGGCAGCCAGATACCGCCGCCTGTGCCGTAATACGATGTCAGCATACCCAGGTTTTTGTCATCGTCGCAGATACAGTCCACAAGGTTCAGATCATTTGTGTTCCAGGAAACGCCGAATTCCAGCTGGGTAAAGGCGCTGTTTTTGGAGATACATACGGGCACATGGATGAGATAATCATTTGCTGCCAGATCTTCCGGTGTGATCTCAATGTCCGGCAGAGAAACGATGCCGTTTGCATAGGAACTTACCGGTTGTGTCGAAGTAATGCGGATGGTGCCCACGCACAGGTTTAGCGTGCCCGAATTGTTGTCAGAATTGGTGACGTCTGCTTTTTCTCCGCCGGAGCCTGTTTCAGTGAGGCGGATCTCATAGGAGCTCGCTGGCTTCGCATTATCCGGTACACGGAACCGCAGGGTACAGATGTCGCTGCCGGTATATCGTTCGTCGGCAAAAACCTGAACCCATCCTGTTCCGCTGTCGTTATCAAAGGTGGGCAGCAGGGACAGACCGTCCGGCGTGTTGCCGGACGGCGCTTCGGCGATGAGCTGGGTGTTGTCCCATGCAACGCCGAACTCCATGCCACAGAATCCGTTGTTGACGGTGGCACGGATGGGAACTTCTACGATATAGTCGTTCTCCTCCAGATCCCGCATGGATGCCTTTGCAACACCTTCTTCGCCGATTTCCAGGCTGACTTCCGGAATCACATTATTTACAATCGTAATGCTTCCGGAGATATACTCCAGGTTAAAATGCTCCATAGATGAGTTGGCATACTGCGCCGGGTTGTGGTTATAATCTTCATAAACGCCATTTATGGGGAAGCTTTCTCCCACCTGTACATCTTCGCTGAGCTGGAATGTAACAGAGAACAGATCTGTTCCGCTGAATTTTCCAAGATAAGTTGCCCACATGAAATCATTGTTGGGGGAATATGCGAACAGCGGAGATGTTTCATCATTGGTACATCTTCCGCCCAGTGCGACCATATGCTGTGTATCCCACGAAACGCCGCACTGCAGAATTTCAAAACCAGGGTTGTCGGGGAATGTAATGGGAACAGTCACCAGATAGTGATCTTTTTCCAGTTGTTCCATGTCGATCTGTACCGAACCGATATGCAGGGTCGGCACAGAAGATTCTGCCGAGACAGATTCCCGGGGCAGAGATGCTGCAAGTACAGTCAACATAGCCAGTGCCATCAGCATCGCGGTGAGAATCGCCATACATCGCTGCGATATTCTTTTCATAGTCATCCATCCTTTCATGAAAATCCCAATTGCTTCATTATTTATTGTATCATATTTGCATATAAAAGTCAACGTAATATTGTAAACTTCATGCAAAATGCACACAAATTTTGGGCGGTTTTGGGGATTTTGTCTGCCGTTGTGAAAAAGACAGGATTCCAGATGTTTTTTCTGCAATACAGGGAAAAGTTAGGATACTGTGATGATGCACATTGTTCACTGTGATGTAAAAAATCCCCATTTTCTATTTTTATCATATCATTTTTTCTACTTTTTTGTCAATTCGAAAAAACCACAAAACATTTGCAGGTTTGTGCATAGAATTTGCAGGAACGGGCATACTGGAACTGTACTGATACGGCAGTCTGCTTATAAAGGCAACGCTGCACAAAGAGCGCCTGTCGGCTTTGCGCGGTATTGCCTAAATAACGTCGTTCCAGCGGGGCGGCAGAAATGGGACATGCTGCCGCAGCAGTAACATTTTCAGAACTGGAGAATTTGCCATGGAAATGAAAAAGAAAAACAGCAACATCAAATGCTCTGTTACCCAGTGTAAGTATAACATGGTGACAGAGAACTACTGCGGTCTGGACTGCATCTGTGTAGGCACACACGAGTCCAACCCCACTGTACCGGAGTGTACCAACTGCGATTCTTTCGTAAAGCGCACCACCGGCGCACAGGGCTAAGAAGAACCCAGGCGAAACCATGCCGGAGAAAGGGACAAACCAGTCCCTTTCTCTGTACATATTGGAAAATAGCACAAATCATTCGTCATGTTGCACAAAAAACAAGGTGTATTCAGTTGCAAAACGGCAAAAAAAGTAGGAATCTCTTGTGCATCGCATAAAATTCGGATATAATAGAAAAGTATCCAAGTTCCGAAGGAGGTTGATTTATCATGTATGATAAAACCATGACGTTTTCTGTCAATGATGAAAAAGAGATCGAGATGAAGAAAACGCTGATGCTTGTATATGATGCGCTCACGAAAAAGGGATATAATCCGGTAAATCAGATTGTAGGCTACATCCTCTCCGAGGATCCCACCTACATAACCACATATAACAATGCCAGAAGTCTCATCCGGCACATCGACCGGGATGAGCTGCTCCAGGCATTGGTAAAGTCCTATTTGGGCAACTGAGCGTCATCCCATGCTCTGCCGGAGACAAGGCAGAATACATGAATGAGCATTTCTATGATCGTACAGAAACAGCACGGCATTCTGCGTACAAGCGGAACAAAGGCTGTCGGAAATATCCTCCGAACCTGCGATGTGCTGGAACGGAGGATAACTTTTTGTCTATTCCGTTTGTATAAATTATTCTGTCCATGGGCATACTAACTCCGCTGCAACAGCAGCAATAAGGAGGCGAATGCAATATGAACCGTTGGATCGCTGGCATGATGTCCGGACTGCTGACAGCGGCAGTCATTCCGGTGGCGCCTGTCAGTGCGGTCAGCAGTCAGATCATCGGCTATGGGCAGGGCACGGCGGTGGACAGCGAAAACCGACCGCTGGATGCGCTTGCTTTTGATGAACAGTATGCGGAATATGACGCATATGCCACAACGCCCGATCGAAGCCAGATCATTCTGACCTTTGACCAGGGCTATGAAAACGGCTATACGGCACAGATCCTGGACACATTGCAGGAGAAAAACGTATCCGCCATCTTCTTTCTGACCGGTGATTATGCCAAAAAGGAGACAGAACTGGTGGAACGGATGATTGCAGAGGGACACACTCTGGGAAACCACGGTATGACCCACGCCAGCCTGCCGACATTGTCGGAATCTGAGGCAAAGGCGGAGATCATGGATCTGCACCAGTATGTGCTGGACACCTATGACTATGAAATGCAGTATTTCCGCTGCCCCTGCGGAGAATATTCCGAGGCGGCACTGGAGACCGCACAGGAATGCGGCTACCGCACCCTGTTCTGGAGCGATGCCTATGTGGACTGGAAAACAGATGCCCAGCCCGACCCGGCACAATCTCTGGAACGATTGGAGGATCATGCCCACGGCGGCGAGATTTTGCTGCTGCACTCGGTTTCTTCCACCAATGCGGAAATTCTGGGGGATCTCATTGACGCACTTCGTGCCGACGGATATACCCTTTAAGCAGAACAACGAAACGACCCGGCAAGCCCGTCGGGTTGTTTTTATAAAATCAGTCATTTAAGGCAACACCGCACAAAGAGCGCCTAGCGGTTTTGCACGTCATATGCTTGCATATTTTCCGTCATATTTCACAAAAATGCTCGTGAATACACAAAGTATTCACTCCGCTTTTTGTTTCATCTGACGAAAAAACTGACGGCGCATCTGACGCACAATCTTTGCGCGGTATTGCCTTAAAATATCACCACGCCGCAGGCGGCAATGAAGTTTTTTGATCCAGCAATTTTTCAAAAATGCTGGCAGAGTCCAGGGACAGCGTCCCTGGTCGCCGCCCGCAGGCGGCGAAACACCCTGCGCCGTACTTTCGGCGCGCGGAGAAAAGGGGTGAGAAAAGCGACAGCTTTTCGAGGGGAAAGCGAACAAGACCGCTTTCCCCTTGTGAAACCATCTCATCAAGTAAAATCTTGTAAACGTCCCGGTGGGACGTTTACAACGCAATCTTAATCTTAATCCCCAAAAACGTGGTACAGTTACCTGCGGCATTACAATCTCAAACACCGGCATAGTTTTGTACAAATTGCAAATATTCCATAAATACATATAAAACCTATTGACGATATAGGAATATAGTGATATAATAGCAGTGTAGAAAAAATCCTCCCCTTCGGGCGGCTGAATAGAAAGGAATTAAAATTATGGCAAATCAGAATTATCGTTTCGAGACAAGACAGGTACATGTAGGACAGGAACAGGCTGACCCCACCACAGACGCAAGAGCTGTGCCGATCTATGCCACAACTTCTTATGTATTCAAGGATTCCGCCCAGGCGGCAGGCCGCTTTGGACTGACAGAGCCCGGCAATATCTACACTCGTCTCATGAACCCCACCAATGATGTATTCGAACAGCGTATCGCTTCTCTGGAAGGCGGCGCAGCAGCACTGGCAACAGCATCCGGCTCGGCAGCAATTGATTATGCCATCCGCAATATTGCCGGTGCAGGGGATCATATCGTTTCTTCCCAGACCGTTTACGGCGGTACTTATAACCTGTTCGCCAATACATTCCAGGAGATCGGTATTGAGACTACCTTCGTGGATGCACACGATCCGAAGAATATCGCTGATGCCATCCGCCCCAACACCAAGGCTGTCTATGTAGAATCTCTGGGCAACCCCAACTCCGATGTAGTTGATATGGAGGCTATTGCCGAGATCGCACACAAGAACGGCGTGCCTCTCATTGTGGACAATACCTTTGCAACACCGTTCCTGTTCCGTCCGCTGGAGCACGGCGCAGATATCGTGGTACATTCCGCAACCAAGTTCATCGGCGGCCATGGTACTGTTATGGGCGGTGTTGTTGTGGACGGCGGTACGTTTGACTGGGCAGCAAGCGACAAGTATCCGGGTCTGTCCAAGCCGAATCCGTCCTATCATGGTGTTGTCTTTACCGAAGCATGCGGCAATATTGCCTATATCATGAAGCTTCGCACGACCCTCATGAGAGATACCGGCGCATGCCTGTCTCCTTTCCATTCGTTCCTGCTGTTACAGGGTCTGGAAACACTGTCCCTGCGTGTGGAGCGCCATGTGGAGAATGCCCTGAAGGTAGTAGAATTCCTGAAGAAGCATCCCCAGGTAAAGCAGGTAAATCACCCGTCTCTGGCAACCGGACGTGACAAGGAACTGTACGACAAGTATTATCCCAACGGCGGCGCATCCATCTTCACCTTTGAACTGAATGGTACAAAGGAACAGGCGCAGAAGTTTACGGAATCTCTGGAGCTGTTCTCTCTGCTGGCAAATGTGGCAGATGTAAAGTCTCTGGTCATTCATCCGGCTTCTACCACACACTCCCAGATGACAGAGGAGGAACTGCTGGCAGCCGGCATTACTGCCACAACAGTTCGTCTCTCCATCGGTACGGAGCATATTGACGATATTCTGGCGGATCTGGAGCACGGTTTCCAGGCGATTCAGTAAATCATCACTTTTATATATGGGTGTAGGGGCGGATATGATCCGCCTGTGTTCTCCGTTTGCGAATGATTTTTCCGCGGGTGGCTAGTAACCGCCCCTACAGATTTTTCTTTTCCATGGGAGGGATTCCAATGCAAATCTATGCAGACAATGCTGCAACCACAAAGACAAGCCGCACTGCCATTGATGCAATGCTGCCCTATTTTGACCAGATCTACGGCAATCCGTCCAGCCTGCACCATGTGGGACAGGCTGCGGCAGAGGCATTGGTGAAAGCGCGGCAGGATATTGCAGACTGCCTGGGCTGTGAGGCGAGAGAGATCTATATCACTTCCGGCGGCAGCGAAGCCGATAACCAGGCGCTGCGCTCTGCGGCATACTACGGTGCGAAAAAGGGCAAAAAGCATATTATTTCCACGGCTTTTGAGCATCACGCTATTCTCCATACCCTGAAACAGCTGGAGGAGGAAGGCTTTGAAGTCACTTTGCTGGATGTCCACGGAACAGGACGTATTACGGCACAGGAAGTGGCAAATGCCATCCGTCCGGATACCTGCCTGGTGAGCGTGATGTTTGCCAACAACGAAATCGGTACCATCGAACCCATTGCGGAGATCGGTGCAGTGTGCCGGGAAAAGGGCGTGCTGTTCCATACTGATGCCGTACAGGCGGTTGGGCATGTTGCTATTGATGTAAAATCCCTGAACATTGATCTGCTGTCCCTGTCGGCGCATAAGTTTCACGGTCCCAAGGGTGTGGGCGTACTCTATGCCAGAAAGGGCGTACTCCTGCGTAGTCTGATCAACGGCGGCGCACAGGAACGGAACAAGCGTGCCGGCACGGAAAATCTGCCTGCTATCGTGGGCATGGCGGCGGCGCTGAAAGAGGCTTGTGCAAATCTGGACAAAAACGCTGCCTATCTGATCTCGCTCCGGGATCGGCTCATTGAGGGACTGTCCCAGATTCCCCACAGCGTGCTGAACGGTGAACGGACAGAGCGTCTGCCGGGAAATGTGCACTTCTGCTTTGAGGGTATCGAGGGCGAATCCCTGCTGCTCCTGCTGGATGCAAAGGGTATCTGCGCATCGTCCGGTTCTGCCTGTACTTCTGGTTCGTTGGATCCCAGTCACGTGCTGCTCGCCATCGGCAGACCCCACGAGATTGCCCATGGTTCACTGCGCCTGACTCTGTCGGAGGAGAATACGCCGGAAGAAGTAGAGTATATGATTCAGACCATCCCGGAGGTTGTGGCATATCTGCGCAGCATGTCTCCGGTATGGCGTGACTTGCAGGAAGGGAGAAGAACCTATGTTATACAGTGAAAAGGTCATGGATCACTTCATGAACCCCCGGAATGTCGGCGTCATTGAGGATGCAGACGGCGTGGGGGAGGTCGGCAATGCCAAGTGCGGCGATATCATGAAAATCTATCTGAAAATTGAGGATGATATCATCAAGGACGTAAAGTTCGAGACATTTGGCTGCGGCTCTGCCATTGCATCCAGTTCCATGGCAACGGAAATGATCCTTGGACAGCCTTTGTCCAAGGCAATGGAACTGACCAACAAGGCGGTTGCCGAGGCTCTGGACGGCCTGCCTGCCCACAAGCTGCACTGCTCCGTGCTGGCGGAGGAGGCAATCAAGGCAGCAATCAAGGATTACTATGATAAAAATAACATCGCCTATGACCCGAAGATTTTCCCGGACTGCGAGAATTGTGAAGCGTGTCATATGTGAGTGAATGAAAATGCCCTGCGGCTCCGTTCGGAAAACGCAGGGCGTTTTTGCGTTATGTAGGGGAAGCTATCAGCTGCCCGCAATTTTTCTTCCAATGTGTGGTGTTGCCTTAAGGCAACACCACACAAAGAGCGCCTGCCGGCTTTGCACGTCATATGCTTGCATCTTTTCCGTCATATTTCACAAAAATGCTCGTGAATACACAAAGTATTCACTCCGCTTTTTGTTTCATCTGACGAAAAATCTGACTGCACATCTGACGTACAATCTTTGTGCGGTGTTGCCTTAAATTACAGAATACTATAAATCAGATGTTTGCAACTCATAAAAACAGAAATAACCGCCCCACTTCCCAACAAGGCGGTTATTTCTATAACTACACTAAGGAAAGCAGATCGTCAATCTGTTACCCCAGCTGCAATTCTTTCAGAATACGCTCCGCCATCTGCCGGGGCGAAACGCCGCCGGGAATGACATGGGATGCGTGAGCACGGTATACCGATGCACGCTTCTCAAACAGTGCTTTCAGCTCTTCTTTTGTGCTGCGCTGCACAATGGGACGGTTGGTGTCGTCCTTGATACGGTTGTAACAGGTCTGGAAAGACTCGTCCAGCAACACCACTGCGCCGTTTTCTCTGGCATATGCAGCACTTTCCGGATTCAGCATGGCACCGCCGCCGCAGGAGATCACTGCCTTTTCCCGGCAGAGGGTGCGGATCGCCTGGGCTTCCACTTGCCGGAAATAAGGCTCGCCGTCCTGGTCGAAGATCTCGGGAATGCTCTTGCCCTCCTGTTCCACAATGTACGCATCTGTGTCAATGAGGGGCAGCCCCAGCTTCTGCGCCAGCGCTTCGCCCACCGTGGTCTTTCCGCAGCCCATAAAGCCGCATAGAAAAATGGTCATGCTGTGCCGCCTCCTCACTTTCCTGTATTCTGTGCGTCAATGGTTTCCTCCATGTCATGGATAATGGAGTCGATCTGTTCCTGGGTATAGCTGTCGCCGTTCCAGATCTCGTGGGCACGTACTGCCTGGAGCACCAGCATTGCCGCACCGCCCTTGGCAACCTTACCCTGTGCCAGCGCCTTGCGGAGAAACAGGGTCTTGGTGGGATTGTAGATCACGTCAAAGAAATAGTCCGCCTGGTCGATAAGCTCGTCCGGCACCGGGCAGGCGTCCACTTTCGGGAACATACCCACGGGAGACGCATTGATGATCACATCAAATTTCTCATGGATCTCCGCCGTCAGACGATACTGTACCTTTGCATCCGGCATAGTCTCTGTTGTTTCCGCCAGAAATGCCTCCACCAGTTCCTTGTCCTGGGGAATAATGCCGATGGTCAGGTCTGCACCGCTGCGCAGGGCTTCGGTGGCGATCATTCTGCCTACGCCGCCGCAGCCGATGAGCAATACCTTGCCGTCCATGGGGTAGTCTTTTACCGACATGGTGAAGCCGTCGCAGTCTGTGTTATATCCCACCAGCTTGCCGTCTTTGTTTGCCACGCAGTTGACGGAATTGTACCGCTTTGCGCTGTCGTCCATCTCGTCCACCATGGGAATTACCGCCATTTTGTGGGGGATGGTAATGTTAAAGCCCTGTAAGCTCCGCAGAAAGGGTTCTTCTCCGGCGAGATGCTCCGGTGCAATGTCTGTCAGTGTATAGCTGGCTTCTCTGCCAGCCATATCAAAGAGCCGCTCATGAATAAAAGGGGACATGGAATGCCCCAGGGGATGCCCGATGAGTGTGTACTGTTCCATTATGCAAATACTCCTTCCAGCGTTTCGCAGTTCTCACAGTTCTTGGCAGTGACACCCTTGAGGGTCTTTTTGACCAGTCCGGTGAGAACGTTCTTGGGACCGAATTCCACGAAGGTGTCAATGCCGGCAGCCTGCATTGCCGCCAGTTCGTCTGTGAAGCGTACCGGGGAGACAATGTGCGCTGCCAGAGCCGATGCCATGTCGGAAAAATCTGTCCGTGCTGTACCCAGTACATTAGAATAGAAGGTGACGTTTGGCTCGTGGAATGTCACATCCTTGACGGCTTCATAGAAAGCATCTGCCGCAGGCTGCATGAGCTTGGTGTGGAATGCGCTTGCTACAGCCAGGGGTACTGCACGTGCTTTCAGTGCTGCGCAGGCAGCGGCAGCCTTTTCCACAGCGTCACGGTCACCGGCGATAACTGTCTGTACACTGGAATTGTAGTTCGCCGGAACGACATAACCCTCTGTCTCAGCGCAGATACGCTCCACCTCTGCGGGCGCCAGCTTCAGGATGGCGCACATTGCGCCGTCAGCGGCACTGGCGGCGGCATCCATGGCTTCCGAACGAGCCTTGATGACACGGAACCCGTCCTCCAGGGAGAGCATTCCCGAAGCCACCATTGCCGCATATTCACCCAGGGAGTGACCGGCTACAGCATCATAAGTGAAGCCCTTTTTCTTTGCGGCTTCCAGGCAGACCAGCGAGGTCGCCATAATTGCCGGCTGTGCATAGATGGTGCGTGCCAGCGTCTGCGCATCGCTGTCAGCGATGATCGCATACAGATCGAAGCCCAGCACCTCCGATGCGGTCTCGTAGATCTCTTCCA
Source organism: uncultured Ruminococcus sp. (assembly GCF_937915125.1). Taxonomy (GTDB): domain Bacteria; phylum Bacillota; class Clostridia; order Oscillospirales; family Ruminococcaceae; genus Ruminococcus_C. The sequence goes on along the minus strand of NZ_CALDMP010000077.1, from coordinate 12,726 downwards.
GGGATGCATCCTGGCGTACCAAATCCAGTCCCATCTTCTCGTACTGGGATCCCTGACCGGAAAAGAGTGCAATTGTTGCCATAAGTACCATTCCTCTCTCATGGTTTTGTACAAAGGTGCACAAAACCAAAGCTTAATTTTTGTGCAAAAAATAGTATTTCTTCCTCCTGCGATTGAAAAACCACCGGGAAACGTTGCAAAATGTGCAAAAATATTCTATAATAGAAAGTGTATCCTGTGATTGCAGGCAAGCTATTTTTCTGAAGGACGCACTGTGCCGCAGAAAGCACAGTCATCCCCCTACTATCATAACACAAAAAAGAAAAATAGACAAGAGGAACGGAGGAATTTTTTGCATGGGTATTCATGTTTTAGGGACAGGCAGCTATACGCCTGACTTTCAGGTGACAAACGATGATATGGCGAAGATCGTGGAGACGAACGATGAGTGGATTCGGACACGTACCGGCATCGGCACACGCCATATTTCGGATGGAGAGCCGACTTGGTATATGGGAGCACAGGCGGCAGAGCGTGCCATCAAAGCGGCAGGGATTGACCCGGCAGAGATCGGTCTGCTCATTGACACCACCATTACACCGGAGTACTGTACTCCGTCCATGTCCTGTATCATTCAGCGTGAGGTGGGCGCTGTGAATGCGGCGTGCTTTGACCTGAATGCGGCATGTTCCGGCTTTGTGTATGCCATGGATACGGCGCACCGTTTTCTGAAAACCGATTCCTCCATGCGTTATGCACTGGTCGTAGCAAACGAGAGCCTGTCGAAGATCACAAACTACAGCGACCGTTCTTCCTGCATTCTCTTCGGAGATGGCGCAGCGGCAGCTGTCATCGAATATGACGAGAATGCACTGTACACCAGCCATCTGGGCGCAGACGGTACTGGTGCAAAATATCTCTATGCCCACAGTGCCCTGCCCCAGTCGCCCTTTGTGAAGCCGGAGCGTTTTGCAGAATATGACGATCAGATGGGACCGGGACCTGAGGGTTGGGAGCACACCATGCTCCAGGACGGCAGAGAGGTCTACAAATTTGCCACCCACGCTCTGGCAAAGGCGGCAACTCTGGCAGCAGAAAAGATCGGCTTCGATCTGAACGAGCTGGACAAGATCGTACCCCATCAGGCAAACATGCGCATCATTGAAACTGCCATGAAGTACCTGAAACAGCCTATGGAAAAGGTGGTCACCAACATCGAATTCCACGGCAACACCTCCAGCGCTTCCATTCCCATTGCCTTTGATGAGGCAATTCGTGCCGGAAAGATCCAGCGTGGGGAAAAGGTTTGCCTCGTGGGCTTCGGCGCAGGTCTGACCTATGCGGCACTGATTATGGAATATTAAATTGGTGAGATGACCCCTCCACCATTGCTTCGCAATGGTTCCCCTCCCCCTTTCAGGGGAGGCTGAAAGCGACCATTTTGTAAATTGCGGAGTATGCCTCCCCTGAAAGGGGAGGGAAACCGCCGATAGGCGGTGGAGGGGTGTATTGATAAAAATGGATCATAAAAAACTATCCCCAAAAGGAAAGGACGTATATTTATGGAAACCAGAATTACCAAGCTGCTGGGCAGCAAGTACCCGATGATTCAGGGCGGTATGGCGTGGATCGCCGAGAGCACCCTGGCTTCCGCTGTCTCCAATGCCGGTGCAGTAGGACTCATTGCTGGCGGCAGTGCGCCCATTGATTATCTGCGGGAGCAGATCCGTATCTGCAAATCCAAGACAGACAAGCCCTTTGGCGTGAATATCATGCTTATGAGTCCCAATGCTGACGACCTGGCACAGCTGGTCATTGATGAGCAGGTGCCCATCGTAACCACTGGTGCAGGCAATCCCGGAAAGTACATGGAGGCATGGAAAAATGCCGGCATCAAGGTCATTCCGGTGGTGCCCTCCGTTGCTCTGGCGAAGCGTATGGAGCGTGCCGGCGCAGATGCACTGGTGGCTGAGGGAACGGAGTCCGGCGGCCATATCGGCATGAATACCACCATGTGCCTTGTACCCCAGGTTGTAGATGCTGTGGATATTCCGGTCATTGCAGCCGGTGGTATCGCTGATGGCAGAGGCATCGCAGCTGCCTTTATGCTGGGTGCAGAGGGTGTGCAGCTGGGCACACGATTCCTGGCAACAGAGGAGTGCCAGATCTCCCCGAAATATAAGGAACTGGTAGTTAAGGCAAAGGACACCGATAACCAGATCACCGGTTTCTATTCCGGCAGTCCCTGCCGTGGTATCAAGACCAAGTATACCAAGAAGCTTCAGGCTATGGAAAAGGCTGCTTGTCCGCCGGAGGATTTCGAGGCAATGACGGTCGGCTCTCTCCGGAAAGCTGTCGTAGACGGCAACGTGGACGAAGGCTCCTTCCTGTGTGGTCTGATCGCCGGCATGGTCAACGAGGTGAAGCCCTGCAAGGACGTGATCGAAGAAATGTGGCAGCAGGCATTCCAGCTGCTGGGCAAGGAATAAAATGAATTGATAATGTACATACCCCTCAGTCACGGCTTCGCCGTGCCAGCTTCTCTTTCAGGGGAGCCTGATAGAAGCCTCCCCTGAAAGAGGAGGGGAACCATTGCAAAGCAATGGTGGATGGGTTTCATCGCCGCAGGCGATACCACAATTATGCATGATTCTGCATTCAGAAAAGGAGAATATGATTATGGCAACAGCATTGATTACCGGCGCATCCCAGGGCATTGGCGCCTGCATCGCCGTTCGTCTGGCAAAGGACGGATACAATATCGCAATCAACCATTTCCCCAGCGATTCCGACAAGGCAAATGCGGAAAAGGTGGCAGAGCAGTGCCGCAGCTTTGGCGTAGAGGCAGAGCTGTTCGCAGCAAATGTGGCAGATTATGCCCAGTGCGAAGCAATGACCAAGGCAGTGAAGGAACGCTTTGGTTCCATTGATGCCCTGGTCAACAACGCAGGTATTACCAAGGACGGTCTTATGGTGCGCATGTCCGAGGAACAGTATGACGCAGTAATCGCCGTAAACCAGAAGAGCGTATTCAATATGATGAAGCTGGTGGGTGCGATCATGATGCGTCAGCGCAGCGGTCATATTGTGAGCCTGGCATCGGTGGCTGGTCTGTACGGCAATCCGGGACAGATCAACTATTCCGCATCCAAGGCAGCTATTATTGGCATGACCAAGACCGTAGCAAAGGAACTGGGCGCAAGAGGTGTTACCGTCAACGCAGTGGCACCGGGCTTCATCAAGACCCCCATGACCGATGCCCTCACTGAGGAACAGCGTAACAAGATGCTGGAACTGGTGGCAATGAAGCGCTATGGAAATCCGGAAGAAGTGGCAAGTGTGATTTCTTTCCTGTGCTCCGATGATGCAAGCTATGTCACCGGACAGACCATCGAGATCTCCGGCGGCTTGATGATGTAAGTCCGTCTGACGCATCCGCAGTTTGCAGACTGTAGGGGCGAACTGTGTTCGCCCGAACTGAAAACGTATGGGGAACTGCGGGCGAATGATGTTCGCCCCTACAATGCAGTTGCCTGACGTGCATGGCGGCGGTCGCCGCTGTCGTAAAATATGATAACAATGAAAGGTTTACCAATATGAAAAGAGTAGTCATTACCGGCATGGGGACCGTCAATCCCCTTGGCAGCAACCTGGAAACGTTCTGGGAGAACGTGAAAAAGGGCACACTGGGCATCTCAAAGATCGATGCGTTTGATACCACTGAGCTGGGCGTCAGTGTTGCCGGCATTATCCGTGACTTTGACCCCACGGAGTATTTCGAGCGCAAGGACATCCGTCACATGGAACGGTTCACACAGCTTGCAGTGGCTTCGGCGGTGCAGGCACTGCGTGACTGCGGCACGGATTTCAAGGATCTGGACATCTATCGTCTGGGTACCATTATCGGCTGCGGCATCGGCGGCATCGGCAGAATTGAGGAAGAACACACCAAGTATGCGGCAAAGGGACCGGGACGTATTTCTCCGTTCTTTGTGCCCATGATGATCGGCAATATGGCAGCAGGTCAGGTGGCAATCCGTACCGGATTCCGTGGAGATAACTTCTGCACTACCACAGCTTGTGCATCCTCTACCCACGCAGTGGGTGAAGCCTTCCGGAAGATCAAGGACGGCTATCTGGATGTATGTCTGGCAGGTGGCAGCGAGTCTACCATTACGGAGTTCACACTGGGCGGCTTCCGTACCATGAAAGCTTTGTCCACAGAGGCAGATCCGGCAAAGGCTTCCACACCGTTCGACTTGAACCGTGGGGGCTTTGTCCTGAGCGAAGGCGCTGCAGTGCTGGTGCTGGAGGAATATGAGCACGCAAAGGCACGTGGTGCGAAAATTTATGCAGAAATCGCCGGCTACGGCGCAACCTGTGACGCATATCATATGACAGCTCCGGCAGATGAGTGCGGTGCTTCTTCGAGAGCTATGATCAATGCGTACAAGGAAGCCGGACTGCAGCCGGAGGATATCACCTATATCAATGCGCACGGCACTTCCACGCATCTGAACGATATGCTGGAGACCAAGGCAGTGAAGATCGCACTGGGCGAGGAACAGGCACGCAAGGTGAAGATCAATTCCACAAAGTCCATGACTGGTCACATGCTGGGTGGTACCGGTGCAGTGGAGGCTGTTGTTTCGGCACTGTCCATCCACGATGATTTCATTCACCAGACCATTGGCTTCACCACCCCGGATCCGGAGTGCGATCTGGATTACTGCACAGACGGTCCGGTAGAGATGCCGGTGAAGGCTGCATTGTCCAATTCCCTGGGCTTCGGCGGTCACAATGCCACACTCTGCTTCAAGAAGTGTGTGGATTAAGGAGAAACGCAAATGAGTGAAAAAATTTATAACATGGCTGACCTGGATACCATCGAAAAGCTGGCAGATATTGTGGCAGAAAAAGATCTGGGCGAAATTACCATCGTTGACGGCGGAAAGACTATTACCGTAAAGGGAAAGAAATGCCCGCCGCCCATGCCGCCTATGGGTATGATGCCCCAGGCTGTCCCAGCAGCTGTGACCGCAGCACCGGCGGCTTCTGCGGAAACACCGGCAGCTTCGGCTGCACCGAAGTCCCAGGGCAAGGTGATTAAAGCACCTCTGGTGGGCACATTCTATGCCGCACCCTCCCCGGATCAGCCGCCTTTTGTCCAGGTGGGCGATACGGTGAAAAAGGGCGATGTGGTACTGATTATTGAGTCCATGAAGCTGATGAACGAAGTTACCAGCGATGTGGACGGCGTGGTACAGGAAATTCTCGTGAAAAACGGCGAAGCGGTTGAGTATGACCAGCCGCTGATGATTCTTTCGTAAAGGAGTGCAGACATGGCAGAAGTATTGCTGAATCAGGAACAGATCAAGGAAATTATCCCCCACCGTGACCCGTTTCTCCTCATTGACGAGGTACTGGAAATGGAAGTGGGCAAGCGTGTTGTGGCACGTAAATATATCAAGGAAGATGACTTCTGGTTCAAGGGGCACTTCCCGGAAAAGCCCGTGACGCCGGGCGTTCTCATGGTGGAAATGCTGGCACAGGCAGGCGCAGTCTGCATTCTGTCCCAGCCGGAATTCAAGGGGAAGATCGCCCTTTTTGCCGGAATCGACAAGGCAAAGTTCCGTCGTCAGGTAGTACCGGGCGATGTGCTCGACCTGACTGTGGAGATCATTGCACAGCGGGGTCCCATGGGTGTGGGCAAGGCTGAGGCAACAGTGGACGGCAAGCGTGCTGTCAGCTGTGAGATCAAATTCGCAGTAGAGCAGTAAGGCGGCGTACCCATGTTTAAAAAGGTTTTAATTGCAAACCGGGGTGAGATCGCCGTGCGGATCATCCGTGCCTGCCGGGAAGCCGGCTTGCAGTGCGTCACGGTATATTCCACCGCAGACCGCACCGCACTTCATGCGGAGATCGCAGACGAATCCGTCTGCATCGGGCCGCCGTCCGTGCAGGAAAGTTATCTGAATATGAACGCTCTGATCTCTGCTTGTCAGAATACCGGTGCAACAGCACTGCATCCGGGTTTCGGATTCTTGTCGGAAAGTGCGGAATTTGCACAGCTCTGCATCGACAACGGCATTACCTTTATCGGTCCGTCACCGGAGTCTATCTCCATGCTGGGAGACAAGGCACGTGCCAAGGAGACCATGAAGGCGGCTGGCGTACCCGTAGTCCCCGGCTCTGACGGCGCAGTTTCCTCTGTGGAAGAGGCAAAGAAGATCGCCGCAGAGATCGGCTATCCTGTACTGGTAAAGGCATCCGCAGGCGGCGGCGGCAGAGGTATCCGCCGTGTGGACTCTGAGGAACAGCTGGAAGAGCAGATGCTGGTGGCAAAGGAAGAAGCACGGATGTTCTTCGGAAACGATGATGTGTATCTGGAAAAGCTTATCGTCGGCCCCCATCACGTGGAAATTCAGATCATTGCAGACCAGCAGGGGCATACCGTGGCACTGGGTGAGCGTGATTGCAGTATGCAGCGCCGGAACCAGAAGGTCATTGAAGAAAGTCCCAGCCCTCTCATGACCCCGGAACTGAGAAATGCCATGCAGGAAGCGGCAGTGCGTGCCGCAAAGGCGTGCGGATATTATAACGCCGGAACCATTGAGTTCCTGGTGGACGACGACCGGAATTTCTACTTCATGGAAATGAATACCCGGATCCAGGTGGAGCATCCCGTTACAGAGTGGGTTACTGGCGTGGATCTGGTACAGACCCAGCTGCTGGTGGCACAGGGAAAGCCGCTGCCCTTTACCCAGGAGGATATCCAGGTGAAAGGTCATGCCATCGAGTGCCGTATCAATGCGGAAAACCCGGCACAGGATTTCCGTCCGTCACCGGGCACCATTCATATGCTGCATATTCCCGGCGGCCCGGGTATCCGGGTGGACAGTGCAGTATACCAGGGCTATACCATTCCGCCGTATTATGATTCCATGATCGCAAAGCTCATTGTCCATGCGCCGACCAGACACGAGGCGTTCATGAAAATGCGCTGGGCTTTGTCGGAATTTATTGTAGACGGCATTGACACCAACATTGATTTCCTGCTGACCCTCATCAAGAACAAGGATTTCAATGCAGGTACATATGATAATACATTTCTTGAGGAATTTCTGAAAGAACAGAAGAATGCACCATAATGTTGCATATGCATTGTGAATTGTGCATCAGAAAGAAAGTAGGGTGATAACAAAACCATGGCGTTAGAGGAGTTATTCAAAAATGTAACCAAACGGTTCAATGACGATACGCCGGAGGAGCACGAACCTACGTTCAAGTGCCCGCGCTGTCAGCAGTCTGTATCGGAAAGTCGGTTTCAGGAGCTGAATAAGGTCTGCCCCAACTGCAATTATCATGCACGGCTGACGGCAAACGAACGGCTGCGGCTGACGGTGGACAGCGGTTCCTTTGTGGAATATGATGCAGACATGCACAGTTCGGATCCCCTGAATTTTCCGGGATATGCCAAAAAGGTGGAGTCCCTTCAGACCATGACAGGTCTGCGGGATGCAGTCATCACCGGAGAATGTACCATCAAGGGCTCCCGTGCCGTGCTGATCATCATGGATTCCCATTTTATGATGGCGTCCATGGGCAGTGTGGTAGGCGAAAAGATCACACGTGCCTTTGAAACTGCCACGGAAAAGGGCTTGCCGGTAGTGGCTTTCACGGCATCTGGCGGCGCAAGAATGCAGGAGGGTATCCTGTCTCTCATGCAGATGGCAAAGACCTCCGGCGCAGTGGCACGCCACAGCGAAGCAGGGCTGCTCTATCTGACTGTTATGACCGACCCCACCACTGGGGGGGTGACGGCATCCTTTGCATCTCTGGGGGACATCATTCTGGCAGAACCGAAGGTGCTCATCGGCTTTGCCGGGCGGCGTGTCATTGAGGGCACCATTCGCCAGCGGCTGCCCGATAATTTCCAGCTGGCGGAATTTTTGCAGGAAAAGGGCTTTGTGGATATGATCGTGGAACGCCGTTCGATGCGCAGTACCCTGTCACATCTGCTGAAGCTCCACGGCTATGACAAAGAAAACGGATCAGGAGGTGCGTGAAAATGGAACAGGAACAGCAGCGGCGCACGGCGTGGGAACGCCAGCTTTTGATTCGTGACAAGAATCGTCCCACTGTCCGGGATTATATTCCCCGGATCTTCACGGATTTCTACGAACTCCACGGCGATCGGGGCTATGGGGATGACGGTGCCATTATCGGCGGTATCGGCCGTCTGAACGGCGTGCCGGTGACGATCCTGGCACAGGTGAAGGGACGAAATCTCAAGGAGAACAAAGCGTCCAATTTCGCCATGCCTCACCCGGAGGGATACCGCAAGGCACTCCGACTGGCACACCAGGCGGAGAAATTCCACCGTCCGGTCATCTGTCTCATTGACACCCCCGGTGCATTCTGCGGCGTAGAGGCAGAGGAACGTGGACAGGGCGAGGCAATTGCCCGGAATATTGCAGAATTCATGATGCTGAAAACCCCGGTGATCTCCGTGGTATTGGGCGAAGCCGGAAGCGGCGGCGCACTGGCGCTTGGCGTATGCGATGCCCTGGGAATGCTGGAAAATGCGTTGTATTCTGTTATTTCTCCCAGAGGTGCGGCATCGATTCTCTGGAAGGATGCTTCACGGGAACAGGATGCCTGCGAGGTGATGCAGATCACTGCTGAGGATATGCTGCGATTCGGGGTGGCAGAAGCCATCATTCCCGAGCCTGAGGGCGGTGCACAGAACGATATAGACAAAATTTCCGAAAATATTAAAGAATATTTGGCGAAAATGATAGCAGAAAAATTACAAAAAGATATTGACGTTTTGCAAAAAGAACGGTATACTAAGTTTAGGAAAATCGGCGTGTTTCAGGAAAACTGAGAAAAGCGCTGGTTCCCGGGAGAAATCCCGTGACGCCGCCTCGTCTGGGGCGCAACATCAATTTTTGGAGGAAGAAAAAATGGCAAAAGAAGAAATTTTTGAGAAGCTGAAGGACCTGGTTGTAGATCAGCTGGGCGTGGATGATGACGAAGTTACCATGGAAGCAAACATTCAGGACGATCTGGGTGCAGATTCTCTGGACGTTGTAGATCTGGTAATGTCTGTAGAAGAAGAGTTCGGCGTAAAGATCGCAGACGAAGAGCTGGAAGGCATCAAGACTGTCGGCGATATCGTGGACTACATCGAGGAGAACAAGGACTAATCAGCTTTGGCTTTTCGGAAAAGGTAACAAAAACCGGGGATGCGTTTGCATGTTCCCGGTTTTTTGCATTTTGTGAAGTGTGTGGATGGAGTCTGTGGGAGCGGATAGTATCCGCCTGTATTTGTTGCCTTATCTCTCCGTTTTCGCAAACTTTTTGAAAAAACGGGTGGGAAATATTTTTAGAGGTGACCTTTTGCCGTTAAGCGTATGATTGCCGGATTATGATGCCCTGACGAAAGCAGCCAAAAACATTGACTTTTTCCAAAAAATCGGTTATAATAAAACATACGTGTATTGTGGGATGGGAATTGCGAAAGGCAGACAGAAGTTCTGCATTTTCTTCCCGCCCAAATCCAAAACAGACAGGACAATGCTATGAAATTATGCAAAGAAATCTATCAATACCGCCAGATGATCTTTAGCCTGGTGAAAAAAGACCTGCGGGGCAGGTATAAAGGCTCTGTCCTCGGCTTCCTCTGGACGTTCATCAATCCGCTGATGCAGCTGGTGGTCTATACATTCGTGTTCACCTACATCATGAAAGCAGGCATCGACAAGTATTACCTCTACCTGTTTGTGGCGCTGATTCCGTGGATTTTCTTTTCCTCCGCCATTACCGGCGGCTCCAGCTCCATTGTGGCACAGAAAGACCTGGTGAAGAAAATCTATTTCCCCCGTGAGGTCATACCCATTTCCTATGTGACCAGCTGCTTTGTGAATATGCTCCTGTGCTTCTGTATTATTTTCCCGGTCATGGTGATTGCTGGGGTACCCCTGAATCCGCTGGCGCTTCTTTGTCTGCCGGTGGTAATGATCGTGGAATATTTCCTCGCCCTGGGCATGGCGATGCTCTCCTCGGCAATCACGGTGTACTTCCGGGACTTGGAGCATATCCTGGGTATTGTTACCATGATCTGGATGTACATGACGCCGATTTTCTATTCCATCGAGATGATTCCGGAAAAGCTGCGGTTTGTGTATCATATCAACCCCATGTCCTCTGTCATCAGCTGCTATCGGGACGTGCTGTATTATTCCAGAGTGCCGGATCTGACCAGCCTGCTGGAGGCTGTAGTACTGGGGGCACTGTTCCTGGTGTTGGGAACAGCCGTGTTCGGGAAACTGAAAAAGGGCTTTGCGGAGGAATTGTAAATGGGGAAAGACATGAAACAGGACGATGTCATTGTCGTAGACAATGTGAAAAAACAATTCAAGGTCTATCTGGACAAGGGGCAGAGCTTCAAGGAACGGCTTCTGTTCCGGAATCGCCGGCGTCATGAAGAACGACAGGTGCTGCGGGGAATTTCCTTCACGGTAAAGCGTGGGGAGGCAGTGGGACTCATCGGGCACAACGGCTGCGGCAAGAGTACGACGCTGAAACTGCTGACCCGGATTCTCTATCCGGACAGCGGCAGCATCCAGATTCAGGGACGTGTTTCCAGTCTCATCGAACTGGGCGCAGGGTTTCACCCGGACATGAGCGGACGGGAAAATATCTACACCAATGCGTCGATTTTCGGACTGACCAAAAAGGAGATCGACCAGCGGCTCCGGACGATTATTGATTTTTCCGAACTGGAGGAGTTTATTGACAATCCGGTGCGCACCTATTCCTCTGGTATGTATATGCGCCTTGCCTTTTCCGTTGCCATCAATGTGGATGCAGATGTGCTGCTCATTGATGAGATTCTCGGCGTAGGCGATGCCAATTTCCAGGCGAAATGCTTCAATAAACTGCGGGAGATCAAGGCACGTGGAACGACCATTGTCATTGTGTCCCACTCCCTGGGACAGATCGAACAGATCTGTGAGCGCTCCATCTGGATTCATGACGGACTCATTCGTGCTGAAGGTCCGGCACGGGATGTAGACCTGGAATATATGGAATTCATGGGCGAGAAAATGCAGGAAACAGCCAAAAAGGAACTGGAACGCAAACAGCAGGAAACGGATACAGCGGCGGAAACTGCGGAACAGGAAAAAAACCGCTGGGGAAACGGCAAGGCACGTATCCGGCAGATTCAGGTGTGTGACGGAGACGGTGCAGAACAGCGTGTGTTCCAGACTGGAGAACGGGTTCAGGTACGCGTGCAGTATCACGTGAAAGAAACGGTGGAGGATGCTGTATTCGGTATCGGTGTATTCCGCCAGGATGGTGTGCAGTGCTACGGTACCAATACACGCATTGACAAGCTGCCGCCCTTTGACCTCACCCGGGACGGTACAGTGGAATTGCAGCTGGAGACATTGCAGCTGCTGCCAGGCACGTATACGCTGGATCTGGCAATTGAATCCGGAGATGGCGTACCAGTGGATTATTTTAAAGAGGCTTTGACCATTCAGATGACGGCTTCTGTGGGGGATGTGGGTGTCATGCGGATCCCTCATCAGTGGAAGATTAACTGACGGGAAAGGACGGGACATGGAGAACTTCGGGCAAGTATGGCAGAATATCCAGCAGCAAAAGGGCATAAAGGGCTGGATGAAACGAAAGCTGTTCGGCTGGCTGGTACGAGACCTGGCACAGGCACAGCAGACCCAGACCGGACAGTTGGAAAAAATGCAGCAGAAAGTGGGCAAGATGCACCGGGGACAGACCCAGCTGCGGCAGGATTTTGAGCAGGCGTGTGTGAATCTGCGGAACAACAATGCCCAGCTGTCTACGCTCCAGAGCAATCTGGACTGTTTGAAAGTGCAGCTCCGGCAGCTGGAACGGCATATGTCAAAGGCGGCGGAGACTGTTCCGGTGGAATCTTCCGGGACAGTACAGAACACATCACCTGCACCGATGCAGACCTATGATACCATTGAATATTTCGATTTCGAGAACCATTTCCGTGGCTCTGTGGAGCAGATCAAGAATGCACAGCGGCAGTATTTGCCCTATTTCACCGGAAAGCAGCATGTACTGGATCTGGGCTGCGGCAGAGGCGAATTTCTCTCCCTCATGCAGGAGCAGGGCATCCCGGCAGTGGGGGTGGATCTCTACAAGCCATATGTGGAATATTGTACCATGCAAGGGCTGAATGCCGTCTGCGGAGATGGCGTGGCATATCTTTCGAAAATGGACAAGGCAGATGGTATTTTCGTCGGCCAGGTGGTAGAGCACCTGACACCGGAACAGATCATGACCCTTTGCCGTACTGCCTTTCAAAAGCTGGAGGATGGGGGCTGTCTGGTTGTGGAAACGCCCAATCCCACGTCATTGTCCATCTATACCAATGCATTTTACATAGACCCGTCCCACGTGAAGCCGGTGCATCCGCTGACCATGCAGTATTATCTGGAAAAGGCAGGCTTCACCAGGACGGAGATCATCTATACAGAGAGTAGCCGCCCGGCGCAGACCATTCCGGAACTGCACTGCCCGGGAGAAAATGTGGCGGAATTCAACGCTGCCATGCAGCAGGCAGCGAAAATGCTGTACGGCAGTCAGGATTATGCCATTGTTGCTGTGAAATAAAGGCAACACCGCACAAAGAGCGCCTATCGGCTTTGCACGTCATATGCTTGC
>NZ_CALDMP010000076.1 GCF_937915125.1 uncultured Ruminococcus sp. | reverse complement strand
ATTATGGCGGCACTTCTGACCAGTGGGATGCCATTTCGTCTGACGGCGGAAATGGCTATTTGATGAATGTTGCCACTGTGCATTACGAGGAAGCATCTGTCACAACGATTGAAACAACGGTTGAAGTAACAACTGAAACAACAGCAGTAACCGATTATGGAGAAATTGAATCCGATGGTCTGGTATTCAGCATCAGCGGCGGCGAAGCAACCGTTATCGGCTGTAATTCTACAGCATCCGAGATCGTGATTCCGTCAGAATATGAGGGCTATCCGGTGACAGCCATCGGGGAGAAGGCGTTCTATGAATGTGGCACGCTGGTCAGTGTAACCATTCCCCAGGGTGTGACCACACTGGGGGACTATGCCTTTGGCTATTGTGGTAATCTAACCACGATATATATGCCAGTGAGTGTGACACATTGGGGTTATGGCGTGTCCTATGACTGTGAGAGTCTGTCCGATGTCTATTATGGCGGCACTTCTGACCAGTGGGATGCCATTTCGTCTGACGGCGGAAATGGCTATTTGATGAATGTTGCCACTGTGCATTACGAGGAAGCATCTGTCACAACGATTGAAACAACGGTTGAAGTAACAACTGAAACAACAGCAGTAACCGATTATGGAGAAATTGAATCCGATGGTCTGGTATTCAGCATCAGCGGCGGCGAAGCAACCGTTATCGGCTGTAATTCTACAGCATCCGAGATCGTGATTCCGTCAGAATATGAGGGCTATCCGGTGACAGCCATCGGGGAGAAGGCGTTCTATGAATGTGGCACGCTGGTCAGTGTAACCATTCCCCAGGGTGTGACCACACTGGGGGACTATGCCTTTGGCTATTGTGGTAATCTAACCACGATATATATGCCAGTGAGTGTGACACATTGGGGTTATGGCGTGTCCTATGACTGTGAGAGTCTGTCCGATGTCTATTATGGCGGCACTTCTGACCAGTGGGATGCCATTTCGTCTGACGGCGGAAATGGTTATTTGAGGAATATTGCCACCATTCATTATCAGGAATCTGTGACAACCGGGACAACAGTAATCACTACAATGACAGAAACCACTACAACTGAAACGACAACGACAATGGCGGTAACTACTGAAACAGCATCGACAGATGTCCATGAACCGTGCGAATGGGCATTGGATCAGATAAGAGTACAGCCGGGTGACGGTATGGATGAAGATCTGAACTTCTCTGTCTATATTGACCAGCCGATTTCCTCCTATGGATTACAGGGTGCGATCTATCTGCCGGATGTCACAGCAGAACTGCTCTACTGGCCCTATATGGAAAGCAGTGCGCTGATGGGTGAGATCTACAGCGGCGCACGGCTGACAACGAATATGAACGAGCTTTTGAACAACCAGGGAAACTGCATTTACTTTGCCATGGATTCGTCTGAGGTAATGGATCCTAGTTACACTTCCGGCGTACTGTTACAGCTCACATTTGCTGTGCCGGATGATTTAGCCGTTGCCGCTGTGGCAGAAAGGTATGGTCTGCAGCTTCAGAGAGATGCAGATGGATATTACTATGAGTTCCCGGTGTGCTGGATGGAAGAAGGCTATGATGAGGCTGTCTCCAATGGACAAACAGTGATGCTCCCTCGCTATTCCTACATCGACAGCAAGAATCAGGATGTCTTTTCGGATGATGTGGTATTGACAGATGGTTATATCCGTGTGGATATGCCACTTTATGATGTGACGTCAGATACATATCCTGAAACAACGACTACCACTGTAACGACGACAACGACAACAACAGCATCATCCACATTCCCGACAACCGACCAGACAACTACCACAAGAATTGAGACAATGCCTGTCACCACTTCTTATACAACAGAGCTGTGGACGACAATAAGGACAGAAACAGAATATTGGGAAACGGAACAGACAACTTCTACGACGACTGCCCGTTCCACCACAATGACAACGCCGTCTGCGACAACGACCTCCTGGCGGACATCTGTCAGTCTTACTTCCGCTACCACGAATACGACAACCTGGTGGACAACTACCAGCTATCCTTCCACCGATCTCACTGATATTGCCACGTTTACAACCCGAATGACAACAGATACAACTGCCACATCAACCTATACCAGCACCTGGATGAGTACAAGTATCGCAACAGAAACCAGTATGTACACACAGCCCACAGTCTATGTTATGGCAAATACGGTGGTCTTGTCTCTGGCTGAACTGCAGAAAAACAATTATCAGGTAGAAGTTCCTGTGACGCTCATTGATAATCCGGGCTTCAGTCAGCTGGCGTTCGGTGCATCCTGGGATACGGCGTACCTGACGCTGGAAAAATGCCGGGGAGATGCAGATATGCTGGCATTTACACCGGATGTGAACAAGACCTATGGCGATTTTGCCTGGCTGCCGTTTTTGAGCACGAATTTTGATGTCAATGGAAACATGCTGTGCTATACAGGCTCTTCGCTGTGCACACTGACATTTACCGTATCAGAAGATGCCCAGCCGGGAGACATTTACCCCATCGTGCTCAATTATGAGAGTCCAAGCGGCGAAATGGCTTCTGCAATGTCAGAGGAATCTCTGGAGCTGATGCTTGTCCGCGGTGAGATCATCATCACAGAAGAGGAATCTACCGGCACATCTACAGAAACCACAAGCGCTACCACCGCTTCGACCAATACCACCGCAACTACCACCGGCGGTACAGATACTTCTTTCTATACAACTTCCTATACAACAACTGGTGATGTCGAAACCACAACAGAGTCTGTCTATACTTCTGCCTCCACTACAACAGAAACCACAGTGACCACAGCTTCTTCTGAGAGCGAAGAGGGATTCTATGTGGAACTTGGAAAGCCCAGTGCAGATCAGCTGTATGTGGGCAATGCATTCCGTCTGCTGTATTCCACCAATGCAACGAATCTGATCTGGAAAAGTACAGATGAAAGCATTGCCACGGTGAATAACAGCGGTATGCTTACTATTCTGGACAGCGGCACAGTGAGCATCATTGTCATTGTACAGGAGGATCCCATAAAGACCGACACGATCACCATTACCATTCCGGAAGCCGGACAGACAACGAATACCACTGGGAATACCACCGGCGGAACAGGAAGCAGCACTACGACGACTACCACAACAACAGATGCTGAAACAGCAGTGTTGCGTGGAGATGCTGATATGGACGGCGGTGTGGATCCCGATGATGCATATCTGGCTCTGGTTTACTATGCACGCCGTTCTGTAGGTGATCTGTCCTTTACGTTCCAGAAGGATGCAGCATTGGAACCGCTGGTTGTCCAGCAGGTAGATGTGGACAGAAATGGTGTGATCACCCCGGACGATGCATATCTGATCTTGTGCTATTATGCGAAACTGTCTGTGGGTATGACAGATATTCGCTGGGAAGATTTGATGTAAACAGCTTTAAAAATTACAGGGCTGTTGCAAACACAGTAAAATCCTGGTTAACGGATCAATGTAGGCGTCAACCTCTACAAAAAAGTAACGCAATTTGTGGATATTTGTAGGGCGCGATACCCACATCGCACCGTTTTCCCGTTGGATCTTTACTGTCTGCAACAGCTCTTTTTTGCCCTTGCAGGACATGGAGATTTGTGTTATAATGAGGAATGACGGTATCGCCTGCGGCGTTGAATTTTCAGTGTCGGGAAATTTACAATTTTTAAATCTGTTCGTACCCAAAGGATACAAACACCGCCATTCCCAATTGAAAAAGGAGTGAAAAGCCGTGCGGCAGAACCGGCACGGTGCCATATGAAACGATTGATCGTAGGAATCACCGCCCA
This sequence comes from uncultured Ruminococcus sp., assembly GCF_937915125.1. Lineage (GTDB taxonomy): Bacteria > Bacillota > Clostridia > Oscillospirales > Ruminococcaceae > Ruminococcus_C. The sequence continues at coordinate 67,231 of NZ_CALDMP010000076.1, read as the reverse complement.
TGTAGATTCCGGAAAGACTACTCTGTCGGAAGCACTGCTGTACCGCACCGGAGAGATCCGGAAGCTGGGACGTGTGGATCATCAGACAGCATTTCTGGATACCCATCCCATGGAACGGGACAGGGGCATTACAATTTTTGCCCATCAGGCATGTATTGCCTATAATGGTGCGGAATATACCCTGCTGGATACGCCGGGGCATGTGGACTTTTCCGCTGAGACAGAGCGTACCATGCAAGTGCTGGACTATGCCATTCTGGTCATCAGCGGTACAGACGGTGTACAGAGTCATACGGAAACGCTGTGGAAACTGCTGGAGCGCTATCATGTGCCGGTGTTTGTCTTTGTCAATAAAATGGATCTCAGCGGTGCGGAAAAGCCGGCAGTGCTGGCGGATCTGAAACAGCGGCTGGGGGAATGCTGTGCGGATTTTTCCGACGACGGCACAGATGCCTTTTATGAGCGCATGGCACTTTATGATGAAACATGGATGGATGCCTATCTGGAGCAGGGCAGTATTTCCCGGAAACAGCTGGCGGAGGGAATTGCCCGGCGGCAGGTGGTACCCTGTTATTTTGGCGCAGCCCTGAAGCTGGAAGGCGTGGATGATTTTCTGGAGGGACTGGATCGGTATACGCTGGAGAAAACCTATGCCGATACCTTCGGCGCACAGGTGTTTAAAATTGCTGTAGATGAAAAGGGCAGCCGCCTGACTTATCTGAAAGTCACTGGCGGACAGCTTCACGTCCGGGACGCCGTGTCCTATACTGCCCAGGACGGCGCCCAGCTGACGGAAAAAATCAGCCAGATCCGCATTTATGCCGGGGCGAAGTTCCAGACGGCGGATACAGTATTGCCCGGTATGGTCTGCGCTGTTACGGGACTGACCAGAACCTATGCCGGGCAGGGGCTTGGTGCCGTACAGGATGGGGCAGTGCCGGTATTGGAACCGATTCTGCGCTATGGACTACGGCTGCCGGAACAAGTACACCCGGCAGATGCTCTGAAGCAGCTGTCCCATCTGGAGGAGGAAGATCCGGCACTCCATCTCCTGTGGGATGCTCGTGCCCAGCAGATTCAGCTGCAACTCATGGGCGAGGTGCAGCTGGAAGTACTCCAGAAGCTGATTGCCGACCGCTTCGGGCTGGAGGTGCAGTTTGACGCCGGATAGATCACCTATAAGGAAACCATTGCCGAACCGGTGGAGGGCGTAGGTCACTATGAGCCGTTGTGCCATTATGCAGAGGTGCACCTGCTTCTGGAACCGCTGCCCCGGGGGAGCGGTCTGCAATTTGCATCCGACTGCCGGGAGGACGATCTGGATCGGAACTGGCAGCGGCTGGTGCTGACTCATCTGGGCGAGAAAGTGCATGTGGGCGTGCTGACAGGTTCTCCCATTACCGATATGAAAATCACCCTTTGTGCCGGACGTGCCCATGTGAAGCATACAGAGGGCGGCGATTTCCGCCAGGCAACTTATCGTGCCGTGCGCAACGGATTGCGCCGTGGAAAGAGCGTACTGCTGGAACCGTGGTATGACTTTGTGCTGGAACTTCCCACGGAATGCGTAGGGAGAGCTATGACGGATTTACAGCAGATGGGAGCAGATTTCCAACCGCCGGAAACGGACGGGGAACATTCTGTTATGACAGGCAGTGCACCTGTGGCAAACATGCGTGGATATCAGAGCGTTGTCACCAGATATTCCCACGGTAAGGGACGGCTCTGTTGTACGCCAAAGGGATATGCACCCTGTCAAAATGCAGAGGAGGTCATGGCTTCCATTGGCTATGACTGCGACAGCGATGTGGAAAACACAGCGGATTCCATCTTCTGCGCCCACGGTGCCGGGTATGCAGTGAAATGGGACAAGGTGCAGGAGCATATGCACCTGCCCAGCTGTTATACATCGGAGCCGGAAGAGGAACCGGAGGAGCCGGTATCCGGGGCAAGCCGGGCGGCACGGTATGTATCCAGTCTGGCGGAAGACAAGGAGCTCATGGCGATTTTTGAGCGTACCTACGGCAAGATCGACCGGGATCCCCGGCAGGCGATGTATACGCCCAAGGAGGAATCGGAGCCATATCACGGCAAAAAAAATCCCGTCTATGACGGGGAGGAATATCTGCTGGTGGACGGATATAACATCATTTTCGCCTGGGACGAACTGAAAGATCTGGCAAAGGACAGTCTGGAGGCGGCACGAAGCCGGCTCATCCACCAGATGTGCAATTACTGTGGCTACCGGCAGTGCAAACTGATCCTGGTATTTGACGCCTACAAGGTGAAGGGACAGCACCGGGAGGTGGAGCAATACTGCAATATCAGCATTGTCTACACGAAAGAGTCGGAGACGGCGGATTCCTACATTGAAAAGACAACCCACGAGCTATGCCGGGAGCACCGGGTACGGGTGGCAACATCGGACGGCATGGAGCAGGTGATTATTCTGGGAAACGGTGCTCTGCGTGTGTCGGCGGATGAATTCCATCATGAGGTGGAGCAGGCAGAGGCGGCGATCCGTGCATATGCGGCGCAGATGAAAATGGGGAAAAAGACGATACGGGAAAAGGAGACGCAGTGAATATGCAGTGAAAAGTTGTAACTCACATGCTTGACAAAAACAGTAAACTATGGTATCATAAACGAAAACAAGGGGGACGACAAACATGGACGAAATGGAACGTAAACTGAAAAAGCTGGAGGAAGAAATGGAACAGGAGAAGGCTGGAAAGCAGTCGGAGCCGGATGGGAAAAAGGCGAAAAAAGCAAAAGGTTCTCCATCCGCTGTGGTGGAGAAAAAGCCGTCCCATCCGCTGGCGGAATTTCTCATCGGATTGGTGCTGCTGGGCGCAGGGGTATACTGGGTGCTGAATTCCTTTGTGGTGACGTTTTCCTGGGGCAGTCTCTGGGGCGGCTTCGGGATGAGCACTTCCGTTGCCACGGGATTGATGCTGGTACCGCTGCTGATCGGTATCGGGCTGCTGTTTTTCATGGATCACAAGTGGGTCGGCTGGGTCGTGGTTGCCATTGGTATTCTGGCGATTCTGGTGACGCTGCTGACATCGGTGCGGTTTCGGCCGCTTTCGGCGAGTCTGTGGCAGTATGTGGTCATGTTCGGCATGATCGCCGCCGGCGTAGGCCTGGTGGCAAGAGGACTGCTGCGGCATCGGGATTAGAAAAAACAAAAAGAGCGTGCTGGTTCTGGCACGCTCTTTTGCTATTTCCGGGAAAGTGTCATCAGGCTTCTTTTTGGCGAAAGGTATCCTCGCCCTGCTGTTCGCAGAGATCGTCCAGGAATTGTTCCAGCCTGCCTTTGTTGCGTTCGGTGAGAGTGGCGTATTTTTCCAGAATATACAGCGCATCTTCCTGAAAGGGCATATTGTCTTTACCCTTGGGAAAATTGGTGCGCCCGGCGAGATAATCCAGGCTGACATCATAATATTCCGCCAGCTGGATGGCACGCAGAAAGGGAATTTCACGCTCTCCTTTTTCGTACTTGCCGTAATACTGCGCCGTTGTGCCCAGATATTGTGCAATATCGGTCTGTGTTTTGTCCGCATCCTCTCGCAAATCCCGGATTCGTTGGTAAAAAGCCATATATGCCACTCCTTTCTCAGAAAATTTTATCACATATGACTAAAAAGTATTGACATTTTAGTCTAAATAGATTATAATATTATCGGAATAATCAGATGTGGTTATTCGTGAAGTGCGAAAGGAGTTGATTTTTTATGAGAATGGCGCAAAGACAGAAACGTTGGTTTATGAAGTGGACTGCGGCGATGGTTGCGGTGGTGATGATGTTGGGGATGTGTTCGGGATCATCTTTCAAAAATATATTTTTACCAATGGATGCGATCGCAATATCTCCACAAATGGAAACTGCAGTACAGTGGGCAATTGATATTGCAAACGACGATTCGCATGGATATAGTCAGGCGAATCGAAATGGTCCGGATTATGACTGTTCATCGCTGGTTTCTCATGCATTATCCTATGCAGGAATATACTCTGGTTCTGCATTTACAACGGCAACTATGCCTAATATTCTGCCGAAATATGGATTCACATATATATCATGGAGTCAAATCGGAAGTGTTTCTAATTTACAGCGCGGTGATATTCTCTGGAGAAATGGGCATACAGAAATTTATATCGGTAACAATCAGAATGTTGGTGCACACAGTGATCGTGGATATCCACAGCCTGGTGACCAAACAGGAACAGAAGTTTCTGTTGGTTCATTCTATGGGAGTTGGAGCGGGATTTTTAGATACAACAATGATATAACCAAAGTTCCAACTTGGGCAACACTGAATATCGTTAATAATCAAACTGTTTTTCAAAGCGGAGAAACCATATCTTTTGAAATGTATTCGGACTATGCTACAAATTACACAATAGGAATTGATTATGAGGGTACAAGAATTGTTACAGAAGGATGTGATGGAAATACCTACTCGAATGCTTTCACTGAACCCGGCAGTTATTCTGCTTATGTCACTGCTTATAATGCATCGGGCTGGATAGACAGTAATGTGGTATATTTTTCAGTTCCAGATGCGCCTTCTTGGTCAAGTTTAAGTATAAAGAATAATCAGAGTATATTTGCTAGTGGAGATACAGTTACTTTTGAAGCTAACTCTGATATTTCAATAGGTTACACCATTGGAATAGATAAAGACGGCGAGAGAATAGTGACAGAGGTTATAGATGGAAATACATATTCAATCGCATTTGATGATATTGGTAACTATACAGCATATGTTACCGCATGGAACCTGACAGGACATTTTGATAGCAATGTTGTTAGCTTTAAAGTTGTTGGTAAACCTACCACATCAAAATTGTCATTAGAGAGTGGGCGAAACAGATTTGAAAGTGGTGAAACGGTGTCATTTCTTGCCGAATCCGATAACGCAACAGGCTTCACAATTGGCATTGACAAAGATGGCAATCGATTGATCACTGAAGATTTCAGAGGTAACAAATATAGTACTATTCTTACAGAACCAGGAATATATACAGCATATGTGACTGCATGGAATTCACTGGGGATATTCGATAGTGAAGTGATTAGCTTTGAAATTATGGATAAGCCCACAAGATCAGAACTTTTTGTAAACAATGAATACTATACAACAAATGAAACAATAGATTTCTATGCTTCGTCTGATAATGCAGTTGGATATACAATTGGAATTAACAAAGATGGAGAACGACTGATAACAGAAGATTTTAGAAATGGCATTTATTCTGTAAATCTGGCTGAACCTGGTGAATATACCGCATATGTGACTGCATGGAATAGTTTAGGGTTGGTTGATAGTGAATTGATTTCATTTAAAGTAATAGAAGAATATGATATAAATTTAGATTATTGCGTAAATGAATCAGATATAAATGCTCTCCAAAAACACCTCCTGAACCAAACCACCCTCACCGAAACCCAATACAACCTCGCCGACCTGAACGCTGACGGCGTTGTCAACGGCTTCGACCTTGCCCTGCTTCGCCAGAAACTGCTGGCATAACCAATCATCACAACCAAATCCACCCAAAGAGCGTGCCGATCCGGTGCGCTCTTTTTCTGTCTGCTGGACATTTCCCCGAAAATGTGCTATGATGAAATAAACTCACCAGAAAGGAGCACCCCATGAAAATTATTGCCCACATTGAAAACGATTTTCCCACAAAGTTCGGCATTCCCCGGCAGAGCGGTCTGGTGCAGCTGCCCTCCCGGATCGTGTTTGAACCGCCCTACCGCAATCCCGATGCGTTCCGGGGACTGGAGGACTTCTCCCATATCTGGATCATCTGGCAGTTCTCCGAAGCTGTCCGGGAAAACTGGTCGCCTACCGTCCGTCCCCCAAGACTGGGCGGCAATACCCGGATGGGCGTCTTTGCCACACGCTCGCCATTTCGCCCCAATCCCATGGGGCTTTCTGTGGTGCAGCTGGATGAAATCGTTCTCCAAGGGAATATGGCTCCCTTTCTGGTGGTATCCGGCGCAGATCTTATGAACGGCACGCCAATTTATGATATCAAGCCCTATCTGCCCCATATTGACAGCCACCCCGAGGCAAAGGGCGGCTTTGCTGTGGATGCGGCGGCACATGGGCTGGAGGTGGTCTTTCCGGCAGTGTGGCTGGAGCAGGTGCCGCCCCGCTTGCAAGAGGGATTGACCCAGGTACTCGCTCAGGATCCACGCCCTTCCTATCAGCATGACCCGGAACGTGTGTATGGCTTCCGCTTTGCTGACCTGGAAATCAAGTTCACCGTCCAGGGAGATGTGCTGACCGTGTGCGGCGTGGAACGTTTGCGGTAATTTGTAGGGGCGACCAATGATCGCTCGCAGGGAAAGTATTGATAAACGAAAAAACCAGAAAGGAAATTATCATGTCATTTTTCAAGAATCTGTTTCAAAAAGACGAAGAACCTCAGCCGTCTCCGATGGAATCGCCGGAGCTGACCATTGCCCGGCAGATGGGTGCTATGCTGCAATGTCCTGTGACGGAACTGCCCCAGGTGGAGGAACCCATTGACCTGGAAGATATGTGGGATGCATACCAGGATGCACTGGAACGGGGAAAACAGCAAGGCTTTACGCCGGTTCTGATTATCTGTGATGATCTGCTGCTGGAAACGATAGAGGAAAATCTGCCGGAGGGACAGAGTTATGTGGAGATTCCGGCGCAGCTGGATGGTAAAGCATGGCTGGAACAGACGTTCATGCAATGGGAAACGGAGCTGCGCAGCAATGCCCCGGAGGGATTGCAGGTGCTGACAGAACCTGCGCCGGCAGAGGCGGAGGCTACACATCGCTTTCTTTCCCTGCGGATGAATCTGCTGCAACAGGCGCCGGTTCTTCTGGCGGAGATACCCACGAAAAATCCATGGGAAGTGATGGCGTGGGTACCCTTTGGCGGCTGGAATGCCTGCCCTATGCCGGAGGATGCCATGGCAGTCCTCAAGCATTGGTACGAGAAATACGGCGCAGTGCCGGGCTGTATCGGGCATGATACTCTGGAAATGTACGTGCCCCAGCCGGTGGGAAACGAAGCAACCGTGGAACTTGCCCGAGAACAGTTTGCGTTTTGCGAAGACATTGTGTACCAGGGCGTAGGGTCTGTTCCGGCGCTGGCGAAAGGGCTGGAGCAGTCTACGGTGTGGTATTTCTGGTGGGATTGAGGAGAACAGTATGTATCGGATTTTTTTGGTAGAGGATGACCGCAGCATTGCCGATGCACTGCGGCATCAGCTGGAGCAATGGGATTTTGAGGTACATGTGGCGGAAAATTTTCGGAAAGTATTGGCGGAATTCTCCGCATTTCAACCCCATCTGGTGCTCATGGACATTGCACTGCCGTGTTATAACGGCTATCACTGGTGTCAGGAGATCCGGCAGGTGTCCAAGGTGCCCATTGTGTTCCTGTCCTCAGCATCGGACAATATGAACCTGGTCATGGCAATTCATATGGGCGGCGATGATTTTATCCCGAAGCCCTTTGACTGGAATGTGCTTCTGGCGAAGATCCAGGCACTTCTGCGGCGCACCTATGATTTCGGCGGACAGGTCTCTGTGCTGGAACACCGGGAGGCAATGCTGAACACTGCCGATGCGGTGCTGACTTATCATGGGCAGCGTATTGATCTGACGAAAAATGAATATCGGATCTTGCAGATGCTCATGGAGCACAAGGGGAAAGTGGTCAGCCGGGAAGCGCTGATGCAGCGGCTCTGGGAGACGGATAGCTTTGTGGATGAAAACACGCTGACGGTCAATGTCAACCGACTGCGGAAAAAGCTGGATCAGGCAGGGCTGCATGATTTTATTCGTACCAAGGTGGGCATGGGATATCTTTTGGAGTGAGTTTAAAGGCAATACCGCACAAAGATTGTGCGTCAGATGTACTCTACGAGCATAAACTATGTCAGATTTTTCGTCAGATGAAACAAAAAGCGCAGTGAATACTTTGTGTATTCACGAGCATTTTTGTGAAATATGACGAAAATATGCAAGCATATGACGTGCAAAGCCGCCAGGCGCTCTCTGTGCGGTGTTGCCTAAAGCATCATTATTGTCATAGCAGAAAAAATTCTTACCCATTTTCACAAAGGCTGCTCATCAAGCTGATCCAGCTGCGCCAGCCTTTCTGAAAAGGGGTAAGAAACATTTTTATGTTGCTTATCCAAAATCACCCCGAACAGGAGAAACCTATGCATTTATTCTGGAATTACATCAAAACAAAAAAGGGCAGCATTGCTGTATTTCTTCTCTGCTGCGGCATATTCTGCCTCATATTTTATCTGTACCGCTTGCCGCTTATGGCGGTGGGCTATGCAACGCTTTTGAGCGGCGTTTGTTGTCTGGCACTTCTGGTATGGGACTATCTGCACTTCCGGGAGAAACACCGTATTCTGGAACAGATCCAGCAGGAACTGCACATTACCCTGGAGCATCTGCCGGAGGCGTGCACAACTTTGGAGGAGGACTATCAGACCCTGCTGCATGACCTGTTCCGCCAGCGGCAGCGCCTGGAACAGGACTGGCAGGGGCGTTATGGGGAGATGATGGAATATTACACGGCGTGGGTGCATCAGATCAAAACGCCCATTGCCGCCATGCGGCTCCATCTTCAGGCGGAGGATACACCCCAGAACCGGGCGCTGCTGGAAGATCTCCAGCGTGTAGAACAGTATGTGGAAATGGTGCTGTGCTATCTGCGGCTGGACTCGGATTCCACGGATTATCTCTTTGCGGAATATGACCTGGACAAGATCGTACACCAGGCAGTGCGCCGGTTTTCGTCCCAGTTTATCACCCGGAAGATCCGGCTGGAATATGAACCGCTTCATTGCAGCGTGCTGACGGATGAAAAGTGGCTTCTGTTTGTGCTGGAACAGGTGCTTTCCAATGGGCTGAAATATACACCGTCCGGCGGTACGATTACTATTTTTTTGGAACAGCCCCAGATCCTCTGCATCCGGGATACGGGCATCGGCATCGAGCCGGCAGATCTGCCCCGGATCTTTGAAAAAGGCTACACGGGCTATAACGGGCGCACCGATAAAAAAGCCAGCGGCATCGGGCTATATCTGTGCCGCCGAATCTGCCGCAATCTGAATCATACCATTACAGTTTCTTCTCAGGTGGACGTGGGAACTGTAGTGCGGCTGGATCTGCATCGGGAACGGATAGAAATGGAATAGGATGATTTTTGTGCATGTTAACGAATTTTAATGTTGAGTGTTGACAAACAAAATGTAAAATGATATAATGTAAATAGAAAGTCAATTTGGGAGATTGACTTTTAAAAACGATTTTATTTACAGAATTGTTTAATTTGACGGACGTATTATCCAGAAAGGACAAAGGTGATATTTATGAAAAATGGAAGAAAGTATTTTACAAGTACACTCGCCGCAGCGATTTCATTCTGTTGCATCTTCGGTTCAGCTGTGCCTGTTTCCGCTGCTTACGGAGATAAGGCTGCTATTGTGGAGGAATCAGAAGATTCAATCACGTTTCAGATAGGCGATATTGATTATGACTATCTGACGATCAGCGCTGACAATAACTGCTTCTATTGGAAAGAGCGCACAACAGATTATTATGCTGTTACATTAGAAGAAGGTACGTCTGCGCCGGAAGATTGGAATGTCGTTGCATTGGAAACGGCAGGGCAGGACGGTTTTGATGTCACTAAGATACATCCTTGGGAAGAACAGACATTCGACTTTTCGGAATTTGATGAAAATACAGTTGTGCTGGCTGATGTGGCTGACCCACAGAAATTGTATGAAACAGACGGCGTTTTGCATGTATACCAGATGAACAGCGTTGTTTCTCAGACAACAAGCTTTGGTTTGGGCGGCTTTGCTGTCTATACGGATTCTGGCGTACAGCTGACGCTGGAGGATTTTTCTCAGATTCCAGAAGTGGTTTCTGTGGGAGATGCAATGGAGACAGCAAACGATACTCAATCCGTATATGAAGTTCAGGTGAATAACGGCTTTTCTGGTTCATTGAGCGAAACTGCGGAACAAGCAAAAGTGTATTTTGAAACGATCAAGGATTTACAGCAGGTGGAAAAGGTGCACTGTGCAATACCGCAATGCATTGTGCGTGATGCATCTGAGACAACCCCCACCACCTATACCCTCACCCGCATTGCCGACCCGGACGCCTACGGCGATATCGACAGTGACGGTGCTGTCAATGCAGATGATGCCTACCGTGTTCTTGCCTACTACGCAGAGCAGTCCGTGGGCAAAGCGGATGCAAAGCTCACCGCACCCGATGCTGATAAATTTGCCGAAGCGGCTGCGTTCTGCGCCGGGGATGTGAACGGCGACGGCATGATAAACGGTGACGATGCCTATGGCATTCTCTGCTATTATGCAGCGGCTTCTGTGGGGAAAACGCCGGATTGGAACAGTATATTCTGAATGGTTTCACCACGATATCAAAAAACCGGACAGGCGGAGTTTTTTTCGTTCTGTCCGGTTTGTTTTTTATGGCAATATATTTTATTTCCTTGCCCTTGCCTTTTTCTCTCCTTCATGGTATAATACAATTAAATTTTCAACTTTTTTCAAAAGGAGGATGTTTCCCCATGAAGCTCATCCACCTCTCTGATCTCCATCTGGGAAAACGGCTCAACGAAATTTCTCTGCTGGAAGATCAGCGCTACATATTAGAAGAGATCTGCCAGATTCTGCGGCAGGAACAGCCCGATGCTGTGATCATCGCCGGAGACGTCTATGACAAATCCATTCCCTCCGCAGAATCCGTGCAGCTGTTCGATGAATTTCTCTCCCGGCTCGCCGCCATGGAACTGACTGTACTGCTCATCAGCGGCAACCACGATTCCCCGGAGCGTGTTTCTTTCGGTGCAAGCCTCATGCAGCGCAGCCGGGTCTATATTGCCCCTGTATTTGACGGCACGATTTCTCCTGTTACGCTCCATGACAAGTACGGCGAAGTGCGGTGCTATCTCCTGCCCTTTGTCCGCCCTGCCCACGTCCGTGCATGCTATTCTGACGAGGAGATCAACGACTATGAGGATGCCGTCCGCACAGTGCTGGCGCACATTCCTCTGGATCAGACGATGCGCAATGTCCTGGTGACCCATCAGTTTGTGGCAGGAGCCTCCCTGTGCGAAGTCCAGGAACGGGAGATCGGCGGCACCGACCAGGTCAGCGCTGCCCTCTTTGCCGACTTCGACTATACTGCCCTGGGACATATTCACCGCCCCCAGTCCATCGACTCCGAAACCATCCGCTACTGTGGCTCGCCTCTGCAATATTCCCTGTCGGAGATGGGCTATGCCAAATCTGTTACCGCAGTGGAACTGGGCGAAAAAGGCAGCGTTTCCGTCCGGGAGATCCCTCTAAAGCCGCTCCGGGCACTGCGGGAGATTCGTGGCACCTATCTGGAACTGACGGAGAAAAAGAACTACGAAAACACCAATACGGAGGATTATCTGCATATTGTCCTCACTGACGAAGAAGATGTCCCCGATGCCATCGGCAAGCTGCGCATGATCTACCCCAATCTCATGAAGCTGGACTATGACAACCAGCGCACCCGAACCAGCCGGCAAATCACCGGTGCAGACGATGCACAGGAACAGAAACCCTTCGACCTATTTGCCGCATTGTACGAACAGCAGAACAATCAGCCCATGAGCGATAGCCAGCAGAAATTTTTGAAAAAGCTTATTGACGAGATCTGGGAGGAGGAAGACGCATGAGACCCATTCGCCTGACCATGTCCGCATTCGGTCCCTATGCGGGAGAAATTCAGCTGGAATTGGAACAGCTGGGCACCCACGGACTCTATCTCATTACCGGGGATACCGGTGCCGGAAAGACCACTATTTTTGACGCCATTACCTTTGCACTCTATGGCGAAGCCAGCGGCGAAAACCGGGAAAGCTCCATGATGCGTTCCAAATATGCCCTGCCGGAAACGCCGACTTTTGTAGAACTGGAATTTCTCTATAGCGGCAAGCAGTACCGCATCCGCCGCAACCCGGAATATCTCCGCCCGGCAAAGCGCGGCGGCGGTACTACCGTGGAAAAAGCCGATGCCGTTCTGGAATATCCGGACGGTCGTGTGGTTACCAAGACAAGGGAAGTCACTGCCGCTGTCCGGGAGATCATGGGCATCGATCGCAGTCAGTTCACCCAGATTGCCATGATCGCACAGGGAGATTTCCTGAAACTTCTCCTGGCATCTACCGAAGAGCGAAAAAGCATCTTCCGCCAGATCTTCCAGACCGGACGCTATCAGAAATTACAGGAACGGCTTCGCAGTGCACACAGCGCTTTGCAGTCCCGGTACCAGGAATGCAAACGTGCCATGGGACAGTATTTGCAGCAGGTACAGCCCCCGGAGGATCCGGCACAGGCGGCAACTCTTGTGCTGGCACAGCAGGATAGTCTGCCCCTGAGTGAGGCAATGGAACTGATCACCTGTATGCTCCAGACCGACCAGGCGGCACAAGCTGCGCTGAAACAACAGGCGGATGCCCTGCAAAAAGATCATGCAAAAGCCATTGCGCAGCTGACACGGGCAAAGGAACTGGAGCAGGTGCAAACTGCCCGGCGTGCCGGCATCTATGAACGCCGTCAGCTTCTGGAAAAGCAGGCGCAGCAACAGGCGAAATTGCAAGCGGCACAGCAGGCACTGGAGAAAAACGCCGCCATTCCCGGACAGATCACACAAATTACCCAGCAGCTGCCCCAATATGACACATTGGAGCAGAAAAGCCGGCAATTCCGGGAAAAACAGCGGCAGCTCCAGATCTTGGAAAGTACGGTACAGCAGCTGAAAGCACAGCAGTCCCAGATGCAGCAGAAGCTGACCCTTGCCCGTGGGGAACTGGAAGCTCTTGCAGAAGTCGGCACCCAGTACGAAAAATACAATGCTCGGTATCAGAGTGCCGCAGAACAGCTGGAGCGGTTGGAAAATCTGCGCCAGGAAATACAGTCCCGTCAGACTGCGGCAGCAGAACTGGCAAAAGCACAGGACGATTACGTGAAGAAATCCGGAAAAGCACAGGCACTCCGGGAGGAATTCACCATCCAGAACCGTGCGTTTCTGGATGAACAGGCAGGTATTCTCGCTGCATCTTTGCAGGACGGCGTTCCCTGTCCCGTATGCGGTGCCACATCCCATCCGCATCCGGCAAGCACTTCGGCACAGGCGCCCAGCGAAGCGGAATTGCAGCGGCTCCGGGAAAAGAGTGACCGGGCACAGCAGCAGGCGGCAGAGGCAAGTGCAGAAGCAGGACGACTCCGGGGTACAGAGGAAGCCCTGGCGCAGCAAGTTACCCAGATGGCAGCGGCACTATTGGGAACACCTGTTCCCGACGATTTGTCGGCAGCGGTATTCCAGAAGCAGACTGCGATACAGGCAGAGCGCACCCGGCTGGAACAGGAAATGCAGCTGGAACAGGGTCGCATGGAACGGAAAACCATTCTCTCCCGGCAGATTCCCGAACAGGAGGCTCAGTTGGCACAGCTGCAACAGAAATGCGCTGCATCAGAGCCACAGGTTATCCGGCTGCAAACGGAACTGGAAAATGAAAAGCTAGCCGTAGAGCAGCTGCGCAGTTCTCTCACTTACACCAGCCGTGCCGAAGCGGAACAGGCAGCGGCTGCTCTGAAGAAAACATATGAACAATTGCAGGCGGCGCAGGACAATGCCGGAAAGCAATACCAGAGGATCGCCGACCAGATCCACACCCTGGACGGACAGATTCAGGCGCTGCAAAAGCAGTTGGACGAAGCGGAGCCAATTGTGCCGGAAGAAGTGCAAAAAACGGTGCAGGAACTGGAAGAAAAACGGCGTACTCTGGAGGAAAACCAGAAGCATCTGCACTTCCGGCTGCACACCAACCGCCATGCTCTGGAACAAATTCAGGCACAGGCGGCGCAGTGTACGGAACTGGAGCAGCAGATCATGCAGATCGGTGCACTGGCGGATACGGCAAACGGCACCCTGGGCGGCAAGGAAAAGATCATGCTGGAAACATTTGTGCAGATGACCCAGTTCGACCGGATTCTCATGCGTGCCAACACACGGCTTATGATCATGTCCGGCAACCAGTACGAACTGAAACGCCGGACTTCGGCTGGGAATATGCGCAGCCAGAGCGGTCTGGATCTGGATGTCATTGACCACTACAACGGTTCGGAGCGCAGCGTCAAGACACTTTCCGGCGGCGAGGCATTCCAGGCATCCCTGTCCCTGGCGTTGGGGTTGTCAGATGAGATCCAGTCCAGTGCCGGCGGCATACAGCTGGATACCATGTTTGTGGACGAGGGATTCGGCGCACTGGATGAGGATGCGCTGGAGCAAGCCATCCGTGCCCTCACGGGACTTGCTACCCAGAACCGGTTGGTGGGAATTATTTCTCATGTGTCGGAACTGAAAGAAAAGGTGGACAAGCAGATCATTGTCACAAAAGACCGCACCGGCGGCAGCCGGGTGGAGATCATCTCATAAATGTTACACCGCAATCTTACAAAAATGTAAGATTCACCACGGGAAATGTAAGCCAAATCGATGGCGGTGCATTTCCCGTTTGTGGTATACTGGAGTTGTAAAAGCAATTAGGAATGAAAAATGGCGTGTCAGTGTTCACTTGACTCAAAATGATTCATTTTATAAATCATCGCCATAGGCGATACTGACATTTTTCATTCCAAAAAGGAGGTCATTGCAATGGCAATGTTAGAGGTATCCCATCTCAAAAAAATCTATACCACACGCTTTGGCGGCAATCAGGTGGAGGCGCTCCGGGATGTGTCCTTTGTGGTGGAACAGGGGGAATATACTGCCGTCATGGGCGAATCCGGTTCCGGAAAGACCACCCTGCTGAATATTCTGGCGGCATTGGATCGTCCCACCAGCGGCAGCGTCCAGCTGGACGGAAAGGATCTCACCCAGATCCGGGAATCCCAGATCGCCGCATTCCGCCGGGACAACCTGGGCTTTGTCTTTCAGGATTTCAACCTGCTGGACACATTTTCTCTGGAGGACAACATCTACCTGCCCCTGGTGCTCATTGGCACACCATATGCGGAAATGCAGCGGCGGCTGGCACCGATCGCCCGGCAGCTTGGCATTACGGAGCTGCTGAAAAAATACCCATATGAGGTTTCCGGCGGTCAGAAACAGCGTGCCGCAGTGGCACGTGCTCTGATCACCAATCCCAGATTGATCCTGGCGGATGAGCCCACCGGTGCACTGGATTCCCGTTCCACCGATGAACTGCTGTCCCTGTTCACCGCCATCAACCAGTCGGGGCAGACCATCGTCATGGTGACCCATTCCGTAAAGGCTGCCAGCCATGCCGGACGGGTCATGTTCATCAAGGATGGTCAGGTATTCCACCAGCTGTATCGGGGCAGTGACACCAACGAACAGTTTTATCAGCGGATTTCTGCTTCTCTTGCACTTCTGACTACGGGAGGCGAGAACGCATGAAGATGAATCTATACCCGAAGCTTGCCTGGCACGGCATCGTCAAGAACAAAAAGACCTATCTCCCTTTTCTTCTGACCAGCATCGGCATCGTCATGATGTACTACATTGTCTCCTATCTGACCTACAGCAAATCTGTCCACGAAATGCACGGCGGTCAGAATTTGCAGCTGATTTTGTCCTGGGGCATGGCGGTGACGGCAATTTTTGCAGTGATCTTTCTGTTCTACATGAATTCCTTCCTCATGCGTCGCCGTAAGACGGAGTTCGGGTTATACAACATCCTGGGTATGGGGAAGTGGAACATTGCCCGTATCCTGCTGTGGCAGAATCTTATGCTCTTTGTGACCTCCCTTGCAGGCGGTTTGGGGCTTGGCGTTCTCCTGTCGAAGCTGGCGGAACTGTGTGCAGCACGGGTGCTGGAAAACGAAGCCGTTCTGGCGTTTTCCATCGAACCCACGGCTGTACGCAATACGCTGCTGCTGACGTTGATTTGCTTCGCTTTGATCCTGTTGTACTCTTTGGGACAGATTCACGTGGCAAAGCCGGTGGAGTTGCTCCGTGGGGAAAAGGTGGGCGAAAAACCGCCAAAAGCCCGGTGGATCTTGGCGGTGATCGGTGTGATCCTGCTGGGCATCGCCTACTATCTGGCAATAACCATTGAGGAGCCCATGGCGGCGCTGAGCGTCTTTTTCGTCGCCATTGTGCTGGTCATCATTTCCTCTTATCTGCTGTTCATCTGCGGCTCTGTGGCGTTGTGTAAGATTCTCCAGAAGAACAAGCGGTATTACTACAAAACCAGCCACTTTGTCTCTGTTTCCTCTATGGCATACCGCATGAAGCGCAACGGCGCAAGCCTTGCCTCCATCTGCATCCTGTCTACGGCAGTTCTGGTTATGATCTCGTCCTCCTTGTGCCTGTACATTGGCGAAGAGGATATTTTGTACAGCCGATATCCCACAGATATGGAAGTGAACAGCTATTCTGCGGATGCAGAATACACCACATCCATAGAAAATGCCGTTTCGGAAGTCATGCACACTTATGATGTGACGCCGGAGCATGAGATTCACTATTCTTATCTTCCCGTTGCCGGTATGCAGCAGGAGAACAAGATCATCATTGATCGGAAAAATTTTGACGGGTTTGTCAATTACGATGATGTGCTGCAGGTCATGATCTACACGCTGGAACAGTATAACCAGCTTTCCGATCAGACAGAGACTTTGTCAGATAACCATGTGCTCATCCATATGGAAAAAGGGGAATTCCCCTATGACACGCTGCAATTTGGCGAGATGGCACCCATGTATGTAGAAAAACAGGTAGACCTCTTCGTATCCCAGGGCATCAATCTGGCATCTGCCGTTTCCACCATGTATCTTGTGGTGCAGGATGCAGATACACTGCAAGAGATTTACAATCACCAGAAGCAGGTATACGGCGATGAAGCCTCCGAGATGGAAACCTATTATGGCTTTGACCTGGACTGTGACGAGGAAACCCAGATTGCCATTCTGGATGACATGGACAGCAGCATCCAGGCACTGCAATTGCAGGACGAAGCCTTTCCCAGAGTGGACACCGCCTGTCGTGCAGAACAGCGTCATAATTGCTATTCCCTGTACGGCGGTCTGCTGTTTCTGGGTATCATGCTGAGCGTTGTCTTTCTGTTCGGCACTGTGCTGATCATGTACTACAAGCAGATCTCCGAGGGCTATGAGGACGCCTCCCGGTTCGAGATCATGCAGAAAGTGGGCATGACCCAGAAGGAGATCCGGAAGAGCATCAACTCACAGGTATTGACGGTATTTGCGGCACCGCTTCTGGCGGCTGGGGTACACACGGGCTTTGCTTTTCCCCTTGTACGCAGGCTCTTAATCTTGTTCGGACTGACGAATACACCACTGCTGGTGGGCGTCACGGTGGGCAGCTTCCTGGTGTTTGCAATTCTGTATGTGATCATGTACAAGCTGACCTCCCGGAGTTATTACCAGCTGGTGAAATAAATGGTGCAAATGATGCGTAAATTAACAGTAATAATGGGATTTTCCCTTCTGGCAGTTGTGGCAGTTCCGCTGGGTGTGCTGCTGATTCTGGCGGCAGGCATCTGGAACGGCATGGACTGGGTGCTGCAAAAATTTTCTTAAGGCAACACCGCGCAAAAAACGGGCGAACCCGAAGTGAAATGGGTTCGCCCGTGTTGCGGTCTTTGTATTGTATGCCTATGGTATATTTTTGAATATGCGCTTATTGCAGAATCTCGCTCCACTGGGCATCGCCGCCCACGGATGCTGCGGCGTAATATTTCAGCATGAAATAGGCATCGTCGGGATCGACTTTGCCGTTTCCGTTGACATCTGCGGCACAGCGGTTCCGGTCGGAGAGTGCAGGCTCGCCGCCTACAGCGTCTGCGGCATAGTGCCGGAGCGCAAGGTAAGCGTCATCGGGAGTGGTTGTCTCCGTCTCATCGCAGTCACCTCGGGTGACGTAGGGGATGGCGCCGTTGTCGATGGGTTCGTTTACCGCAGCGTAGGCAAGCTCATTCATCTGGCAGTGGAGATCCACTGTTTCCACCTGTTCCGTTACTTCTATTTGTTTGACCAGCTGAAGCATTTCGCTTGGGGTCATTTTCTGATACAGTTCCGAATCGAGGGATATTCTGTATGTGGTACCATTGCTTACAGATTCTACAGAAACCACGCCCAGACTTTCTGCAAAATCTTCTGCTGTCAAGGCAATATTCTCTGTTGTCTGGATATCGAGTGTGATCGGAGTGCCGTCCATCGGACGCTTTTCACTTCCCTCAAAATCATAGTTCAGGTTGAGACTGCTGTCTGTCAGTTCATATCCGGCAGCACCATAGGTGATAGACGCAAATCCAGGAATGGTCTGCAAATAGGTGATGAGCGTAGTTTCATCCACTTCACAATATTTCGAAAGTACCAGCTGATATGTTCCGTCTCCAAAATCTTCTAGCGAAGCGCCGTTCACATAGTGATTGGTGATATTCGGTGCGCCTTCTGTCACGGGAACCGGGTCTGTACTACCATATATACAAATCGCTTTTTCCAACTGCGCCGCTGCATCCTTCGGGAGAGACAGACCCTGTTCCAACTGAATCGTGTAGTATTTCTTTGTGAGTTCAATGGCGTAAAAGTTGTCTTCCGTCAGATAATGATACATGCCGGCGGATGTTTCGAGGAAGTACGAATTTGTATCTTGCGCCATTTCCTCCAGAAGCTGCGGAATCGGCTTTCCCTCTGCCAGAATCCCAGCTGCAAATGTCGGCATACTGCACACGCCTGTCAAAACTGCAGCGGTGCATGTGGCTGTTAATATCCTTTTCCTTCTTTTCATAAAAATCATCCTTTCAAAACATTACTCAGGTTTGTGACAGTGAGTTTTCCAACTAAAAATTTATTTAGTGCAACTGCATCTGATAAATTAATTGTACCATCTCCATTTACATCACCTCGCAGTGCTGTCGCAGAAGCCGAAAGCGAAGCAATAGACCCCACAACGCACACACATGCCACCAATAATGAAGCTAACCGTAATTTTTATTTCATAAAAAATGCACCTCCTAAAATTTTAAGAACACGAATTTTCTTCTAACAATATATTAGCACATTTCACCATAAAAGTCAACACTGAAATTCTAAATTTATATATATAAACATTTTTTGTGTCGAAAAATGCCGGCAATTTATGCGAAATGAAATAACTTTAAGATTGCTTGAAAATTATTATAGCAAAATCTTATAAAATACATAAAAAAACAAACTGCTAAAATCCGTATTTCTAGAAAATTTCAAAAAAACACGTGACAAATCCCCGAAAATATGGTACAATAAAAGGCAACAGCCGCTTTCTGCGGCAGCGAATGTTAAGGAGGAACCTCGTATGTCAAAAAAGCCGTATTATATTACCACGCCGATCTACTATCCGTCGGGTAATCCCCATATCGGTCACTGCTACACCACCGTTGCCTGCGATTCCATCGCACGGTACAGACGAATGCAGGGCTATGATGTCATTTTCCTCACGGGAACGGACGAGCACGGTCTGAAAATTGAACAGAAAGCAGCCGAAAGGGGTATCACTCCGAAAGAATATGTGGACGAGATCGTCAAGGTTTTCAAGGCGCTCTGGGAGCGTATGCATATCAGCTATGACCGCTATATCCGCACAACGGATGATTATCATGTAGAGACAGTACAGAAAATTTTCAAGGCACTGTACGACAAGGGCTACATTTATAAGGGTGAGTACAAGGGCAAGTACTGTACACCCTGCGAGAGCTTCTGGACAGAGTCCCAGCTGGACGAAAACGGCTGCTGTCCCGAGTGTCACCGGGAAGTCACTGAGGCAAAGGAAGAGGCATATTTCATGAAGATGTCGCCCTTTGCCGACCGGATCGAAAAGCTGCTCACGGAGACGGATTATCTCCAGCCCAAGACTCGTGCGGTCGAACTGGTGAACAACTTCATCAAGCCGGGTCTGGAGGATCTCTGCGTGTCCCGGACTTCCTTTACATGGGGTATTCCCGTGACTTTCGACGAGGGACATGTGGTCTATGTCTGGATCGACGCCCTGTCGAACTATATCAGCGCACTGGGCTATGAAAACAGCGCATACCATGATTTTGACGAATACTGGCCGGCAGACATACACATGGTAGCAAAGGATATCATGCGTTTCCACGCCATTATCTGGCCGGCAATGCTCATGGCGCTGGATCTGCCCTTGCCGAAGCATCTGGCAGTACACGGCTGGATCACGTTCAACGGACAGAAAATGTCCAAGTCATTGGGCAATGTGGTAGATCCGTTCCTGCTGGCAGACCGCTACGGCGCAGATGCCATCCGGTATCACATTCTCCGGGAAATGGCGCTGGGTGCAGACAGTTCTTTCTCCAACGAGATTATGATCAACCGCATCAACTCCGATCTGGCAAACGGACTGGGCAATTTGGTTTCTCGTACCGTGGCAATGGTGGAGAAATACTTCGGCGGCACACTGCCGGAGGAACGCCAGCCCGGTGAATTTGACGACGAACTCATTGCCGCTGCTGCCGGACTGAAAGACAAGCTGGAGGAACTTCTGGACAAGACCCAGCTGAATCTCATGCTGGCAGAGATTTTCCAGGTAGTATCCCGTGCCAACAAGTATATTGACGAAACCGCACCGTGGATTCTTGCACGTGACGAGGCAAACCGCACTCGTCTGGCTACGGTGCTCTACAATTTGCTGGAGACCATCCGCATTGTCTCCGTGCCCCTGAGCACATTCATGCCGGAGACCATGCCGAAAATCTGGGAACAGATCGGCGCATCCCCGGCGGAAACTGCATACAGCACCATTTCCAGCTTCGGTACACTGTCGGCAAATGTGACGGTACACAAGGGAGATATCATTTTCCCGAGAATCGATGTGGACAAGGAAATTGATGAGCTGAACCAGCTGATTCTGGCAAACCAGCCCAAGGAAGAGCCGGCTGAGCCGGAATATACGCCCCAGCCTCTGGCAGAGGAGATTCCCATCGACACCTTTGCACAGACGGATCTGCGTGTGGCGAAGGTCATTGCCTGCGAAAAGGTCAAGAAGTCCAAGAAGCTGCTGAAGCTTCAGCTGGACGACGGCATGGGCGGCAGACAGGTGGTTTCCGGTATTGCGCCCTGGTATGCCCCGGAGGATCTCATCGGCAAAAAAATCATGCTGGTGGCAAATCTGAAGCCGGCAAAGCTCTGCGGCGTGGAAAGCTGCGGTATGATCTGTGCGGCAGATATGCCCAATGGGGATGTGAAGGTGATCTTCCCGGATGAGTCCCTGCCGGTGGGAGCGAAGATTCGCTGAGTCCTTAAGGCAACACTGCAAAAAGACCGCCTGACGGCTTTGCACGGTATTGCCTTGAATATAGCAACAACAAAGGCTGTCCGATTCGGGCAGCCTTTTTGCGTACATGCTTTCCGTTTCTGCATATCTTTCCCAAACCCGGGCATACTCCTAGTATCGCGAACATAGAAAGGAGCATATTGCAATGAATTACTTGCAGATCGAAAAGGTAGTAGGCAGAGAAATCCTGGATTCCCGTGGCAATCCCACCGTTGAAGCAGAGGTGACTCTCCTGGACGGCACAGTAGGGAGAGGTACTGCACCCAGCGGTGCCTCCACCGGGGAATTCGAAGCCCTGGAACTGCGGGACGGCGATGCCGCACGCTATCTGGGTAAGGGTGTTACCAAAGCGGCGGAAAATATCAGTACCATAATCCATGACACCCTCCGGGGAATGGATGCCTCGGATATCTACGCTGTGGATCGTGCCATGATTCAGGCGGACGGCACAAAGGATAAGTCCAACCTGGGTGCAAATGCCATTCTCGCCGTTTCCATTGCTACCGCAAGAGCCGCATCCATTTCTCTGGATATTCCCTTGTACCGGTTTCTGGGCGGTATCTCCGGGAATCGCCTGCCTGTGCCCATGATGAATATCCTCAACGGCGGTGCTCATGCGGCGAATACTGTGGATGTGCAGGAGTTCATGATCATGCCTGTGGGTGCGCCCAGCTTCAAAGAAGCCCTGCGCTGGTGTGCCGAGGTATTCCACGGACTGGCATCCCTGCTGCGCTCCAGAGGTCTTGCCACTTCCGTGGGAGATGAGGGCGGTTTTGCGCCGGATCTGGCAAGTGATGAAGAAGCCATCCAGTATATTCTCATGGCAGTCCAGCAGGCAGGCTATGAGCCGGGCAGAGATTTCATGATCGCCATAGATGCCGCCGCCAGCGAATGGAAAAGCGGTAAACCCGGGGAATATGTGCTTCCCAAGGCAGGTACCCATTTCACCTCAGAGGAACTGATTCTCCACTGGAAACACCTGGCGGAGAAGTACCCCATTATCTCCATTGAGGATGCCCTGGATGAAGAGGACTGGGAGGGCTGGAAGAAGCTCACCCAGGAGCTGGGGGATAAGGTGCAGCTGGTGGGGGATGATCTGTTTGTGACAAATACAGAACGACTGGAAAAGGGTATCCGTTCCGGCTGCGGCAATTCCATTCTCATCAAGCTGAACCAGATCGGCTCCGTTTCGGAGACGCTGGAGGCGATCAAAATGGCACATGCAGCAGGCTATACGGCAATTGCATCCCACCGTTCCGGCGAGACGGAGGATACAACCATTGCAGATCTGGCAGTGGCACTGAATACCTGTCAGATCAAGACAGGTGCACCCAGCCGTTCTGAACGTGTGGCAAAGTATAACCAGTTGCTGCGGATCGAGGAAGTGCTGGGGGACAGCGCTGTATATCCGGGCATGGGTGCATTTCATGTGAAGCGTGGTCAATAACCACGAAATATTGGCGCAAAAAACGGACGAACCGGGTAAAAGGGGTTCGTCCGTTTTGCTGTAATTGGTTGTAATTTACGCTGTTTGTACAAACTGCGACCGATACAGATCCGCATAGAATCCATTCTTCGCTAGAAGTTCATCATGGGTGCCCTGTTCGATGATATCGCCGTCTTTCATGACCAGAATCAGGTCTGCATTGCGGATGGTGGAGAGCCGATGTGCAATGACAAAGCTGGTTCTGCCTTCCATGAGATGATCCATCGCCTTCTGAATCTGAATCTCCGTCCGGGTGTCTACAGAGGAAGTGGCTTCGTCCAGGATCATGATCTTGTTATCCGCCAGAATCGCCCGGGCAATGGTCAGCAGCTGTTTCTGTCCCTGGGAGACATTGCTTGCGTCCTCGTTTAGCTCCATATCATAGCCCCCCGGCAGCTGCCGGATGAAGCTGTCGGCATGTGCCGCCTTTGCCGCTGCAATGACTTCCTCGTCTGTGGCATCCAGTCTGCCGTAGCGGATATTCTCCATAATGGTACCCTGGAACAGCCATGTGTCCTGCAATACCATGCCGAATGCTTCCCGCAGCTCACTCCGGTTGAAATCCCGGACATTGTGTCCGTCCAGAAGAATGGCACCACCGTTGACATCGTAGAACCGCATGAGAAGCTTTACCATGGTGGTCTTGCCTGCGCCGGTGGGACCCACAATGGCGATCTTCTGTCCCGGCTTCACATCGGCGCTGAAATCGTGGATGATCATCTGCTCCGGGTGATAGCCAAAGGAGACGTGCTGGAAAGAGACGGTACCGGTGATTTCTTCCGGTTGTACCGGATGTTCTGCGGTCTGTACCTCTTCTTCCTCTTCCAGGAATTCAAAGACACGCTCTGCTGCTGCCGCCATGGACTGCACCTGGTTCAGCACCTGGGCAATCTGCTGAATGGGCTGGGTGAAGTTCTTCACGTACTGGATGAATGCCTGAATATCACCGATGGTAATGGTACCCCGGATCGCAAGCAGACCGCCGGAAAGTGCCACAGCAGCGTAGCCTAGATTGCCCACAAATACCATAATGGGGTGCATGAGACCGGACAAGAACTGGGATTTCCAGGCGGAACGGTACAGGGTGTCGTTGGTCTCCTGGAACTTCTGAATGGTCTCCTGTTCCTTGTTGTATGCCTTGATGACGGTGTGACCGGCATAGGTCTCCTCCACCTGTCCGTTGATGTGTCCCAGATATTCCTGCTGCTGCTTGAAGTATTTCTGGGATCTCTTTACCACCAGAGAAATGAGGAAAACAGAGATGGGCAGAACCACAAGTGCAATCAGTGTCATGAGGGGCGAAATACGCAGCATCATGACCAGAACGCCTACCATGGTCGCCACAGAAGTGATGATCTGTGTAATACTCTGGTTCAGGCTCTGCCCCAGAGTGTCCACATCGTTGGTGATCCGGGAGAGCACTTCGCCGTAGGTACGGCTTTCGAAGTATGCCATGGGCATCCGGTTGATCTTTTCGGAGATATCCCGGCGCATCCGGTAGCATACCTTCTGGGTAACGCCGGTCATGAGCCAGCCCTGGATGAAGCTGAACAGAGCACTGAACAGATACAGTCCCAGTACAAATAGCAGAATCTGTCCGATCTTGGTGAAATCTATGCCACCGGTGCCATGGATCTTTGCCATGAGTCCATTGGCCAGCTCCGTGGTCGCCTTACCCAGAATATCCGGGCCGATGACGCTAAACACAGTGGAGACAATGGCGCAAAGAATGACCACCACTACTGCTGCATGATATTTCTTGATGTATACGAACAGCTTTCCCATAGAGCCTTTAAAATTCTTTGCTTTTTCCACGGGCATCTGACCGCCGCCGTGCCCGGGCTTTCCATGTTTTCTTTCATTCGCCATGTGTTGTCACTCCTTCCCCGGATGCCTCTAAGCCCAGTTCCTCTGCGGAAAGCTGGGATTTTGCAATCTGCTGATAAACTTCACAGCTGTGCAGCAGTTCCTCGTGGGTACCCTTTCCCACGATCTTTCCTTCCTCCAACACCAGAATCTGGTCTGCGTGGAGAATGGTGCTGATACGCTGTGCCACAATGATGACCGTGCTGTCCCGTACCTGGGACGCCAGAGCTTTTCGCAGTGCCGCATCGGTTTTCAGATCCAGTGCCGAGAAGCTATCGTCAAAGACGAATACCTTCGGCTGTTTTGCAATGGCACGGGCAATGGTCAGACGCTGTTTCTGACCACCGGAAACATTGGTACCGCCCTGTGAAATGGCGCTGTCATATTTGTCCGGCTTTTCTTCAATAAAGTCAGCCGCCTGTGCAATTTCAGCCGCCTCCCGGATGTCTGCGTCTGACGCATCAGGACATCCAAAGCGCAGGTTGCTGGCGATAGTGCCGGAGAACAGCACACCCTTCTGGGGCACAAA
This sequence comes from uncultured Ruminococcus sp., assembly GCF_937915125.1. GTDB lineage: Bacteria > Bacillota > Clostridia > Oscillospirales > Ruminococcaceae > Ruminococcus_C. The sequence continues at coordinate 41,947 of NZ_CALDMP010000076.1, read as the reverse complement.
ACCGATCTGCCGCCGCAGTTCCTCCAGTTCCATCTGCCGAATGTCTATGCCGTCCAGGCTGATGCTGCCCTCGGTCACGTCGTACAGACGGGGGATCAAATTCACCAGCGTGGATTTGCCGCAGCCGGTACTGCCGATAATGGCAGTGGTCTTACCCGGCTCTGCGGTGAAGTCCAGATCGGTCAGCGCATCTTCCTCGGCATTGGGATAGCGGAAATGCACATGGTCGAACCGCAGCACACCGTGTACCGATTCCGGTTTCTGCGGCTGTTCTGCTTCCTGGATGGAAGTTTCCGTCTGCAAAACCTCGTCAATTCGTCCGGCAGCAACAGAAGCACGGGGCAGCATGACGGACATCATAGTCAGCATCAGGAATGCCATGACAATCATCATGGAATAGGTGATGAATGCTGTCATGGAACCCACCTGCATGACACCGCCGTCGATACGGTGTGCACCGACCCATACAATGAGAATGCTCAGACCATACATGATCATCATCATTACCGGCATCATAAAGGTCATGACCCGGTTGACAAAGAGGTTTGTCTTGGTCAGATTGCGGTTCGCCTGGTCGAAGCGTTCTTCCTCCGTCTTTTCCCGGCAGAAGGCACGGATGACAGGCAGTCCCGTCAGAATCTCACGGGAAACCAGGTTCACCCGGTCTACCAGTACCTGCATTTTCTTGAATTTCGGCATAGCAATGGACATGAGCACGCCCACGATACCCAGAATGACAAGCACGGCAAGGACAATGACCCAGCCCATGCCTGCGCCGGTGTTCACGACCTTGATGACGCCGCCGATGCCCAGTATCGGAGCATACAAGAGCATCCGCAGGAAAATGGCTGTGACCATCTGCACCTGCTGAATATCGTTGGTGCTTCTGGTGATCAGAGAAGCCGTGGAGAACTGATCCATTTCGGCACCGGAGAAGTGCATGACCTTGGAGAATACCTTCACTCTCAGATCACGGCCAACGCCTGCGCCCACACGGGATGCCAGATAGCTGATGCCGATGGCAGTTGCCATCATAACCAGTGCCATGAGCAGCATTTTGCCGCCGGAGAACCACAGATAGGTTTTCTGGATGTGATCTGTGTCCAGTCCGGCATCCTTGTCACACTGCACGGCATAGGCAATGCCCATGGATTCCACCAGTGAGCTGCCCATGGTGTCCAGCATATCTTTCAGCTGGGTGCGCATGTCGTCCAGAACAGCGTCATTCATCTGACCGCTTTCCTCCATGGCAAGAAACAGGGGACGGACATCCACACAGGTGACTTCAGTTTCGTTGCCGTCCTCATCCTCTTCCGTCCGGATGAAAGGCTTCAGTTCCACGCCCATCGATGCACCGATCTCCTCGATGCTCATCTGCGCCATCTGTTCTGCGGCAGCAGGGTCGCTCTGCTGTGTCACGATCTCCCGGAAACTTGCCTCATCTACCATAGACATCTCATAGTTGAGCAGGATGGGGATCATCAGTTCCTCGTCCAGTTCGTCCAGGGTATCTTTTTTCAGGGATTTCTGATCGCAGAATTCACCCTGTATCTCATATGCGTCCTGCCATTGTGCTTGTTCCTCTTCTGTCATGAAGATCTGCGCTGTTTCATATTCTGTCAGCGTCATTTTTTCCGGCAGAAGTTGTTCCACGCCGCTGTTCTGGATCCCCACATCGATAATGTTCGAGGTGTACTGCGGCAGGGACAGGTCACAAAATGCCTGCACGATCAGCAGTACCAGGATCAGCAGTACAGATTTCCAGTAAGGCTTCAGGTTTTTGAAAAGTTTACCCATTCGTTTCTGCTCCTTTCTTCATCGTTTCCAGCTGTATTTCAGCTGATTCATATAGCCGTTCCATCAGCAGGATCAGTTGTTTCATTTCTTCCGGCGCGAACTGCGCCCGGATCCCCTGGTGGAACTGTTCCAGTACACGGTCTGCTTCTTCGATGGTCAGCTGTCCTTTCTGGGTCAGCGTCACATAAGTATTGCGCCGGTCTTCCCGGCTCACATCCCGCCGGATGAGCCCTAGCTCTTCCAGACTGCGCAGCGTCCGTGATACTGCCGGCTGTACCACATGCATTTCCTTTGCCACCGCAGAGACAGTGAGACCGCCGCTGTATTTCTTTTGCAGGCAGCGTATGGTGAACAACACCATATAATCGTGCCGTGCCAGGGGCAGCAGTGTAAATACATTCAGGTTGTGGAACCGGTTTGTAATGGACAGAAAGGTTTCTAACGGATCTGCCATTTTCACACCCTCTTTCCCAATTCTATAACAACGTTATCAAATAACGTTGTTTTATTATAACGTATGTTATTTTTATTGTCAACGGCTTTCCTGCTGTTTTCATGGAGCTGTCACAAAAAAAGTGCATTCTGCTGAAATGATGCAGAATGCACGAAAAAGTTTTAGGGCAATACCGCACAAAGATTGTGCGTCAGATGCGCCGTCAGATTTTTCGTCAGATGAAACAAAAAGCGCAGTGAATACTTTGTGTATTCACGAGCATTTTTGTAAAATATGACGAAAAATATGCAAGCATATGACGTGCAAAGCCGCCAGGCGCTCTTTGTGCGGTGTTGCCTTAGACAAAATTTGTGCCTGTATTATCCAAACCGCTTTCCTAGTTCTTCCCGGACACGGCGGGAAATTTCTGCCGTATGATCTGCTTCGCCTTCCGGCAGGGAGATGAGAAGCAGCGTCCGCACGGACACCACCAGGTCAACCAGTGCCAGCAGAACGATACCGGTCAGGAACTTATTGGAGATCCCCGTTGGGATCCGGTGAAAGACTGCCATGAGGAAAGGGTTGATCTGATATAATGCGAATGTCCCCAGTATACCAAAGGGCAGCATGGTTTCCAGGCAGATTCTGCCGTGGAGATTGAATTTCATATCGTGATAATCCCACCAGCGGGTGTGGAACAGCCGTTCCATGAGCACGCTGACGGTGTATTCCAGCACGCTGCAAAGGAGAATAATCGAAACAAAGACATACCAGAAGCCATGTCTTGTGTCCTGGAACAGCATGGTGATTCCCACGAGACCGATGCCGTAGATGGGACAGCAGGGTCCCAGCAGAAAGCCGCGGTTTGTGATGCGGCGCTCCCGGACACCCATGTACAGGGTCTCCATGCACCAACCCAGTGTGGAATATGTAAAAAAGAGCAGAACATAATCTGCCAGGCTCGATACCATATAATTACACCCTCCTTTTTTGTCCAAGTGCTCTGGCATGATGCCAGAAGCCGGAGACGGTCTCTACTGTGGAGCAATACTTGTCCGCAAGGCAGACGATGACTGCCTCCCGGGAACGCGGTACAAACCGCAGTGTCAGGGGCCACATATGGGTGCGGATAATATGCTGAACTTCCGGGCTGATGTGAAAGCGTGCTGCCGCATTCCGACAGGCAATGTGGGGATGGGCAAAGCCATGGAGCGCACCCTCGTCCTGATGGGTGTGCCAGTCATATAAATAAAAGTCGTGTAGCAGTGCGCCCAAGGTCAGGTTTTCATAGTTGACACGCAGATGCAGCTTTTTTGCAATGGCGCAGCTTGCAGAAACCACGGAAAGGCAGTGCTCTAAAGTGGTAGTGGTGCCGTGCTGGATGAATTCATCCATGGAACAAACGGCACGGTCTGATAGATAGGCAGACAAATGTTCCTGTACCTTTTCCGGCTGCTTCGCTTTTTTGAAAGACATGTAATTCCTCCTGCCGCCTCTTGGAAGCTTGTATTGTCTACATTATAGCCGATTTTTGTCGGATTGTCAACGAAATTGGTGTTATTTTTTTCTTATTGTTCCCGAAAAAACGTCATATTTTCTTTGAAAATTCTTGCAAAATGACGAAAAAGCACGTTTCCTGTCATGGGTAGGTTTTTGGGATTTTAACAGATTTCACAAAAGAGATTGACTTCTTCAATAAAATATGGTAAAATAAAAGGTGGATGTGCACAGACGGTGCCTATTTCAGGCAGCCGCAGTGTAAAATCAAAGATCCTGGGAGGAATCGACTTGAAGCCTTTTCGTATGTTATTCTTCGCTGCCGCAGCCGGCGCAGCGCTTTGTTTGGGCGGAATGACTGCCGCAGCAGAGGAAACTGTCATAGAAACGCCTCTGATTGCCACGGCGACCAAAGACCTGGAACCGGTGGAGACGGTGCCCGATGCTTGGGTCACCAACAGTGCCGGTGCGCTAGTCTATTATGATGCAGCAGGCAATCTTGTCACAGGAGAAGCTGTGATCGACGGCGAGACATATCTCTTTGCGCCGGACGGCACGCTTCGCACGGGATGGCAGACTGTGGGAGGTGTGCGGCGGTACTATGAGCCGGAGACGGGAACTGCCCGGACAGGCTGGATCCACTATGGCGACGGGTACTATTATGTTGATGCAGATGCCGGAAAGCTTACGGGCACCCAGAGGGGGCTTGTGACTCTCCAGGGAGAGGAAACAGAGGCAGACACCCTGTTCCTGCTGGACGACTGCGGCGCACTGCGGCTGGGGTTCTTTACGGATGAAAACGGCTGCCGTTATTATTCCGATGAAACCGGTGCAGCAGCTGTAGGTGATGTGCAGATCGACGGCATATGGTATCAGTTTGGAACGGACGGAGTGCAGGTCATCGGGTGGACGGAGATCGGCTGCCATACCTATTATTTTGACCCCGGAACCGGAAATAGTCTCACGGGACTGTGTTGGATCCAGGGAAGCTTGTATGATATAACACCAGAAGGCGGTGTGCAGACCGGCTGGAAGACGGTGTCGGGCGATACCTATTATTTTGATCCGGACACCGGCACGGCAGTCTCCGGGATACAGTCCATCGACGGAAAAAGCTGCTATTTTTATGGGGACGGCACAATGCTCTGCAATGGCATCATTCTGGTCGATGGCGTGGAATATCACGCAGCTGCTGACGGGACACTGACCATTGAAAAAACCGCCATTATGGGTACTGCAGGTGCAACTGTGGCGCAGATGACCGCCTATCTGAAATCCGTGAACCCGGACGTGCCCCAGAGCGTTCTGGATATGATCCCCTATTACCTCAGCGAGGGTGAAGTAGAAGGTGTCCGGGGTGATGTGGCTTTTGCCCAGTCTCTTCTGGAAACGGGCAACTTCACTTTCAAGGGCTCGGCGGTGACATTGGATCAGAACAACTTCTGTGGCATGGGCGTTACAAGCTGCGGCATGAAGGGGAATTCCTTTGCTACACCTCAGCTGGGCATCCGTGCGCAGATACAGCATCTGAAAGCTTATGCGGATACGGGAGACCTGGTGCAGGCTTGTATTGACACCCGATTCCGATATGTACAGCGGGGTTGTGCACCCTATGTGGAATGGCTGGGTATTCAGGAAAATCCCTATGGAAAAGGCTGGGCGGCAGGTGCTGACTACGGCGCAAAGATTCTGCGGATCTTGTCGGCAATTTTGCGAATGCCGCAGTAAAATGCGATACATATTTTAAAGGCAACACCCCTTAAACAAAAAATCCCCGGAAGAACAGCGGAAAATGCAGTCCTTCCGGGGATTTTGTTTTGGTCACCTCTAAAAACCCGCTTACCCGTCATCTGCGGCGCATCTTTACGCCATCTTCCCTTTCGAAAAAACTTGAAATACATCGAGTATTCCTGCGTTTTTTCGAAAGGGAATCTGTCGCAAATCTGCACCACATCTGACGGATTCGGGGTTTTTAGAGATGCCCTTTTATTAGCCTGTTACTCCCAGATCCGGTCATACCGGTCGTTTTCATCCATCCAGCCCGGCAGGGCATAAGGACGCATGGCGAAGATCAGCAGCAGCATGGCGAGCAGACAGAGCACGTCTCCTCCAAGGCTGCGGATCACATAGGGCACGATGAAATCCGCCGTGGCACGTCCTGTCTCAGCAAGTCTGCCGATACGCTGGAACATGGGGACAAGTACCCCCAGTATGCCGATGCCGGCGAAGCATGTCCCGGCAATGCGGAATACATACACCATAATGGGTGGCATTCGCAGCACCAACAGCAGAAGCAGCAGGAAAAACAGCGCCACTTCCATCCAGTGCATCAGATTCGGTGCAAAGCATCCGATCAGCGCCAGTATGCCCGTGGGAAACAGGATCAATTCCGTCCTCTGGCGCACCAGAACAAAGCAGATGCCTGTCAGCAGGAGACTTGCGCCAAAGGTTGCCCAATAGTCCCAGTATTGCATATAGTGGGGCATGGAGAGCAGCGTATATATGGTGTTCAGACAGAGCAGCGAAGCACATACTCCGGCAGCCTGGGGTAGTCGGGAACGGGGCGGAAGATAACAGCGATATACATTCAAGTCAGACTCCTCCTTTTCTTGTGAATCAGTGATTCCTTAGGAATGAGGGATTTGGAATGAAGGCATCTCCTGCGGTGTTGTCTGGAAAGTCGTGAGCGCAGCGAACACCGTCATTCCTCATTCATACATTCTGCTGCATTCCTGTATACAACAGATAATATCGTCCTTTTTTCGCCATAAGGGATTCGTGATTGCCCCGCTCAATGATCCTGCCCTGATCCAGAACCATAATTACGTCAGAATTCTGGATGGTGGACAGACGGTGAGCAATGACAAAGACAGTTCTGCCGTGCATGAGTGCATCCATACCTGCCTGCACGATTCGTTCTGTTCTGGTGTCGATGGAGGAGGTCGCCTCGTCCAGAATCATGACCGGCGGATCGGCAACGGCAGCACGTGCAATGGAGAGCAGCTGCCGCTGTCCCTGGGACAGACCGGAACCGTCCCCGGATAGTACGGTATTATAACCATCCGGCAGCAGCATGATGAAATTATGGGCATTGGCACGCTTCGCCGCTGCAATACACTCTTCATCTGTGGCATCCAGTCTGCCGTAGCGGATATTCTCCATGACAGTTCCCGTAAACAGGTTGACGTCCTGCAATACAATGCCCAGGGAACGCCGCAGATCGGGCTTTTTGATCTTGTTGATGTTGATGCCGTCATAGCGGATCTTGCCGTCTGCCAGGTCATAAAAGCGGTTGATCAGATTGGTAATGGTAGTCTTTCCGGCACCGGTCGCACCGACAAAGGCAACCTTTTCGCCGGGCTTTGCATAGAGGCTCACGTCATGCAGTACGATCTTCTCCGGCACATAGCCGAAGTCCACATCGAAGAACTGCACATCTCCCTGCATTCTGGTATATGTCACAGTGCCATCGCCGTGGGGATGCTTCCATGCCCACAGTCCGGTGCGGTGGGGTACTTCCACCAGCTGCCCGTCCTGTTCTTCAGCATTGACCAGCGTCACATAGCCCTCGTCTGTCTCCGGTTCTTCGTCCAGCAAGTCGAAAATACGGCCGGCACCGGCAAGTGCCATGACAATTGCACTTGCCTGCTGGGAGATCTGGGTAATGGGCTGGGTGAAGCTTTTGCTCAACTGGAGAAATGCGGCGATAACGCCCAGAGTCAGACCGCCTACCCCATGGAATGCCAGAGCACCGCCCAGCATGGCAATGAGTACATACTGCAAATGTCCCAGATTGTTCATGATGGGCATGAGGATGTTGGCGAAACTGTTTGCCCTGGCAGCATTCCCGAAAAGTTCCTCATTATACTTGTCGAAATCTTCTTTTGTCTGTTCCTCGTGGCAGAATACCTTAATGACCTTCTGCCCGTGGATCATTTCTTCAATATAGCCGTTGACTGCACCGATGGACTGCTGCTGCTTCACGAAATATCGTCCGCTTTTGCCGCCCACGATCTTTGTCACCAGCATCATGACCACTACGAATGCCACCACAAACAATGTCAGCCAGATGCTCAGCTTCACCATCGCACAGAACACTGCCACAACAGTGACAATGGATGCAAAGATCTGGGGCACACTCTGCGCCAGCATCTGCCGCAGGGTATCGGTATCGTTGGTGTACAGACTCATGACATCACCGCTGGAATGGGTGTCAAAATAGCGGATGGGCAGGGTCTGCATGTGAGTGAACATTTCGTCACGGATGGTTTTCAGAATGCCTTGGGCAACGACTACCATGAGACGGTTATACATGAGCGTCCCCACGATGCCGGCAGCATAGACAATACCCATTTTCACCAGCGCCATGGCAAGTCCGGAAAAGTCCCGGCTGCCGCTGAGGAGCATGGGGGAGATATAATCATCAATCAGGGTTTCCAGAAACAGCGATCCGGCAACACCTGCCACGGCGCTGATCAGGATACAGATCAGAACCAGAATCATCTGGATCCAATAGCGTTTCATATAGGAGAGCAGTCGGAGCATACTCTTGCCGACGCCCTTTGCGGCTCCCGGCACCATAACGCCTTTCGGCGGTCCCTGGGGTCCTTTTGGTCCATGACTCATTGCGGAACACTTCCTTTCTGCTGGGATTCATAAACTTCCCGGTAAATCGCATTATTTTGCAGCAACTCCTCATGCGTACCCATGCCGCTGATCTTTCCTTCATCCATCACCAGAATCAGGTCTGCATCCATGAGAGATGTCACACGCTGGGCAATGATCAGCTTTGTGGTGTTGGGGATCTCATCCCGGAACGCCTGGCGGATGCAAGCGTCGGTATGGGTATCCACAGCGCTGGTGGAGTCGTCCAGAATGAGGATCTTCGGCTTTTTCAGCAGTGCCCGTGCAATACAGAGCCGCTGCTTTTGACCGCCGGAGACATTGGCACCCCCTTGTTCAATGTATGTATCGTACTGTTCGGGGAATGTCTGGATAAACTCGTCTGCATGTGCCAGCTGGCAGGCACGCACCAGTTCCTCATCTGTGGCATCCGGATCACCCCAGCGGAGATTCTCCTTGATGGTACCGGAGAAGAGTACATTCTTTTGCAGCACCATGGCGACCTCTTCCCGGAGTGCTTCCACGTCATATTCCCGGACATCCACGCCGCCGACCTTGACCGTACCCATGGTTGCATCATAGAGACGTGGGATCAGCTGCACCAGAGAACTCTTGGCGCTGCCCGTGCCGCCCAGGATACCCACAGTCATGCCGGCAGGAATGTGCAGATCAATATCCTGTAAGCAGCACTTATCTTCTCGCTTGCTGTAACTGAAGCTGACGTGCTCAAAGTCAATGCTGCCGTCCTGCACTTCCGTAACTGCGTTTTCCGGACTGGTGATATCGCTCTCCTCATCCAGAAGTTCCGAAATACGTTCCACAGAAGCACGGGACATGGTGATCATGACAAATACCATAGACAGCATCATAAGGCTGGACAGGATCTGAATGGCATAGGTCATCAGGCTCATGAGCTGACCTGTGGTCAGGGTATCGCTGACGATCATTCTGGCGCCGAACCAGGAAACCAGGATCATGCAGGCATACATGCAGAACTGCATGAGGGGTGCATTGAACGACAGCCGCTTTTCTGCCCTGGTGAAATCCTGATAGATATTCTCGGAAACGCCGGAAAATTTCTCGATCTCGTGTTCTTCCCGGACAAAGGATTTTACCACCCGGATGCCGTGGAGATTTTCCTGTGTAATATTGTTCAGCTTATCGTATGTCCTGAACACCCGTTCGAAAATGGGGTGCACTTTTGTCATGATGCAAAACAACCCCACGCCCAGCACCGGGATTGCCGCCAGGTAGATCAGCGACAGCCGGAAGCTCAGCTGAAACGCCATGACCATGGAAAAGATCAGCATTGCCGGCGAACGCAGCGCCACACGGATCATCATCTGGTAGGCGTTCTGGACATTGGTCACGTCCGTGGTCAGACGGGTGACAATGCTTGCCGCCGAAAATTTGTCGATGTTGGAAAAGGAATAGTTCTGGACACGATAGAACATGTCATGCCGCAGATTCTTCGCAAATCCGGCAGAGGCGAATGCGGCAAAATGCCCGGCAAGTGCGCCGAACAGCAGTGATGCCACACAGCAGCCAATGAGAATGAGACCATAGTGGGTCACTGCGTCCATGCCGCCGTCACCGTCAATGCCCTCGTCAATGAGTATCGCCATGAGAATGGGAATGATCACTTCCATGACGACCTCCAGAATGACAAACACTGGCGACAGCAGGGACGGCAGTTTATATTCCCGAACCGATCGGATCAGTTTTCGTATCATATGCAAATCCTCCTTTGAAATCGGACACTTGCCTTATGGGCATGGCTCTACGCCCAGATTGTCCCGCATTTTCTGAACCACCTGCAAAAAAACAGCGGCTTCTTCCTCTGAGATCCCCTTTGTCAGCTGTGATTCAAATGTCATGATATCTTCCTGGATCTGCTGATGCAGTTCCAATGCCTTTTGTGTGAGCAGGATCCGTTTCAGCCGGGCATCCTGTGCCACGCTTTCCCGTGTAATAAGACTGTTTTTTTCCATGAGCTGTAGTGTTGCTGTCACCGAAGAACGACTCATGGAGAATTGTTTTTCGATATCCCGCTGAAACACATCGTGATCCCGGTTTTCATAGAGATATCCAATCAGATAGCCGTGCATTCCCGTCAGACGTTCTGCCTCTGCATGGACGTGGGAATAGGCTCTTCTTCGTGTCATGAGCTTCTCCAGACGGTGTATCTCAAATCCCAGGTGCTGCATGCAGTCACCTCCTTTTGTTCGAGTTTGAACTGTTCACATATGAACAGTTCAGTATAGAACTATTTTAGCACAATTTTGCGGAATGTCAAGCCCTTTTTTCTTATGGTCACCTCTAAAAACCCGCTCACCCGTCATCTGCGGCGCATCTTTACGCCATCTTCCCTTTCGAAAAAACTTGAAATACATCGAGTATTCCTGCGTTTTTTCGAAAGGGAATCTGTCGCAAATCTGCACCACATCTGACGGATTCGGGGTTTTTAGAGATGCCCTTATTTCACAGATTTTTTAAAAAGAACTGTAGGGGCGAACTGTGTTCGCCCGCAAATTTCCCAAAACGCACAACGGGCGAACAATGGTCGCCTCTACATTATCAAGCCAAACAAGAAAAATTGATTTGCGGCCTCCAATATTTTTGCCTTGACAAATAGAGCAGAATCGCATATAATAGTAATGACCGGAATCCGGTAATATAAAAAATAGAAGAACAACGCAGCAGTTAGAGTAACCGCAGCAGCACCGCACAGAGAGCATCGGGTTGGTGGAACGATGCCGGGCACTGCGACGAAGTGCAACTGTTAGTTGATGTGGGGAAATTAGTATCCATATCCGTCTACACCTCGTTACGGTGCCTTGAGTGAGAAATCAGAGTGGAACCGAGGTTAATCATAACCGCCTCTGCAAGTGCGTTTTGCGCATTTGCGGAGGCGGTTTTTGGTTATGGGATATGATTCATACAGAAAATCATTTTTGTATCAGAAACATGTGCGGATTTCATCCGCCCGCATTTGAAACAAACTTTTATGCTTGACTTTTTGGAGGTGATATATGATGTTTCGACAGCTTCGGGAGGACATTGCCATTGTAAAGGAAAAAGACCCGGCAGCGCGCAGCAGCTTTGAGATTCTGCTGACCTATTCCGGCTTGAAAGCCGTGCGCAGCTATCGGCGTGCCCACTGGTTCTATACCCATAAATTTTATACCATTGCCCGGATCATCTCCCAGCGTGCCCGGCACAAAACGGGCATTGAAATCCACCCCGGCGCACAGATCGGCAAGGGACTGTTCATTGACCACGGCATGGGTGTTGTCATCGGCGAAACGACCATTATCGGTGACAACTGCCTGCTGTATCAGGGCGTGACCCTGGGCGGTACGGGAAAGGATAAGGGGAAACGCCACCCCACACTAGGTGATAATGTCATGGTGGGTGCAGGCGCAAAGGTGCTAGGTCCCATCAATATCGGGAATAACGTAAAGGTTGCCGCCAATGCGGTGGTGCTCAAGGATATTCCCGACAACTGCACCGCTGTGGGCGTTCCGGCACGGATCGCCCGGAGAGAGGGGCAGAAGGTGGAACAGGATCTGGATCAGATTCACATTCCCGATCTGAATATGCAGGATATCGCAAAGCTGCAATGTGCTGTGCGGTGTCTGCGCAAGGAAATGACGGAACTGGAAAATCAGAAGGAATCTGCGGAAAAAGCAGAATAAAGGAGAATTCCTATGAAATGCCAATGCGTTGTGTTTGATATGGACGGCGTGCTGTTTGACTCTGAGGCACTGGTGCTGCAATGCTGGGAATTGACCGCGGAAAAGCACCAGATCGACCATGTGCGCAGTACCTGTCAGAAATGCCTGGGCAGCAATGCCGCCGCTGCGAAACAGAAGTTCCTGGAAACCTATGGTGCAGATTTCCCTTATGACGAATACAAGGCGGAGATGTCTGCCCTGTATTGGGAGCATGTTCAGGCAGGCTGGCTGGCGTTGAAACCCGGTGTCCGGGAGATACTGGCGGCACTTCGGGAAAATCACTTCGCCATAGGCATTGCCTCATCCACACGGCAGATAGTCATCCGGAAACAGCTTGCCATGTTCGGGCTGGAGAATAGTTTCGATCAGATCATCGGCGGCGATATGGTACATCGCAGCAAGCCAGAGCCGGAGATTTATCTCCGTGCCTGTGACGCTCTGGGGATATCACCGGGAGTTGCTTATGCAGTGGAGGATTCCTATAATGGTATCCGTGCGGCGTCCCGTGCTGGTATGCATCCGGTGATGATCCCGGATCTCCTGCCGCCTACGGCGGAGATGGAACAGCTGGCAGAGCATATTTTTCCGGATATGCAGGCGTTTCAAGAATTTCTGTTTTCAAGGTGAAACATGCTGTGATTCTGATCTGTGCGAAGCACAGGCAATATCCTGCAAAGGATTTTTGATTCACTTCCACGCCGTCCGGCGTGGATACATCCTATGGCAACACCGCACAAAGAGCGCCTGACGGCTTTGCACATCATATGCTTGCATATTTTCCGTCATATTTCACAAAAATGCTCGTGAATACACAAAGTATTCACTGCGCTTTTTGTTTCATCTGACGAAAAATCTGACGGCGCATCTGACGCACAATCTTTGTGCGGTATTGCCCTATATTTTTACAAAGGAGCAAACGGTCATGCAGATTTACAACACGCTGACACGCAAAAAAGAAGAACTCGTCCCGATGGAGGCAGGTCACGTCCGCATTTATGCTTGCGGTCCCACCGTCTATAACTACATCCATATCGGAAATGCACGCCCCATCTGTGCATTCGATGTCCTGCGCCGGTATCTGACCTATCGGGGCTACAAAGTGACTTACGTCCAGAACTTCACCGATGTGGACGACAAGATCATCAAAAAGGCAAATGAAGAGGGCGTGACTGCTGCGGAAATTGCCACTCGCTATATTGCAGAGTACAAAACCGATGCCCACGGTCTGAATGTTATGGATGCGGATATCCATCCCACAGTTACCGACAGCATGGAGCTCATTATCGGCATTGTCAAGAAACTGGTGGACTCCGGCCATGCCTATGTGGCATCCAACGGGGATGTATACTTCCGCACCTCGTCCTTCCCGGAATACGGCAAGCTGTCCGGCCAGCCCATTGAGGAATTGCAGGCAGGTGCCAGAATTGATGTCAATGACGTGAAGGAAGAACCTCTGGACTTCGCCGTATGGAAAGCCGCAAAGCCCGGCGAGCCCTATTGGGAATCTCCCTGGGGCAAGGGTCGTCCCGGCTGGCACATTGAATGCTCTGCCATGTCCTGCCACTATCTGGGGGAGACATTCGACCTCCACTGCGGCGGTCAGGATCTGATCTTCCCGCACCATGAGAACGAGATCGCACAGAGCGAAGCCGCAAACGGCAAGCCCTTTGCCCACTACTGGATGCACAACGGCTATATCAATATTGACAACAAGAAGATGTCCAAATCCCTGGGCAATTTCTTCACCGCAAGAGAAGTGGCGGAACAGTACGGCTATGAAGTGATTCGTTATATGATGGTACAGGCGCATTACCGCAGTCCCATCAACTACTGTAAGGAACTGCTGGATGCCTGCAAGGCGTCTTTGGAACGTCTGTATGCCTGCCGGGAGACACTGGATCGTGCCATTGCTGCGGCAAAGCCGGGAACGGTTTCCGATACGGCAAAGGAAATTTTCGAAAAACGGAAACAGCAGTTTATTACGGCTATGGACGATGATCTCAACACCGCAGACGGCATGACAGCCATTTTTGAACTGGTGCGTGAACTGAATATTATGAGCGCAGACGCTGCCACACCAAAGGAACAGCTGGAAGCCGGTGCGGCACTCTTCGATGAACTGACCGGTGTGATGGGTCTGCTCTATAATCGCAAAAAGGCAGATGAGATTCCGGCGGAGGTGCTGGAACTGGTGGAACAGCGCAAGGCTGCCAGAAAGGCAAAGGATTTCGCTGAGGCAGACCGTCTCCGGGACGAGATCGCCGCACTGGGCTATGCTGTGCGGGAAACCAGACAGGGTACGGAAATCACAAAAATTGCGGAATAAGAAAGGATTTTTATGGCGTTCAAGGATCATAAAAAAGGGATCACCAGGGTATTCATCCTGATGATTGTCATGACGCTGCTTTGTTTCGGCGTGTTCTCCTGTTGTTCCTATCTGGAGCAGCAGAGCAAAACCTATGTGGATATGGGTGAGGTGACCCTGGTGCAGCTGGATGAACCGGAAGAGGATGCAATGGCAATGAAAGTGCACACCACAGCAGGGGATATTGTGGCGGAACTATACCCGGAACAGGCACCTGACTATGTGGCACAGTTCACAGAACTGGCAGAGTCCGGCTATTATGACAACACCTATGTGTTCTCCGTGGAAAAAGGCGTCTATTTCGAAGCAGGCAGCCCCAATGTGGACGGCACCCTGGCAGCCGGGGCAGATGATACCTACGAAAAGGTGGAACGGGAGACCAGCCCGGATCTCTGGCCGCTGCGGGGCGCATTCTGTGTTCCTACTACCACGCAGGAAGGCGGCTTCTGGGCACGTCTCACTGGAGGAATGACAGCTTACTGCGGCACACGGTTTGTCGTGTGCAATTCCATTGTATTTGACGATGCCACTAAGGAAGAATTGCAGTCTGTCTCTGAAAATGCAGAGGCGATCAACAATGCATTCCTGGAACGGGGTGGTGTGCCCAACTATTCTCAGCAGATGACGGTATTTGCCCAGGCATACGGCGACGAGAGCTTTGCCACCATTGATGCCATTACCGATGCAGCAGCAAAACCGGCAGAGACCGAGGGCGGCTATACACCGCCGGAGGAAGATATCCTCATCACATCCATTGAAATTGGTACGTATGGGGAATTATCTGCTTCGTGATTGGGCACTTTGTTGAAATTTTGCTTCAATTTTTATGAAATGCGTACAAATGGTTTGACGGTGGACTTGACTTTTCCTGCAATACTGCCAAAATGCGAAAAAAATACTTGCTTTTTACTTTACAAACGCAGTGGATTCGTGTATAATAATAAAGATAGCATACAAAATATACTGTGTGCAGATGCTCAGATTGTATGGCAATTGCATACAGCTGTGCGTTGCCGGAAGTGCATCCGGCGTTTTGGAAAAGCATTTTTTCCTGGCAGATACTGCCGGGTAAGTCATATACCAATGGAAATGCCTGCGTGCGAATGCGGGCGTGCTGGAATAGATGTGCAGGAATTGCAGTGCAGCTTGCTGCGAAATAAAAGCTTGCGGTTCCTGATGTGCCTCCCGGCATGAAAGACCCGGCTCCTTTCCCGGTGCCTTTCGCCAAGTGCCTGGTGCACAAATTGAAGGAGAGACGAAATTGGATAAATTTGTCATTCACGGCGGGCATCGCCTTGCCGGAGAAATAGAAGTCAGCGGAGCAAAGAATGCGGCGGTTGCCCTGATCCCGGCAGTTCTGCTCAGCGATGAACCTTGTATTCTGGAAAATGTCCCGGATATCAGCGACGTTTCCATCAGCCTGCGGATCCTCTACGAGATGGGGGCGCAGGTGGAATATCTGAACAAAACCACTGTCCGTATTTCTGCGGCAGGTCTGACCAATTATTGTGTACCCTATGAGAGTGCGCGGAAAATGCGGGCATCCTATTACTTCCTGGGTGCACTGCTGGGACGCTATGGAAAGGCACGTGTGTCTATGCCGGGCGGATGCCCTCTGGGTGACCGACCCATTGACCAGCATTTGAAGGCATTTTCTGCCCTGGGTGCAAGATGCAGCATTGAACATGGCATGGTGGATCTGGTGGCAGATCAGCTGGTGGGCAATCAGATCTACTTAGACGTGGTCTCTGTTGGTGCGACCATGAACGCCATGCTGGCAGCTGTCCGTGCCAAGGGACTGACTATCATTGAAAATGCAGCCAAGGAACCCCATATCGTTGACCTGGCGAACTTCCTGAACTCCATGGGTGCAGACATCATGGGTGCCGGCACGGATGTCATCAAAATTCGTGGCGTGGAGCATCTCCACGGTGCAGTATATTCTGTCATTCCCGACCAGATCGAGGCTGGTACTTTTATGATCGCAGCAGCTGCAACAGGCGGCGATGTTCTGGTGACAAATGTGATTCCGAAGCATCTGGAGCCGATTACCAGTAAGCTGCGGAAGATCGGTGTAAATATTGAGGAATTCGACGACAGTGTCCGTGTCTGGGTAGACGGACCGCTGGTGCGTACCAATGTCAAAACCATGCCCCATCCGGGTTTCCCCACGGATATGCAGCCCCAGATCACCACGCTGCTGACACTGGCTGAGGGTACGAGTATCATTACAGAAGGCGTCTGGGAGCAGCGTTTCCGTTATGTGGATGAGCTGCGCCGTATGGGTGCGGATATTTCTGTGGATGGCAAGGTTGCTGTCGTGGAAGGCACTGGACGGCTTACGGGTGCACCGGTAAAGGCGTGCGATCTCCGTGCAGGTGCAGCACTGATCATTGCAGGACTGGCGGCACATGGTATTACGGAAATTGAGGACATTTATCATATTGAGCGCGGCTATGCGAATTTGGATGCAAAGCTCCGTGAGATCGGTGCAGATATTCAGAAGGTTTCCGAGCCGGCGGCATCAGCAGAGTTGAAAGAAGCGCTGTAAATCGAAAGTATTGTTGAAAGAGCCGTCATGCAGTTGACGGCTTTTGTTGTGGGATTTTTGGTGAGGATTGGAGTGGGTGCGTTGAAAACGTTCCACTGGAACGTTTTCAAGGGGTTGCTTTTTCTCACCACCCTTGACCCGCACCGGAATACGGCGCAGGGTGTTTCGCTGTCTGCGGACGGCGACTAGGATGACTCCCCACGGGGTGGGGAGATGCCCATATTGCATTTACGGCAGGAGGTTCTATTTTGTCAAAGTTTTATTCTCTTTTCAGTTCCAGCAAGGGCAATGCGTCCTTTGTGGGCAGTCCGTCCGGCGGTGTGCTGGTGGATGCCGGTGTGTCCTGCCGGAAGCTGACCCAGTCCCTACGAGCCCACGATATCCCCATAGAGGCGGTGCAGGGTATCTTTATTACCCACAGTCACAGCGATCACATTGCCGGGCTGCGTGTATTTCTGGGAAAGTATAACATTCCCGTTTACGCCACGGCGGAAACATTGGCGGAGATACAGGATACTGTTGCGCTGCCGGACAGCGTCATGCTGTATGAGATACAGCCGACAGAGACTGTACATACCGGAGACATTGCCGTAACGGCATTCTCCACCATGCACGATGCGCCCGGCAGCTGCGGCTATCGCTTTGACATGCCGGACGGACAGAGCTGCGCCGTCTGTACAGATCTGGGCTGCGTGACACCGGAGGTGGAACAGGCAGTGCTGGGGACGGATCTGGTGCTGTTGGAGGCAAATTATGATCCTCAGATGCTGCGTACGGGGCCGTATCCCTATTATTTGCAGCAGCGTATCCGTGGACAATATGGACATCTGTCCAACGGCGACAGCGCCGGTCTGGCGGAACAGCTGGTGCAAAGCGGTACGACACGAATTGTACTGGGGCATCTCAGCGAAAACAACAACACCATGCCTCTGGCACAGGAGACGGTATTGTCCCATTTGCAGGAACAGGGTATGTGCCCGAACCGGGACTTTTTGTTACAAGTATCCGCACCCTGCGGTCTGGAACAGGCGGTGATCTTCTGATGCAGACGATACAGATCTTAGCACTGGGCAAGTGCAAGGAATCCTATCTGCGAGAGGCTTGCCGGGAATATGAAAAGCGGCTTTCCCGGTTTTGTCAGCTGCAAATTGTGGAACTGGAGCCGGTATCCCTGCCCCAGGATCCCTCTGATCGGGAAATTGCGCAGGCACTGGAGAAAGAGGGCACAGAACTGCTGAAACGTGCCCGTGGGTTCTGCGTTGCCATGTGTATTGAGGGCAAACAGCTGGATAGTCCGGCATTGGCGGCGAAGATCGCAGATGCTGCCTGCGGCGGCGACAACGGTGCAGTAACCTTTTTTATCGGCAGTTCCTATGGACTGGCACCGGCGGTAAAGCAACGTGCACAGCTGCGTCTGTCCATGTCGGAGATGACTTTTCCCCATCAGCTGGCACGGGTCATGCTTCTGGAGCAGATTTACCGTAGTTACCAGATCTTGAATGGGACGAAATATCATAAATAATCGGGAGTGATCTTTCATGCAGAAGGCAATGACCATTGCCTATGAAGTAGGCGAAAATCTTTATTTGAATATCACCAACCACTGTCCCTGCGCATGTACATTCTGCATCCGCACTATGAGCGATGGTGCATACGGCTCGGATCCCTTGTGGCTGGAGCACGAGCCGTCACTGGAGGAGATACGCACAGCGTTGGATGGGTTCGATGTGACGAAATACAAGGAAGTGGTGTTCTGCGGCTTCGGTGAGCCTACGGAGCGGTTGGATGTACTGCAGGAGACGGCACGTTATCTGAAATCGCGTGGGGTGAAATGTATCCGTCTGAACACCAACGGGCTGTCGGATCTGATTCATGGCAGATCTACGGCGGCAGATCTGGAAGGACTGGTGGATATTGTTTCCATCAGTCTGAATGCCGGAACGGAAGAGGCATATCTTGATGTGACACGCCCGAAATTCGGGGCAGAGGCGTTTTCTGCAATGCAGCGGTTTGCAGTGGATTGTAAGGCATATGTGCCTCAGGTGATGCTGACGGTAGTGGATGTGCTGGAGCCGTCGGAACTGGCGGCGGCAAAGCAGCTTGCGGAAAAGCTGGGGATTCGGCTGCGAATCCGGAAGTTTGACGATGCAGCCACCCGGCGGTAAATAAAAATAAAACGGACGAACATACGCTGAGCGGCTATGTTCGTCCGTTTTTCAGTAAAAAAGCAAGGCAATACACACAAGTACGGCATCGCCACAGGCGGCAATGAAGCTTTTTGATTCAGCAATTTCTCGAAAATGCTGGTGGGGTCAAGGAGCAAAGCCCCTTGTCGCTGCCTGCAGGCAGCGTCCCTGGACCTGCGCCAGCTGTGCTCAGCTGGACCAGCATGATGTGCAGCCTTTTACTTCGCCATTACGCTTTCGGCTTTTTCATAGTCAGGGAGATGCGTTTCCTCTTTGTATCTACATCCAGCACCCAGACTTGTACGACATCGCCGACTTTTACCACTTCCAGCGGATGCTTAATGTACCGGTCGCAGATCTGGGAAATATGCACCAGTCCGTCCTCATGGACACCGATGTCCACAAAACAACCGAAGTCAATGACGTTCCGAACTGTTCCCGTCAGTTCCATGCCCGGTTTCAGGTCTTTCAATTCCATGATATCGCCGCTGCGCATCAGAGGCGGCGGCAGTTCATCTCTGGGGTCACGTCCCGGCTTTGCCAACTCTTTGACAATATCCGTCACTGTGGGCACGCCGACGCCTGCCTTTTCTGCAATGGCAGCCATGCCGTGCTTCTGGGCAATGGTTGTGATCTCACTGCGGCTCTGCCCGGATATATCTGCCAGCTGGAATCCGCATTCTTTCAGGATCGTCTCAGCTGCACTGTAGCTCTCCGGGTGCACTGCCGTATTGTCCAGAGGATTTTTTGCACCGGGGACACGGAGAAATCCAGCGCACTGCTCAAATGCCTTCGGCCCCAGCTTTGCCACTTTTTTCAGCTGCTTCCGATCAGTGAATGCACCGTTTTCTGTACGGTATGCCACGATGTTTTTGGCAATGGTCTGGTTAATACCGGCGATGTGGGACAGCAGAGAGAAGGAGGCAGTGTTCAGGTCAACGCCCACATGGTTCACGCAATCCTCTACTACGCCATCCAGTGCCGCTGTCAGCTCTGCTTTGGGCATGTCGTGCTGATACTGCCCTACGCCGATCGCCTGGGGGTCAATCTTCACAAGCTCCGCCAGCGGA
Organism: uncultured Ruminococcus sp.; assembly: GCF_937915125.1. Lineage (GTDB taxonomy): Bacteria > Bacillota > Clostridia > Oscillospirales > Ruminococcaceae > Ruminococcus_C. The sequence continues at coordinate 21,688 of NZ_CALDMP010000076.1, read as the reverse complement.
TCCTGGAGCCGCCGTGCAATGGACACAGCACTGCGCAGGGAAACGTCATATTCCGGGAATTCCTCAGCCGCTAGCTTGGATGCCGAATAGACAGACGCACCGGCTTCGGACACTACCATGTATGCCGCCTTGTGGGGGAGTTCTTTCAGCAGATCTGCCACCACTGCTTCTGCCTCACGGGATGCGGTGCCGTTTCCGATGGCAACGGCGGTGACGTGGTGCTGTATCATCATGCGCTGCATGGTCTTTTTGCCCTGTTCCATTTGTCTGCCTTCGCCGAGCGTAATATAGGCAACGCCGGTGTCCAGGACTTTTCCGGTTTCGTCCACTACAGCAAGCTTGCATCCGGTACGGTATCCCGGATCGACTCCCAGAACAGTGCGGTTTTTCAGCGGTGCCGCCATGAGCAGCTGACGCAGGTTAGAGGCGAATACCTGAATGGCAGAAGCCGCCGCCTGTTCTGTTAGCGCCTTGCGTACCTCACGCTCCACTGCCGGGAACAGCAGCCGCTGAAAGGCATCCTCTGCCGCCGTCTGCACTAAGATACCGCAGGGACTTTGATTTTTCACAAACTTGTGCACCACAATAGACGGCCCATGTCCTTCCGGCAGCACCAGGGAAACCTTCAGTGCATTTTCCCGCTCACCTCGATCTAGTGCCAGCACACGATGACCGGCAATACGCTTTACCGGCTCCTGATAGTCGTAATAATTCTGATAGGGCGTTTCCGCCTCCGGGTCAGCGGCACGGGAACAAATGGTGCCGGACAGCATGGTGAATCGGCGCATCTGTTTGCGCAGGTCGGCATCGTTCGCCATTTCCTCCGCCAGAATATCCATGGCACCCTGAAGTGCGGCGTCTGTGTCGGGGACTTCCTTTTCCGGGTCAACAAAAGAAGCCGCTTCGCTGTCCGGGTTTGTCCGGGGATCCTGCTGCATCAGGATACGTGCCAGAGGTTCCAGTCCACGGGCAATTGCCGCAGAGGCTCTTGTCTTTCTCTTGGGTCGATAGGGCAGATAAAGATCCTCTGTTTCCACCAGAGTCTCTGCCCCACGGATCTTCTCGGACAGTTCCGGGGTCAGTTTTCCCTGGGCATCAATGGCGGCGATGATTTCGTCCTTGCGCTGTTCCAGCTTCCGGAGATATTGCAGGCGTGTGTCAATGGCACGGAGTACCTGGTCGTCCAGTGAGCCGGTGGCTTCTTTCCGGTATCGTGCAATAAAAGGAATGGTTTTTCCATCGTCCAGCAGGGCAATGGTGTGGTCGATTTGTTCCTGCCGCAGCTGAAATTCTGCAGCCAGTGTCTGATTGATATTCAACTTCTGTTACGCTCCAATCTGTAGGGATATGTCTCTATTCTACCAGAAATGAGGGAAAATTGCAAGGTGATTTTGAAGAGTGGTATTGCCATCTATTTTTCATTTAATGCGGCAATCACTGTTCTCGCCGCCTCTTCCGGAAGTGCCGTCAGCTTATATCGTTCCTGCCGCGGACCATTGCAGACCAGGTAAAGATGCCCCACGCCGTATTGCTTTTGCAGAGGCGTTTGTCTGAAATCTGCCCGGACGATATGACTTCGCTTGACTGTAATGGTATGGAACGTAAACCATTGGCTGAAATGAAACTGTACAGTTTCCGTGTCCATTGCCACATACTGCGTCAGAAGGGAGACGATGCGGATCAGGAGAAGCCATGCCAGGGGAATGACCAGCATGACAGAGAAAAACCGGATCATGGAATCGAATTTCGGCAGAAGATGGAGCAGCAGGATCCGTGCCGGTACAATGGCACACAGTCCGATGACCGGCGGCCATACGAAAGACCAGAAAAACCGCAGATTTGAACGTGCGGTGACATGGGGCTTTTTCAGGGACTGGGCGGCGTGAAGCTTTTGCAGCAGTGCCTGAGAGGATTTTTTTCGCATGAGCGGAATGAGTACGGGCAGGGTATCCCGGCGGCTGCCATAGCCGGGACAGCGAATGTGCAGAGATACCATGCCGCAGATCTTCATGATCAGGTTTTGCCGCAGGTCGGGAAAGACAATGGCAGAATCTCGGAGATGATATCGCCGCCGATTCAGAATCCCCATATGCACAGAGATGAATTCACTGCCGAACCGGATGCGGAATCGGGCGTAGCGCAGGAGATTTCGACCAAAGGAGACCAGCCACAGGGACAGGATCACGATGCCGATGGTGATGGCAATACGAGGAACGCCGTGAAATGCCGAAGAGGCACGCTCCGTGGCATCCTCCAGAAGCTGCTGCGCCTGGAACTGTTCCAGCAGATCCGATGTGATTCTGCCGCCCTCAAAAAAGAGAGTGGCAATGTACAGAGCGCCGGAGAAGCTGCTGGAAAATAGTGCCGAAAAGAGCAGCACGCGCCATGCTGGAGTGTGGTATGCCATAGCTTTGGAACTGTCGTTTTGCAGCACAGGGATGTGCTGTCGCATCCGGTGCAGATCCCGGAGATAGAGGATCAGCTTCATGTCCGCTTCGGGGACGGAACCGGATGCCGTACTGATCTGTAGTCGGACAGCACGGATGGGACGCAGATAAAAGATGTGCTCTTCTACAGTGCATGTAATGCGATCCAGCGGAATTTCTGTTTCCTTTTGCAGCAGCAGACCACTCTTTGAATGAATGGAGATCTCATCAAAGTAGTACACGCAGGACTGCCACCGCAGTGTACCGATGCCCAGGATCAGCAAGGCAATCAGCAGATCGAACCATGCGCCGGCGCCCCAGTCGATGAGATTTTGCAGGGAAAAGGGATAAAAGCGCAGACTGCGCAGCAGAGGGAAGATCAGGAGCCAGAGGTTTTTGGCACTGTAGCGCAGAATCTTGATAGGATGCTCCCGATAAACGGCGGCATCCGGCGGTGCATTTACCGACATGCGTTCCTCCTTTCACGGTGATTGTCAAATTGCATCAGGTCTCCTCTGCCTTCGTCTGACCGTTTTGATACACAGTTCTTTGCAGGAATGCCTGGATCTCTTCGGCATCAGATTTGCTCAGAAAGGCGAGAAAAACCGTGCCGCCATATGCGTGCAGGGGGATGAAATTCATCCCCGTTTTATGGGAGCCGGGTATCCGGAAGATGCTGCTGAACTGGAGCGCCTGGGTACGCATGGTCTGTTCCTGGATGAAAAGAATGCCGCAGCGTTTGGTGATATGGGTGTCAGAAACTGTGTAGGAAATGGTGCAGAACCACATGGGCAGGAGCAGTGTAGAAAGCAGAATTGCCGCCGCTGCGAAAAGAATCGTCAGCGTCCAGAGCATCCAGTGGGGCAGAAAGACAAGAAAATACCACACCAGAATGATCAGAACAACGGCAACTATGGGCGTTGCGATTTGTAATGTATACTGCGCATGGCGATCGGCATGATACTGTTTCATGTGTTCCTCCTGTGGGCATACTTTTCTATGTCACTATCATATAATAATATATCAATATTATACCTTACCAATGCGGATACGTCAAGAAAAATGTGTGAGAATTTTGTTTATCCAGATTGTAGGGAACGACCTCCTTGTCGTTCCGACTAATACAGATTCTGAGGGAACGACACAGGGGTCGTTCCCTACAAGTTGCGAATGGGCATAAGATACAAGGAGATTGCTATGCTGGAACGAATTGCATCTATGGTCTGGGGACCGGGTCTGCTGGTACTTCTGCTGGGAACAGGGCTGTGGCTGAGTCTGCGCAGCCGTTTTTTTCAGCTGCGCGGATGGAAAACCATTCTTCGTGAAACTTTTGGAAGTCTGCGCCGGGGCTCTGGCGATTTGAAGGAAGGCACACCTGCACTGACCCAGTTCCAGACCTTTTCCGCAGCACTGGCAGCGGCAATGGGTACGGGCAATGTCATCGGTGTGGCAACTGCCCTGTGCATCGGTGGACCAGGAGCAATTTTCTGGATGTGGATCTCGGCTTTCCTGGGCATGATGCTGACTTATACGGAAAATGTACTGGCAATGCGCTATGCCCGGGAACTGCCGGACGGCACTCGTGTGGGCGGTCCCATGGCATATCTGCGCTATGGTCTGGGCAGCCGGATGCTGGCGGCACTGTACGCCGTCTTTTGCATTGCCGCCTCTCTTGGTATGGGCAATATGACCCAGAGCAGCGCCATTTCTGCCTTGGCGGAGGAAGCGTTTTCTATACCGCCCCTTGCTGTGGGTATTGCCGTAGCGGTTTTGCTGGGGTGTATATTGCTCCGGGGCGTGCGGGGTGTGGGGAGTGTGATTCAGTGGCTCATGCCCTTGCTGTCGGCGGTGTATATGCTGTCTGCACTGGCGGTGATTGTTCGGCACGGGGATGCTTTGCCCCAGGCATTTCAGTTCATCTTCCGGGGTGCATTCGGGCTTGATGCAGTAGGCGGCGGCATTTCCGGAGCATTGCTCCGGGAAGCAGTACGGACGGGATTGCGCCATGGGATATTTTCCAACGAAGCCGGTCTGGGCAGCAGTGCCCTGGTTCATGCCGGAGGCTCTTCCCGGGATGCGTCTCTCCAGGGCATGTGGAGTATGGTTGAGGTGGCGCTGGATACGCTGGTATGCTGCACGCTGACAGCTCTGGCGGTACTGACCAGCGGCGCCATGGAACAGGCACAGGATGCCGGAAGTATCATTACGGCAACATTTTCCGGCATTTTCGGCGGCGTGTCTCCCCAGATCATGGCGATTATCACGGCACTCTTCGCCTTTTGTACCCTTATCGGCTGGGGCTGCTGCGGGGAACAGGCAGTGGGCTATCTCTGGGGCACACGGGGACTCCAGCCCTATCGCATTTTGTTCTGCCTGGCTGCCGGTGCCGGCGCAGTGGTCTCTCTGGGAGCAGTGTGGGCTGTCTCGGATATTGCCAATGGGCTTATGGCGATCCCCAACCTCCTGGGGCTTCTGCTCCTGTCAGGAAAGGAAAAGCTGCACTGTGCCGAAAAAAAGAAGGTTTCTAACGGTTTTGTAGAAATTCCGGAGTGTGAGTCGTGAATAATTGTCCAAAAAGCAAATTTTTCTCAAATTCCATTGACATTGAATCCGGGAAATCGTATAATAAAACTATGTATTGCTGTACGTGAAAACGAAATTGCAGAAACAGACCGCGTTTTTTAGAGGGCGGGGACTACTTCTGTATTACAACTGATTGGATGAGAATGCTGCCTGCTGTGCGGACGTTTTATTGCCGGTAGGCCGTATTTTATATTTATCATATTTATACATATATACATACGGGAAAGCTGTATTCTTGCGTGATATGGCAAAACCCGGTGAAATCCAGGGCGATGTGTACAGGATGTGCTGTGCAGAATGGCTGTTCCCGAAGAGAATGGAACGATGCAAATCCGGCGTGAATGACCGGAAGCTTGGGAATGCTGCACGAAAAAGCACGGAATTGCAGAACGACGAAACAATGCACGAACCTTGTTAAATTTGAATACGAATCCCTGACTGGAACAGCGTTAAGATTTTTCACGGGGGATTCGTAGGAAATGCTGCAAATTGACACTGCCATCGCCCATCGGAAGAAAGCGAGGATACTTGATTGGCTACAGAAAAAGAACAGGTACGTGAACCACGCAGCGGTTCACAGACGAGAAAGAGAAACTATGGCGCCAGACCGCGTCAGCAGGGCGGAGAACGGAAACCCTCTGGCAGCCACCGCAGCAATGGCAGCCGCAGCGGTGCAGCACAGCAGACAAGAGCACCGAAACGGGAACAGAAGCGTACACCAGTACGGATCATTCCCCTGGGCGGTCTGAACGAGATCGGAAAGAATATGACTGTGTTCGAGTGCAGCAATGATATGTTCATTCTGGACTGCGGACTGGCGTTTCCGGATATGGACATGCCGGGTGTTGATATTGTCATCCCGGATTTCACCTATGTGGAGGGCAACAAGGACCGCATCCGGGGTATTGTCATTACCCACGGCCACGAGGACCATATCGGCGGTCTGGCATATCTTCTGAAAAAAATCAACGTGCCCATTTACGGCACACGCATGACTCTGGGACTCATTCGGGGCAAGCTGGAAGAACACGGACTTCTCAAGCAGGCGAAGCTCATTGAGGTAGAACCCCGGAAAACCGTGAAAATGGGCTGTATGGCAGTGGAATTCATCAAGGTGAACCATTCTATCCCCGGCGCAGTGGGTATGGCGATCCACACCCCGGCAGGCATCATTGTGCATACCGGGGACTTCAAGGTGGACTTTTCTCCCATTGACGATGAGATCATCGACCTGGCACGCTTCGGCGAGCTGGGCAGCCGTGGCGTTCTGGCGCTTATGGCAGATTCCACCAACGCGGAACGGACAGGATTTACTTGCTCCGAGCGCACTGTGGGCGGCTCCTTTGAAAAGCTGTTCAAGCGTGCCGAGGGACGGCGTATCATCATTGCCACATTCTCGTCCAATGTGCACCGTGTACAGCAGATCATTGACCAGGCACAGCGGTACGACAGAAAAATTGCCGTGTTCGGGCGCAGTATGATCCATGTCATTGAAACAGCCACAGAATTGGGCTATCTGACAGTACCCAAGGGTATGATTATCGATATCGACGAAATGAGCCGTTATCCTGACGAGAAGATCGTTCTTGTGACAACGGGAAGCCAGGGCGAACCCCTGTCGGCACTGACACGAATGGCGATGAACAGCCACAAAAAGGTGTCTATTACCCCCAACGACTTTATTATTATTTCGGCAAAGCCCATTCCGGGCAACGAAAAATATGTGACCCGTGTGGTCAACGAACTGATGAAATCCGGTGCAGAGGTGATCTATGAGTCCATGTACGAGGTGCATGTCTCCGGTCACGCCTGTCAGGAGGAACTGAAACTCATTCAGGCACTGACAAAGCCCAAGTTCTTCATTCCGGTGCACGGTGAGTACAAGCATCTGGTGAAGCATGCGGAAATTGCGAAATCCATGGGAATGCCGGAGGAGCGCATCCTGATCTCCAGTATCGGTGATGTGATTGAAACAGACGGTCAGACCATGCGTGTGGTATCCCAGGTGCCCGCAGGCCGTGTTATGGTAGACGGTCTGGGCGTAGGCGATGTGGGCTCCATCGTGCTCCGTGACAGAAAGCATCTGGCACAGGATGGTCTCATTATTGTGGTCATTGGTATTGAGCGCATGTCCAATACTCTGGTCGCCGGTCCGGATATCATTTCCCGCGGATTTGTCTATGTCCGGGAATCGGAAGAGCTTATGGACGAGGCTCGCCGTGTGATGATAAAGGTGCTGGACGGATGCAGTGCCCACGATCTGAAGGAATGGGGTACGCTGAAAACAAAGCTGCGTGACGTTCTGTCTGACTTTATCTACGAAAAGACAAAGCGCAGCCCCATGATCCTGCCCATCATTATGGAAGTATAACGCCAAGGAGAATGCAGCATGAAACGAAAATATGGGGTGCTCATCGCCACAGGGATTCTGTGGTTCATCAGCGTTCTGGTGCCGCTTCTTTTTGCGGTGCTGGGAAAGATACCCCAGCGGTGGCTGGCGATTCAGTTTCTGGTGATCCTGCTGCTCGGTATTTTGCTCTGTGCGGAGTGGTTCTGGCTGCGCCGTGCAGAACGACAGCATACCATGGCTGTCCGTGGAAAGATCGAAGGCGCCGGCATGGCAGCGCTCCAGAGTCTGGGCGTGCCGGTGGCGCTGACATCCCACAGCGGGGAAATTGTCTGGTGCAATGATATGTTCCGCAGCCGCTTTGCGCCCAATCGTTCTGTTCTGGGACGGTCGGTGCAGGAGGTGATCCACCTGAATCTGGCGGCACTGGGTCAGAACCGGGATCTGCTCATGGAGCACAACGGTCTGAGTTATCGGGTGCACGCCGTTCCCAGTGTGCAGAATCAGCAGGAATTCATTGCGGTGCAGTTTCTGGAAATTACCGATATTCTGCGGCTGCAAAATGAAAATACCAATTCCAGACCCTGTGTCATGCTGCTGGTCATCGACAGCTATGACGATTTGCTGCAATATGCCAGGGAGAGCGAAAAGGCGCAGGTCTCTGCTGAGGTGGAGCGTGTACTGGAAAACTTCATGCAGGGCACAGACGGTATCATCCGCAAGGTGGAGAACGATCTGTTCTATGCGGTCATGGAGTCCCGGCATTTGCATGAGATCATGAACAACCGCTTTCATGTGCTGGATGAGGCACGGCAGATCCGGGTCAACGACCGGATGCATATTACCTTTTCCATTGGTGTAGGTGATGGGGCTGCTTCTCTGGCGGAGAGTGAAAAATTTGCCCGGCAGTCTCTGGATATGGCACTGGGGCGTGGCGGCGACCAGGCGGCAGTCAAGACGGAAAACGGCTTCTGTTTCTTCGGCGGTGCATCCAAGGGCGTGGAGAAGAAGTCCAAGACTAAGATTCGTTCTATTGCCCTGGCGCTTCAGGAACTCATAGAGAATTCCGATCAGGTGTTTCTCATGGGACACCGTTTCGGCGATCTGGACTCCATTGGTTCGGCGTGTGGACTTGCCGGGGCAGTGCGGCTTATGCAGAAGCCGGCGTATGTGGTAGTACACCAGCAGAGCTGTCTTGCCACCCAGCTGATTCAGCGGATGAAGCAGTGCAGCGACAGCCCCTGTTTCATCGAACCCATGGATGCCCTGGCGCAGGTGTCAGAAAACAGTCTGCTCATTGTGGTGGATACCCACAACAAGGACATTCTGGAAAGTCTGGACTTGTACCATGCGGCACGGTATGTGGTGGTCATCGACCATCACCGGAAAAACGTCAATTTCATCGAAAATGCGGTGATTTTCCACCACGAGCCCTATGCTTCGTCGGCGTCGGAGATGGTGACGGAGATCATACAGTATTTCCGGTTGGATACAGAAATTTCGGCGGCATATGCCGATGCGCTTCTGGCTGGTATTATGCTGGATACGAAAAATTTTGTCATGCGCACCGGTGTGCGTACCTTTGAAGCGGCGGCATATCTGCGGAAGATCGGTGCGGATACCATTCAGGTGAAAACCCTGTTTTCCAATACCATTTCCACCTACTCCATGCGGTCGCAGATCGTCTCCCATGCGGAGTTGTACCGCAACAATGCCATTTCCGTGGTGAAAATGCAGGGGCAGGACACGCGTGTCATAGCGTCGCAGGCGGCAGACGAACTGCTGAGCATTCAGGGGGTGGAGGCATCCTTTGTGCTGTATCTGGAGGAACACGGCGTGAGCATTTCCGCACGGTCTATGGGCAATGTCAATGTCCAGGTGATCATGGAACAGCTGGGCGGCGGCGGTCACCAGACCATGGCGGCGGCACAGCTGCCGAACTGTACCATTCAGGAGGCAAAGGAACAGCTGCTGATGATTCTGGAAGCTCAGGAAATGAAGAAGGATTAGGCATGAGAATTTCGTGTTTCTATAGAAAGGATGATTGCAATGAAGGTTATTTTTACACAGGACGTGAAAGGCTCCGGCAAAAAGGGCGAGGTCAAGAATGTTTCTGACGGCTATGCACGGAACATGCTGCTGAAAAAGGGACTTGCTGTAGAAGCAACGGCGAAGAATCTGTCGGAACTGGCGGGAAAGCAGTCCTCTGCGGCGCACAAAATTGATGTGGAAAAGCAGAATGCCCAGGAGACAGCAGATAAGCTGAACGGCAAGACTGTAAAGGCTGTGGCAAAAGCAGGAAACGGCGGCAGACTGTTTGGCGCAGTGACTGCGGCACAGATCGCTGAGTGCATCGAAGCTCAGTATCAGTGCAAGATCGACAAGAAGAAGATCAGCCTGAAGTCGGATATCAAGAATTTCGGCACCTATGAGGCGGAGATTCGCCTGTATGCCGGCATTACGGCAAAGGTGACAGTGGAAGTTGTCGAGGGATAAGAAATCTCTTTGAAATGGGTGGAATGCGGGTCGTGGTTGCGTCCCGCATTCGTTATTCTTCGCCGCCTGCGGCGATAGAAAAGGAGGTTATGTTATGGCAGAATATACGCCTAACGAAAATGCCGAGCTGCCCTATAGTCTGGAGGCAGAACAGACCATTCTCGGCGCAATTCTGATTGATTCCGCCGTGCTGCCGGTGGTGCTGGAAACCATCCGCCCGGAAAGCTTTTTCAATGAACAGCACCGGACGCTGTTCCAGATCATTATGCAGATGTTCACATCCGGGGAAAAAGCCGATGTCATTACCGTACTCAACGCCGCTGTGGAACAGGGCGTGTTTGAGACGGCAGCAGAGGGCAGAACCTATCTGGCGGCGCTCATCAATATTGTGCCGTCTACATCTAATATTGAAAGCTATTGCCACATTGTGGCAGAGAAATATTACATCCGATGCCTTGCCTTTGCAGCAAGGGGCATTTTGCAGGAGATCCAGTCCGGGGAACAGAATGCCCAGACTCTGATGGATGCTGCGGAACAGCGTATTTTTGACATTCGTCAGGGCAGGGATGTCCAGGGACTGGTGAAAATCGGCGATGCCATCTGCGAAGCCTACGACCGCATCGGCAAGATCTCCGGCCCCGATAAGGAAAAATATCTGGGTGCAAAGACCGGATTCAAATATCTGGACACAGTGACTTCCGGTCTGAACAAATCCGACCTCATCCTGATCGCAGCCCGTCCGGGTATGGGTAAAACCTCTTTCGCCCTGAATATTGCCACCAATGTGGCACGCCGGGGGGATAAGGAAGTGGCAGTGTTCTCTTTGGAAATGTCCAAGGAACAGCTTGCAACCCGTATGCTCTCTACGGAAGCATTGGTGGATTCCAACAAGCTGCGAAACGGCTTTCTCACCAACGAGGACTGGGTGCGGCTTGCCACAAGCGCCGGCGTGCTCAGCGGTCTGCCTATGTTCATTGACGACACGGCAAGCGTGACAGTACAGCAGATCAAGGCAAAGCTTCGCCGGATGAAAAATCTCGGTTTGGTTGTCATTGACTATCTCCAGCTTATGGGCTCTACCCTAAAAACGGATAACCGTGTGCTTGTCATCTCGGAAATTACCCGTCAGCTGAAAATCATGGCGAAAGAACTGGATATTCCGGTCATCGTACTGTCGCAGCTGTCCCGTGGTCCTGAGAGCCGTACCGACAAGCGGCCTATGCTGTCCGACCTGCGTGAATCCGGTTCTATCGAACAGGATGCGGATATTGTCATGTTCCTCTATCGTGACGCCTATTATAATAAGGAAAGCCCTACCCCCAATGTGTCCGAGTGCATTGTGGCAAAGAATCGTCATGGCGAGACAGGCACCATTCAACTGGTATGGGATGGTCAGTTTACTCGCTTCTCCAATGCGGAGATGCGCAATGAAGGCTGAGTCCCTGCCCCGGCAGGTGCTGGCGCAATTCCGGGGACTGGATTGCGTACAGCCAGGAGATACGGTCTGTTGTGCTCTTTCCGGCGGTGCGGACAGCGTCTGTCTGCTTCGGTGTTTGCTGGAATTGCAGGAGGAGTTGGGGATTTCCGTGACGGCAGTGCATGTGGATCACCAGCTCCGCGGAACAGAAAGCGACCGGGATCGGCAGTTTTGCGAACAACTCTGTGCATCGCTGGGGGTGTCTCTGGAGGAATACACTGTGGATGTGGAAACACGTGCCCGGCAGGAACACCTTTCCACAGAGCTTGCCGCCCGGCAGTGCCGCTATGCGGTATTTGCACAGGTGCAGGCGGACTGGATCGCCACGGCGCACACAGCTTCGGATAATCTGGAGACCCTGCTGCACCGCCTGATCCGAGGCAGCAGTCTCCATGGACTGACAGCCATTCCGCCCAAAAACGGCAGAATACTTCGACCGCTTTTGACAGTGACCAGGGAACAAGTGGAGGCATATCTGGCAGAGCTGGGGCAGGCATATGTGACAGACAGTACCAATCTGACAGATCTGTACACACGCAACCGGATTCGTCACAGGATTGTGCCGGAGCTGAAACAACTCAACCCTTCTGTGGAACGCACCGCAGCCCATACCATTGCCGGTCTGTGCCGGGAGGATGACTACATGACACAGCAGGCAAAGGCGGCATATGCACAATGCCATACCAGTGCAGACACGTTGGAACATCTGGAGCAGATGCATCCAGCGCTGCAAATGCGCTGTCTGGCAATGCTGCTGGAGGAACACGGGCTTTCCTATGATGCGGCTCTGCTGGAGCGTCTCATGGCATTGGCGGTGTATGGGGGCAGGTGGAACTTGTCCCGGCGTGTTTATGCGGCGGCAAAACCGGGCACCCTTTGGATAGAAACAGCGCCGCCGGAACCCCTGGGAGAAAAAGTACCGCTGAAATTGGGAGAAAATCAGATTTTTCCGGGCTTTATCCTGTATGCATCCCTGATGGAAGCAGAAAATCATGGGAAAGAAGAAAATGTTCACGAAAAATTTGCAAATAGTTGCCTGGATTATGATAAAATAAAGGGTAACATCTTCCTGCGTCTGCGGCAGCCCGGCGAACGGATTTGTCTGCCTGGCAGAGATTTCACCTCGTCCCTGAAAAAAGTCATTCAGGCACAGGTGCCTCAAGGACGCCGGAAGACCCTGCATATTCTGGCAGATGACGATGGAATCGTATTTGCGGAATATATCGGTGCGGCTGACCGTGTGGTTCCCCATGAGAACACACGGCGGTTCCTGGTCATAGAAATCAGAAAGGAGCAAAAAAATGTCTGAGCTGGAAGCAAACATTGTACAAGTGCTGCTGACGCAAGCGCAGATACAGACACGTGTGCAGGAACTGGGCGCACAGCTGGCGGCAGATTATGCGGACAAAAAGCCACTGTTTGTGTGCCTGCTGAAAGGCTCCAGCATCTTTTTTGCCGATCTGGTTCGGGCAGTGCCGATTCCTCTGGAACTGGACTTCATGCGTGCGTCCAGCTATGGAGACGGAACAGTCACTTCCGGTCAGGTACAGTTTGAAGTACCGCTGTCCCAGTCTCTGGTGGGACGACATGTGGTGCTGGTGGAGGATATCCTGGACACGGGCACGACGCTTCATGCAGTGCTCCCGGCGATGGAAACCCAGAAGCCAGCTTCCCTGGCGGTGTGTACGCTGCTGGACAAACCGGAACGGCGGCTATTTGAAGTACCGCTGGCATACCGGGGCTTTTCCATTCCCGACGCTTTTGTGGTGGGATATGGACTAGATCATGCAGGACTTTACCGCAATTTGCCGTACATCGGGATTTATAGAAATTCTGACGAACAACAAAAGCATTGAGAAAAAGGCGCAGAGATCGCCGAAACAGAATGGAGTGAATGTGATTTGACACCAAAGAGAGGCAGAGGCATCGGAACTTATCTTGTGATCGTATTGCTGCTCATTGCAGCCCTGGTCTTTTTGCTGCCGAATTTGAAGGGCAACGTCAAGACACCGGAATATTCTGAGATCATCCAGCATTTTGATGATTATGATGTCAAGGAATATACCCTGGATCTGGGGTCCGGCGAGTTGGAGATGGTGCTGCAAAATGACGAGAAAATTGCATATGAAGTGCCGAATGTCCAGATTTTCCTGGAGGATACCCAGTATTACCGGGAGAAGTATAACGCCAGAAACGAAGTACCGCTGAAAGAGGATTTCTATAAGATCAAGGATACTTCCTGGCTGCTGACGATCATCCCCACAGTGATTCTTGTGATTCTGATGATTATCCTGTTTGCATTTATGATGCGGCAGGCAAACGGCGGCGGGAAGTACACTACATTCGGAAAGGCGAATATCAAGAATCAGATGAACACCCGGAAGGCAACCTTTGCGGATGTTGCCGGGGCGGATGAGGAAAAGCACGAGCTGGAAGAGATCGTGGACTTTTTGAAAAATCCCCGGAAATATGCGGAGTTGGGCGCAAGAATCCCCAAGGGCGTATTGCTTATGGGACCGCCCGGAACCGGTAAGACCTTGCTGGCACGAGCTGTCGCCGGAGAAGCAGGCTGCCCGTTCTTTTCCATTTCGGGTTCGGATTTTGTGGAAATGTTCGTGGGCGTAGGTGCATCCCGTGTGCGTGACCTGTTCGAACAGGCGAAGAAGAATGCACCGTCCATCATCTTCATAGACGAGATCGACGCTGTGGGACGTCACCGTGGTACGGGTATCGGCGGCGGACATGACGAACGGGAACAGACTCTGAACCAGCTGCTGGTTGAGATGGACGGTTTCACCGGAAAGGATAATGTCATTGTCATTGCGGCAACCAACCGCCGGGATATTCTCGACCCGGCACTGTTGCGTCCGGGACGGTTCGACCGCCAGATCGTGGTAGGCTATCCCGATGTCAAGGGGCGTGAAGCCATTCTGAAAGTACACACAAAGTCCAAGAGCGTCGGCCCTGACGTGGATCTGACTACCATTGCAAAGTCCACTGTGGGCTTTACGGGTGCAGATCTGGAGAATCTGGTCAACGAAGCCTGCCTGCTGGCGGCACGGAAGAACAAAAAGGCAATTACTATGGATGAAATCCAGGAGGCAACCATTAAGGTCATTGCCGGCCCGGAGAAGAAGTCCCACAAGGTGACGGAAAAGGAAAAGCGTCTCACGGCGTTCCACGAGGCAGGTCACGCTGTCTGCACGTACTACTGCGACCACCAGGATAAGGTGCACCAGGTGTCTATCATTCCCCGTGGTATGGCTGGGGGATATACCATGTCCCTGCCGGAACAGGACAAGAGCTTTGTCTCCAAAAAGGAGATGGAGGAGAATATCATCACCCTGCTGGGCGGCAGAGTTGCGGAACAGCTGGTGCTGGAGGATATCTCCACCGGCGCATCCAACGACCTGGAGCGTGCCACATCCACGGCACGGAGCATGGTCACACGCTATGGCTTCAGCGAGAAAATGGGGCCTGTGGTCTATGGTAACGACCAGAGCGAAGTGTTCCTGGGACGGGATCTGGGTTCGTCCAGAGATTATTCCGACCGTGTGGCGGCGGAGATCGACGACGAAGTGCGTTCCATCATTGAAAAGGCGTATGACAAGGCAAAGGAAATTTTGCAGGCGCACATGGATCAGCTCCATCTGCTGGCGAAGTATCTGATGCTCCACGAGAAGATCGAGCGTGAGGATTTCGAGGTGCTCATGCGGGGCGAGATGGATCCGGCAATGTTCGAGGATACACCGGCGAAACCGGAGGAAACTGCACCGGAGACGGCGCAGCCGGCAGATGTGCCGGAGGAGCCGGAGAAAACGGTAGAATAATGGAAAAGACCGTTGTGCCCTGGTGGGTATGGCGGTCTTTTATTTACGATTTATTTACAAATAAAGAGGGATAATCTGGTATAATATAAACAAATATATTTTTACGGAAAAGGAGTTTATGGGAAGATGAAGATTTGGAAGCGTGTTTATGGTGTGCTTTCTGCTGTTGCTGTGCTTGTCACTGGAATGACGAGTGTGGTTTGTTATGCAAATGATACGGAATCTGAGCCAGTACAGCAGACAGAAGCCGTGGATGTTCCTGTCGTATCGGAAGCACCCATTACGCCAAGAGCGGAAGCACAATATATTGTAACAGAAGTGCCTGTGATTTACGGTGCAGAGGAAACGACCACCATGACAACAACCACTATAACGACAGTTACCACACCACCTCCAGCCGAAATTGAATTTTCAGAGCCGCCAAAAAGCCTCCTATATGTTGGCAGTTCATTTTATTTGGATTATAGTATCGGATATTATCCTTATGGGGAGCCAACCGTCAATGGCTTTCAGTCCAGCGATGAAAGTGTTGCCGTAGTAACAGATGATGGTTATGTCACAATTGTTGGTGCAGGATCTGTGGTAATCACCCCAGATATTACCGGTTACTGTACATACAATGAGATTTATCTGGTGATTTCGGAAGATACTCCAGTATATACGCCGAGACTGGAAGATCTGACGTATGAGATCGTTAAAGACACAACGGCAGGAAGCATTTACTATAAAATTACAGATTGCGATGAAAGTGCACCTGTGGCGGAGATCCCTGGGACAATCGATGGCATTCCGGTACAGGTGATTGCGGAAGATGCCTTTGCATCTTGTAGAAATCTGAAATCTGTCACAATATCGGATAGCGTGACAAGTATTCCCGCTTCTGCTTTTGCTGGCTGTGTTTCACTGGAAAACATTGCGGTAGATGAGAACAATGCAAATTATCGCAGTTATGATGGTGTGTTGTATGATAACACCGGCAGTACACTGCTGTATTGTCCTCAAGGAAAAAACACAGTTAATATTTTGGCGAATACGAAAACAATTGATACAGGCGCATTTTCTGACTGTACCAAATTGACAGATATTGTGCTGCCGGATGGCATTACAGATATTTCTTCCAATGCCTTTTCTGGTTGTACCGGGCTGACAAGTCTTGTGATTCCATATGGCGTGACTGAAATTTATACTGGTACGTTTGCAAACTGTACCAGTTTGACAGAAATTCAAATTCCAGCATTTGTGTCAAGTATTTCAATGAATGCCTTTTCCGGCTGTAAAAGCCTGGAACGCATTACGGTGAATGAGTACAATACAACATATTACAGTTATGACGGTGCACTGTATCAGAAAACCGGAAAAACTCTGGTATATTGTCCTTTGGGAAAAATGTCAATTGAACTGTGGGATGCTGTCGTCAGTATAGATTTGGGGCTGTTGTCTGATTGTCCTATGTTGGAATCCATTACGATTAGCGACAGCAATCTGGCGTATTTTACCTACGATGGCGTGCTCTACGACAAATTTGAAAAAACATTGGTATACTGTCCATATAGCAGAAAGCATGTAGTTCTTTGGGATGGTCTGACAGCGCTTCCAGATCTGGCATTCCAGGACTATAAGAATCTGGAAAGTATTGTCATTCCAGATAGTGTGACAGATATGGGCGGCGGCATGTTCTATGGGTGCAGGAGTCTGACTAGTGTGACGCTGCCAAGCCAACTGACAAGTCTTCCTTCTGCTTATGAATACGACGGCAGATATAGAACGGATTATGGTTTTTTTCAGGGTTGTAATTCGCTGACAGAATTTGTAATTCCAGACGGCGTATATGCGATTGAAGAAAACGCATTTTATGAGTGCGCTGCGTTGGAAAGCATTGTCATTCCGGATAGTGTGACGAGCATCGGTAAAAGGGCATTTTCATATTCATATTCATTGAAAGATGTTTATTATTGCGGAACGGAGGAAGCGTGGGATTCTATTTACATTGCTTCAGGTAATGACTATTTGCTGAATGCAACGATTCATTATAATGCTTCGCCTGTGGTTACTACCACAACAACTACTACGACAATGACCACAACCACCACAACAACTACTACAACTTCCACTGAAACCACAACTGCTGATACGGGAGTTCATCTGCAAGTACCGTCTGAATCTGAGCTTGTTCCAGGAAACAGCTTCCAGATGTCTTGTAATGTTCCGCCAGAGGATGCCGTTTGGTATTCAAGCAATACAGATGTTGCCATAGTCGATGAAAATGGCGTTGTGACCATTGTTGGAACAGGAAGCACTTTAATTGTGATTTCCTATGATGGGAAAATGGATTCTGTGACACTGACGATCGAAGCACAGGGTACGACCACCCAGCCCATCAATGGAAACCTTTACGGCGACACCAACCTGGACGGCAGAGTAGATATCACCGACGCCGTACTCCTGAACAAAGCCGCTGCCGGTGCTGTCAAGCTTTCCGATCAGGCAGCTGCCAACGCTGATTGTGACGCTAACGGCGAACTGGGTACCAACGACGCCATTGTCCTGCTGAAATTTCTGGTGCATCTGGTGAATGCCCTGCCATGCACTGATTAACCCGAAATCATACCCTGAAACCGGATTGTGGAAACAGTCCGGTTTTTTGTATGGAAATCAAATTTTATAGGAGAATGAACCCCTCAGTCACGGCTGCGCCGTGCCAGCTCCCCTTTCAGGGGAGCCTCATCTGCCTCCCTTGAAAGGGGAGGAGGACCATTGCGCAGCAATGGTGGAGGGGTTTTTGATGCATACTTGACAAGCGCAATGGGTGTTTGCTATAATAAATATTATGGATTACTATGTAAAATCGGAGGAAATACCTATGAAACAGATCACAAGCTTTACCATCAACCATGACCACCTGAAACGGGGCATGTATATCTCCCGTGTGGATGGGGATGTGGTAACATATGACATCCGCATGAAGCTGCCTAACAATCCGGCGTGCGATTATCTGGAGGACAATGCCCTGCATACCTTTGAACATCTCTTTGCCACCTATGTGCGCAATACGCCTCTTTCCGATGACATCGTCTATGTGGGCCCCATGGGGTGCCGCACTGGGTTCTATTTCCTGACACGGGAGACCATCTCCGGCGCAGATGCCATTCGCCTGGTGCAGGAGACATTGCAGTTCATCCTGGACTTTTCCGGGGAGATCCCCGGGGGAAAACGCTGGGAATGCGGCAATTATCTCGCCCATGACCTGGATGGCGCAAAGGCAGTCGCACGGGAATTTCAGCCCGTCATGGCAGACTGGACGCCGGCGCAGCTGCAATATCCTCAGAATGTGTTAAACAGTACGGCTTCGGTCTGACAGAAAGAGGGGATACGGATATTGGATAATCAAGATCTATGGCTACCCATACCCTGGGTATGCTGTTGTTTTTCCTGCTGTTTCTGACGGGCTTCTGTCTCATGCTCCGGGAAATGCACTGGAATTATCGCTGGATCTGCGGTGCGGCGGCGGTTTTATTGGCAGTTGTCAGCTCCAGTGAAAAGCTGCGCGAGATCTTCTGGGTGCACTGGATCATGACGGCGCTCATTATGGTAGGGTATATCTGTGGCTATTTGTCTATGGCAAACTGGCGGCTTAACCCTATTGTCTGCACTTCTGTCGTTGTCTCCATGGCATTTGTGCACTGGGCGATTTCCGAGGGCAATTCCATGAATCGCATTGCCGGCGTTCTGTGTATCCCGGTGGTGTGCTTCTGTGCACTTAGCGTATGGAATGTGGCGTTGCTGCCAAAGGACTATTATAAGGAAAATACGCAATATCAACTGACGCAGATACTGGTGGAACATGGGCTGACCTATGGTTATGCCACGTTCTGGCGTGCCAATGCCATAACCGTGATCTCAGATTCAGAGATACTGGTGCGTAATGTGGAAATCGACGAGGGCGGCGTAAGCCCTGCGGAATATCAGACAGCAAAAAGCTGGTATGAGGATCAGCCGAATCAGGAAGAGTATTTCCTGTTGTTGGATCAAGGTGAGTATGATCTGCTCCTGAATCGAATGGATCCCCTGCTGCAAAAAGCACAGCGGTCGTTTTCGGTGACAGATGATAATGGTGTGTATTACCAAGTGCTAGTGTTTACAGAGAATATTTTTTGAGAAATGACAGAAAAACCGCATGGGTTCCGGGTGGAGCTCATGCGGTTTTGTTTTGCTGGTAAGTTCTTGTAGCCATTGAAGAAAGGCAGTTCTATAGAAAAAATCTATGGGAAGCAATTCAAAATTTTCTCTACCAAAAAGGCTTCTTTTGTGTTATAATGGAATTATTAATACTAATCTCTGATCAGTTCCATGAAAAGATTCGCCGACAGGCATTCGCTGATCAAGGAAAACGTCCGCAGGCAGGCTGTCGCCTGGCAAGGGCGTTTGACGACGAGCAGCGAGTGGATGGCGGTGAAGATTTTCATGGGTTTGGTCAGAGATTAGTATAGGCAACACCGCACAAAGAGCGCCTGGCGGCTTTGCACGTCATATGCTTGCATATTTTCCGTCATATTTCACAAAAATGCTCGTGAATACACAAAGTATTCACTCCGCTTTTTGTTTCATCTGACGAAAAATCTGACGGCGCATCTGACGCACAATCTTTGTGCGGTATTGCCTATAAAATAACTCAGGAGGAATTGACCATGTATCCATGCAGTCCAAACGCAAAAATTGAAACCAAATGTCTCCATGCCGGATATACCCCGGAAAACGGCGGCCCCGGCGTGATGCCCATTGTACAGAGCACGACCTATCGCTTTGATTCAACGGAACATGTTGCAGCACTGTTTGATATGCCAACAGAACCCATGTATTCCCGGTTTGCAAACCCCACCTGTGATGCAGTGGAACAGAAAATTACCGCCATGGAAGGTGGCGTTGGTGCAATGCTGACTACCAGCGGTCAGGCGGCATCTCTGCTGTCTGTTCTGAATCTGTGCAGTGCCGGGGACAGTCTGGTCTCCGTAAGTACCATTTACGGCGGTACTGTGAATCTGTTCAGTGTGACCATGAAACGCTTCGGTATTGAGTGCATCTGGGTGGATCCTAACGCCAGCGAGGAAGAAATTGAAGCGGCGATCCAGCCCAATACCAAGCTGGTTTTTGGTGAGACCATTGCCAATCCGGCGCTGACGGTGTTTGATATTGAGAAATTTGCCAAGGTGGCGCACCGGAATGGTATCCCGCTGGTGGTGGACAATACATTCGCGACACCGGTGCTCTGCCGTCCTTTTGAGTTCGGCGCAGATATTGTGGTGCACTCCACTACCAAGTACATGGATGGCCATGCTGTACAAGGCGGCGGCGTTATTGTTGACAGCGGCAAATTCGATTGGGCAGCCAGCGGAAAGTTCCCGGATTTCACCGAACCGGACGAGAGCTATCACGGCGTTGTCTATACCAGAGATTTCGGCAAAATGGCGTATATCATCAAGGCGAGAATGCAGCTTATGCGTGATTTCGGCTGCTATCCGGCGGCAAATTCCGCATTTTTGCTGAATCTGGGATTGGAAACACTGCCTGTGCGGATGCGGCAGTATTGTGCAAATGCCATGGCAGTTGCCGAGATGCTGAAGTCGTCTGACAAGATCGCATCTGTGACTTATCCGGGTCTGCCGGATGATCCGTGCCATGCTCTGGCGGAAAAATATCTCCCGGAAGGCACCAGCGGCGTGATTTCCATCTCCATCAAGGGCGGCAGGGAAGCGGCAGTCCGCTTTATGGATGCGCTCCGGCTGGCTTCTATTGAGGTACACGTGGCGGATATCCGCACTTGTGTGCTGCATCCGGCTTCTGCTACGCATCGTCAGCTTACGGAGGAACAATTGGTGGCTGCCGGTATTGACGGCGGGCTGATCCGGATCTCTGTGGGATTGGAAAACGTAGAGGATATTATTGCCGATCTGGAACAAGCATTGGATAAAGTGTAACACTATACTGCGGTGTTGCCTTAATAAGGCTGCCCAGGCTGCTGGTCCAGCTGAGCCTAGCTGGCGAGGTCCAGGGCGCGTAGCCCTGGCAGAGTCCAGGGACAGCATCCCTGGTCGCCGTCCGCAGACAGCAAATCACCCTGCGCCGTATTCCGGCGCAGGTCGAGGGTGGTGAGAAAAAGCGACAGCTTTTTCGAGACGGGGCGAACAAGACCGCCCTGCCTTGTGAAACCATCTAGTCAAGTAAACCGTTGAAAACGTCTCGGTGGGACGTTTTCAACGAAACTTGCGGGCGACCAATGGTCGCCCCTACAATGGGGGTTCTCTAAGATTCTTTGGGAACAGCGGGAGCAAGCCCCCGCCTTACGTTTTCAAGCCAAAAGATTTGCAACAGCATTCATATACGAAAAAAGCACTCTCTGCCATTGCAAAAGAGTGCTTTTTTCTGTTTAGGAGCTAAGGCAATACCGCACAAAGAACGCCTGGCGGCTTTGCACATCATCTGCTTGCATCTTTTCCGTCATATTTCACAAAAATGCTCGTGAATACACAAAGTA
>NZ_CALDMP010000075.1 GCF_937915125.1 uncultured Ruminococcus sp. | reverse complement strand
CCGCAAGTGAATCTGTCGCAAATCTGCACCACATCTGACGGGTTCGGAGTATTTAGAAATGCCCTTTATAGAAAACGTACAGTTCCCGGCAAAATTGCTGCCGGCTGGGGCAATACAAAAGGAGCGGGAGGGAAAAGACATGCCGGAAAAATCTGTACGGTATGGTTGGTCCGCTTCTTCCGAAGAAGCGGTAAGAAGAATGTATTCATGTGAAACAATTGCTTCAAATGAGTATGGGTGTAGTATATCAGCCCATTGTGATTGGACCGTGAAAATTATCTGGAAGTTTTCTGAAAAGCAGGATAGGTGAGGGAAAATGTAAGGAAAACTGTAGGGGCGGATATCATCCGCCCGCTGTGTTCTCCACGAAAATATCCCATCGCATATCCCAAGACATGATTGTGCCTGTAACCGAATCCAACAGAAAAACGGTGTGATGTGGGCATCGCACCCTACAGACCACCACGAATTCCGTACAAATGGATTCCCCAGAATCTTGCACCCCATCATAAAAATGGTTTCTGTGGTTTCTGCAAAAAAATCCTTGCAAACAGCGGCGAACTGTGTTATAATAAAACATGTAATGTCATTTTTCAGAGGACGGTAAAGTCCTGTGAAAACAGAAATGGAGAAGTGTTTTTATGGAACGTCAGAACGATCGTGTTTCAGCAGCTGTATCGGATGCACTGCGCCGTCAGATTCAGTCCTATCTCTTTGCAGATCGGACTGTGGTGCGTGCCCATGTGCACAGCTTCGGCTGTCAGCTCAATGTGTCTGACGGCGAACGGATCCGGGGGATGCTGACCGGACTGGGCTTCACCCTGACGGATTCCTACGAGGATGCCGACCTGATCCTGTTCAACACCTGCGCTGTGCGGGAGAGTGCCGAGGATCGGGTCTATGGCATTCTGGGCAATATCAAACAGTACAAGACAAAAAATCCCCATCTCATTCTGGTACTCTGCGGCTGTATGGCTTCGGAGGAACACACAGCGGAATTCGTCCGCACCCACTATCCCTTTGTGGATATCGTATTCGGCACAGCGTCCCTGAGCCGGTTTCCCCAGCTTCTGCTGGAACATTTTCAGGGGAAGAAATTCGCCTGCGATATAGGGGAATATGACGCTATGTATGAGGGCATTGTTCCATCCCGGGAACATCCCTTCAAGGCAGCTGTTCCCGTCATGTTCGGCTGCAATAACTTCTGCACCTACTGCATCGTGCCCTACGTGAGAGGGCGGGAACGCAGCCGGAAACCGGAGCAGATTCTGGAGGAAGTACGCCAGCTGGTGCAGGACGGCTATAAGGAGATCATGCTTCTGGGACAGAATGTCAACTCCTACGGCAAGGATCTGGAGGAGCCTGTTTCCTTTGCGTCACTGCTGCGGCAGATCGACGAGATCCCCGGCGAATTCGTGGTGCGGTTCCTGTCCTCCCACCCGAAGGATGCTACGCCGGAGCTGCTGGATACTATCCTGAGCGGTGAGAAGATCGGACGCCATCTCCACCTGCCGGTACAGTGCGGCAGCGATGCTGTTCTGGCACAGATGAACCGGCGGTACACTGTGACACAGTATCTGGAAATTGTGGAGTATCTCCGGCAGCGTGACCCGGATTTTTCCCTGACCACGGATTTGATCGTGGGATTCCCCAACGAATCAGAAGCAGATTTTCAGGGCACACTGGATTTGGTGCG
Source organism: uncultured Ruminococcus sp. (assembly GCF_937915125.1). Taxonomy (GTDB): domain Bacteria; phylum Bacillota; class Clostridia; order Oscillospirales; family Ruminococcaceae; genus Ruminococcus_C. The sequence continues at coordinate 3,516 of NZ_CALDMP010000075.1, read as the reverse complement.
CCGGGTGCAGTATGATAATCTTTATACGTTTATTTATTCCAAACGCCGGGGCACAAAGGCGGCGGAGATCGTCGACCATACACCCGATGCCGAAAAGCGGCAGCGGATGGAACGCCTGCTGGCACTCCAGCGGGAGATCGCCACGGAACATTACAAGCGGTTTGTCGGCAGGACACTCCGTGTTCTGGTGGAGGGTGAGAGCAAGCGGAAGGGCTATCTCATGGGAAAGGACAAGGCGTTTATTATTGCGGAATTTCCCGGTGACCCGTCCCTCATCGGACAGTTTGTGGATGTCCGGGTGACCGATGCCCGAAACTGGGCAGTAGAAGGCGTTTTGGCAGCAGAGGAGGAGCTATCATGAATGCAGTTGAAGAAGCAGTACGCAATCTGGGAAAGGCGATTCAGGCTGACCCACGCTATACAGCATATCACGCAGCAAAGGCGGCAAATGACGGTGACGAGGCGTTGCAGGGGGATATCCAGGCATTCAACCTGAAGCGTATGTCCTACCAGCACGAAATGGAAAAGCCTGACGATCAGCGGGACAATGCAAAGATGCAGCAGCTGGAAGCACAGGTGCAGGAGATCTATGACCGTATCGTGGGAAATCCCCACATGGCTGCATTTCAGGCGGCAAAAGAGGCAATGGATGCCATGATGCAGGAGGTGGATCTGATCCTGACACTCTGCGCCAACGGCGAGGATCCTGATACCTGTCACCCGGATCTGTCCAATTGTACCGGGAACTGCGCATCCTGCGGCGGCTGTCACTGAGATACGTCCATACAGCAAGGAGATGAGGTGAAAGCATGAATCTGGCAGATATCCCCAAGGAAAAGCTGTCGCCGGGAATGCGGCAGTATGCAGAGATGAAAGAGAAGTACAGCGACTGCGTGGTATTTTTCCGCCTGGGCGACTTCTACGAAATGTTTTTCGAGGATGCCATTCAGGTATCCCGGGAGCTGGAACTGACGCTGACTAGTAAGGAATGCGGTCTGGAAGAACGTGCACCCATGTGCGGCGTGCCCTATCACAGCGTGGAACTGTACCTGAAACGTCTGGTAGACCGGGGTTATAAAATCGCCATCTGTGAGCAGCTTACGGATCCTGCCCTCAGCAAGGGGCTTGTGGAACGTGACGTGGTACGCATTGTGACACCGGGTACCGTCATTGAGAGCAGTATGCTGGAGGACGATTCCAATAACTATATGTGCTCCATGTACTACGGCAATGACGGCTCCTGTGCACTGTGCTTTGCCGATCTTTCCACAGGAGAGATGTCCCTGTGCGTCCCCCAGGAATCCAACGATTTAACGGTGCGTGTCATGGATACCCTGTCACGCTATTCTCCTTCGGAACTGGTTTTGAATGCCCAGGCGCTGTCTCTGAAACCGGTTATGGATTTCATCAAGGTACGCCTGCAATGCGCCGTTTCCCTGCGGGATGACGTATGCTTTGATCTCACACAGGGCAGGGAACTGATCTGTCAGCAGTTCGGCGTGCCGTCTCTGGAGATGCTGGGTATTTCGGAGGACGGTGCAGATGCCTGCGCTGTCTGCGGTATGCTGGACTATATCCGTGAGACACAGAAGCGGAATATTGCACGGTTTGTTTCCATTGAGGTCAACGACAGTGCAGCGGCAATGGGACTGGATCTGGGTGCTAGACGGAATCTGGAACTGACAGAGACCATCCGCAATAAGGAACGGAAAGGCTCACTCTTATGGCTGCTGGATGATGCCAGAACTGCCATGGGTAAGCGTCTTCTGAAAACCTGGCTGGAACAGCCCCTGGTACAGCCGGTGAAGATCATGGCACGGCTGGATGCCGTAGAGGCATTCGTGAAGAATAGCCTGGTACTCATGGAAGTCCGGTCGCTACTGGATAACGTTTATGACCTGGAACGCCTTATGACACGTGTGATCTACCAGAAGGCAACGCCCCGGGATCTGAAATCCCTGTCCATGACGGCACAGCAGCTCCCGGCACTGAAAGGGGAGTTGCAGAAGCTGTCCTCGTCCCGGCTGATCTCGTCCCTGGAACAGCAGATCTCACCCCTGGAACGTGCAGCGGCTCTGGTGGAAAATGCCATTGTGGATGATCCGCCCATTACTTTGAAAGACGGCGGCGTTATCCGGGATGGCTTTCATGAGGAACTGGATCGTCAGCGGAAGATCATGAACGGCGGTACCCAGATCATTGACGAGATTCTGCAGCGGGAACGGGATCGTACCGGCATCAAGGGCTTGAAGATCGGCTATAATCGAGTGTTCGGCTATTATCTGGAAGTGACACGGTCGTACTACGACCTGATCCCCTCGGATTATATCCGAAAGCAAACTCTCGCCAACAGCGAACGGTTTATTACCGAAGAACTGAAGAATGTGGAAAACGAGATTCTCGGCGCAAAGGATCGTGTGCTCCGGCTGGAAGAGGGTATCTTCAACGAAGTGCGGGATTGCCTGGGGGCAATGCTGAAAAGCGTACAGGAAACGGCGGCAGCTGTGGCACAGGTGGATGTACTTGCATCCTTTGCCAATGTTGCCATGGAAAACGATTATACCAAGCCGGAGATCGCTGTTGACGGCAGCATCCAGATCACTGCCGGACGGCATCCAGTGGTGGAACGTATGCTAACCGAGGAAGTCTTTGTGCCCAATGATACCTATCTGGACACCAAGTCCCAGCGAATGCTCATGATCACCGGACCGAATATGGCTGGTAAATCCACATATATGCGTCAGGTGGCACTGATTACCCTTATGGCGCAGATCGGTTCCTTTGTGCCGGCGGAATATGCGAAAATATCCGTGGTGGACAAGATCTTTACCCGTATCGGTGCATCGGACGATCTGACCGCCGGACAGAGTACCTTTATGGTGGAGATGAAAGAGGTCTCGGATATCCTGAACTATGCCACAAAGAACAGTCTTGTCATTCTGGACGAGGTGGGAAGAGGTACTTCCACGTTGGATGGCGTCAGCATTGCACGTGCTGTTGCGGAATACATCAGCAGCCGGAAAATCGGCTGCAAGACCTTATTTGCTACCCATTATCACGAACTTCTCGATCTGGAACAGGAAATCGACGGCGTGAAGAATTACAGCGTTGCCGTGAAGAAGCACGGAGACTCCATCCGTTTTCTGCGGAAGATCGTACCCGGCGGCGTGGACGACAGCTATGGTATTGCCGTAGCAAAGCTTGCCGGTCTGCCGGATCAGGTAGTAAAGCGTGCCAAACAGCTGCTGGCAGAGATGGAGGCACAGGCGGCATCGGGTGCAGGTGAGAAGCATGCCCAGTCCGGACAGATCAGCTTCGCTGCCATGCAGCAGGAACGTGTCATTGCCACCCTGCAAAAGACACATCTGGCAGAGCTGAGCGATGCAGAATGCCGGGAACTGCTGGCAGATCTGACAGCAATGCTGTCGTAATTGGAATGAGGAACGAGGCGTTAGGCATGCATAAGGTCACCTCTAAAAACCCGCTCACCCGTCATCTGCGGCGCATCTTTACGCC
>NZ_CALDMP010000074.1 GCF_937915125.1 uncultured Ruminococcus sp. | reverse complement strand
TGACGAAAAATCTGACGGCGCATCTGACGCACAATCTTTGTGCGGTATTGCCGTAAAAATGTGTGAAGCCGGATCAGATCACGTGACAGCATGGATAAAGTTTCTGGTTGGATACACTTTTTCCTGGATTTGTCTAAACCATTCATATTTCCTCCTTGATTTTTTTTGCACGATATCTTATAATAGTTTTTATAGGGTAACACCCGTCTGTTTCAGAACAGCTGCGGTGTTGCCCTTGTTTGTGCAATGGGAGGTTTTTGACATGTTATCTGCGGAACAAAATAATCCTCTGGGGACGGAACCGGTCTCCCGGCTGATGGTGAAATTTGCCGTACCCAGCATTGTTGCCATGCTGGTCAGTGCATTGTATAATATTATCGACCAGCTGTTTATCGGACAGGCTGTGGGGACCCTGGGTAATGCGGCAACAAATATTGCCTTTCCCTTTACCACGTCCTGTGTGGCTCTTGCACTGCTTTTCGGCATCGGCGGCGCGTCCTGTTTCAACCTGACCATGGGACAGGGAGAAACCAAAAAGGCACCCTATTTCATGGGCAATGCCATCACTATGCTGGTTTTCAGCGGTGTACTGCTCAGTGCAGTCACTCTCCTGTTTCTGACGCCGCTGCTAAAAGGCTTTGGTTCGCCGGACGACGTGCTGCCCCTGGCGCAGGTGTATGTTCGCATTACTGCATTTGGATTTCCTTTTCTGATTCTGACCACCGGCGGCGGACATCTGATCCGTGCAGACGGCAGTCCGAAAATGACCATGATCTGTAATCTGACCGGTGCTGTCGTTAACACCGTATTGGATGCATTTTTTGTTCTGAAGCTGGACTGGGGAATGGCAGGCGCTGCCCTTGCCACCAACATCGGAGAGGGAATATCAGCGCTGATCGTAATTGTCTATCTGGTGCGGTTTCGCAATGTGCCGCTGCAATGGAAACATCTGATCCCAAGGCGAAAGTATGTGCTGCGTGTTTCTTCCATCGGCATGGCGTCCTGCTTCAACCAGCTTGCCATCATGATCGTACAGATTGCCCTGAACAATTCCCTGCGTCATTATGGTGCGCTTTCTGTTTATGGGGAGTCCGTGCCCCTTGCCTGTGCAGGCATTGTCATGAAAGTGAACCAGGTGGTGTTTGCTATTGTCATCGGGCTGGGACAGGGAACCCAGCCCATCGAAAGCTTCAATTATGGTGCAAAGCAGTATCTCCGGGTACGCCAGGCATACGGTCTTGCCGCCAGAACTGGTGCACTGATATCGATCGTTGCATTTATTCTGTTCCAACTGTTCCCGAGACAGATCATGTCCCTGTTCGGATCGGGCAGTGAGAGCTATTATGAGTTCGGGGTAAGATTTTTCCGGCTTTTCTTGTTCTTTACCTGGATCAATTTTGTCCAGCCCATTACATCGACCTTTTTTACTTCCATCGGCAAACCATTGAAAGGCATGTTTCTGTCTTTGACCCGACAGATCCTCTTTTTCCTGCCTTTTTTGATCGTCTTGCCTTTGGCGTTCGGCATTGACGGCATTCTCTATACTGGTCCCATCGCAGACTTTTTGTCTGCGGCGGTGACCATCGGTATGGTGGCACTGGAATTCCGGCGGATGAAAAAATTGCAAGCACTGCAATCATCATAATCCAAAAAACGGTATGGACGCATCAGCATCCATACCGTTTTTATTTAAATGGCTTTTATGCATTTTATTTAAACACTGCCAGCAGGAATCCAGCTGCAATTGCCGAACCGATTACGCCGGCAACGTTCGGTCCCATAGCATGCATCAGCAGGAAGTTGGACGGATTTGCCTTCTGTCCTTCCTTCTGAGAAACACGGGCTGCCATAGGCACAGCAGAAACGCCTGCGGAACCAATGAGCGGATTGATCTTTCCGCCGGTGACCAGGTACATGATCTTGCCCACCAGCAGACCGCCGATGGTGGAGAAGCAGAAAGCTGCCAGTCCCAGGAAAACGATCATGAGCGTCTCCAGCGACAGAAACGAAGATGCAACAGTAGTCGCACCAACGGAAATGCCCAGAAATACTGTGACAATATTCATCAGCGCATTCTGTACTGTGTCCGACAGACGCTCTGTCACGCCGCATTCCCGCCACAGGTTGCCCAGCATCAGACAGCCGATGAGAGGTGCTGTGGACGGCAGAAGCAAAATGACCACAAGTGCCACGACAATGGGGAAGAGGATCTTCTCTGTCTTGGTCACCTGACGTGTCATTTCCATCTTGACTTCCCGTTCTTTTTTCGTGGTCAGGAGACGCATGAGAGGCGGCTGAATCATGGGAATCAATGCCATATACGAATATGCAGCAATGGCAATGGGTCCCAGAAGTTCCGGTGCCAGCTTGCTGGTCAGGAAAATTGCCGTGGGACCGTCTGCACCGCCGATGATACCGATGGAAGCTGCCTGGTTGCCGTCAAAGCCCAGACAAACTGCACCGAAGAACGCCAGAAATACGCCCATCTGTGCGGCAGCACCCAGCAGCAGATTTTTCGGGCTGGACAGCAGGGGACCAAAATCCGTCATGGCACCGATGCCTAGGAAGATCAGGGATGGATATAAGCCGGACTTGACGCCGATATACAGGATGTCCAGCAGACCGCCGTTTGCCATGATGTGTCCATAGCTATGGTAATACTCGCTGCTTTCATCCAGAAATGCGCTCCACAGTTCCGGATGATACAGAGCATTGGCGGAGCTGACGCCGTCCACAAAGAAGTTCGACACATTTACCAGCAGACAGCCGAATGCAATGCCCACCAGCAGCAGGGGCTCAAACTTTTTCTTGATGCCCAGATACAGCAGGACGCAGGAGATGAGGATCATCACAAGGTTTTTCCAGCCGCCGTCTGCAAAAAAGCTCACGAAGCCGGAGTCGTTCAGCAGATTTTGAAGGGTCTCCAGAATATTCATTGATACCCCTCCTTTATGCCAGTACGATCAGCGGCGAACCAGTCTCTACCGTAGAACCCTTGGAAACGACCACCTGCGCCACCGTACCGTCTTTCGGTGCCAGGATCTCGTTTTCCATCTTCATTGCTTCCAGAACCACCAGAAGCTGTCCTGCCTTGATGGTATCTCCCTGCTTGACTTCCACACGCAGGATATTGCCGGGCATCGGCGCATTCACCGGTTCCCCGGCAGCAAGATTCACTGCCGGTGCTGGTGCAGGAGCCGCAGCGGCTGGTGCCGCCTCTGCTGTGGGTGCAGCTGCCGGAGCCGGTGCACATGCCTCATATTCATCAAGCAGAACAGCCTTTCCGGCTTCTACTTCTACCTCATAGGTTTTTCCATTCAGGGTTACTTTATACTTCATCCTCTTTGACCTCCTTGATCGAAATAAAGCGCAGTTCATTCAGCGGTTTCTGCATTTTGTACGCCACAACAGCCATGACCATTGCCGCTTCCTTGTCGGGTACGTCATACAGCTTCACATGACCGGCAGAACCAGGTGCAAGGGGCTGTTCCGGTGCAGTTTCTTTCACTGTCGCCGGCATCTCTGCCGGAGCAGCAGCCTTCGATGCTTCGTCCTTTTTTGCCTTTGCCCTGAACACAGCGCCCATAATATAGAGCACGATCATCAGAAGCAGCAGACCGCAGAATACAACGAGATAACCGAACACTGCCGTAACTGCTGCTTCGCCGATGCCCATCTCTGCTGCCGCAGAAATTCCGTTTGGCATAGATGTCCCTCCTTACATTTCCTCGATGGTATATACTGTTTCGTTTTCTTCCTGTGCCTTTCGTGCTTCCAGGAATTTCACCGTCTGATCCGGGAAGCAGATATAGCTCATAATATCTTCTTCCGACCGCGCCAGATCGCCCAGTGCTTCTGCTGCCTCCTGGAATTCTACACCGGTGCGCTTCTGGTCCTCCACCCGGCAGTCCACAGGCTTTCCGCCTTCACCCAGCACCTGGGTAATGAGATCTTCACTGACCGGTGCGGGAGCGATACCATATTCGCCCTTGATATAATTCTTGATCTCCTTGGAAATCTGCTTATAGCGCTGTCCCAGCAGGACATTTGTCACTGCCTGGTTGCCTACCATCTGGGACAAGGGAGTGACAAGCGGCGGATAGCCCATATCGGCACGAACCTGGGGAATTTCCGCCAGGGCTTCGTCGAACTTGTCCATGGCTTTCATATCTGTCAGGTTGGCGATCATATTGGACAGCATACCGCCGGGGACTTTATATACCAGAGCCTGTGCATCAGTGCCCAGGCTTTTGGGGTTGATCTGACCGTTGTCGATATATTTCTGCTTGATGGGTTTGAAGTAATCGTTGACTTCATTGATCAACTTTTCGTCCAGACCCGTTTCAATGCCGTACTGCTGGCAGGCATAGAACATGGTCTCTGTTGCCGGCTGAGACGTACCGCCGGAGAAGCAGGAGGTCGCTGTATCAATGACGTCAATACCGGATTCGATGGCTTTGGTCAGGGTCATATATGCCATACCAGTGGTGCTGTGGGTATGGAGAATCAGCGGCATATCGCCCACAGCGTCCTTGATGCCCTTGATGAGGTGTTCTGCTTCATAGGGCGTCATGGTACCTGCCATGTCCTTCAGACAAATGGTCTGGAAGCCCATGCGCTTCAGTTCCCGGCACATTTCAATATACTTGTCCACCGTGTGCACCGGACTCTGGGTGTAAGAAATACAGCCGGATGCAATGGTGTTCTTGGTGGCATATTTCATGGTGGCGTTCAGCGCCGTTTCACAGTTGCGGAAATCGTTCAGTGCGTCAAAGATACGAATGATGTCAATACCATTTTTGATGGAAAGCTCGATGAATTTTTCCACCACATCATCGTGGTAGTGCTTATAGCCCAGCAGATTCTGACCGCGGAGCAGCATCTGAAGCTTATTGTTAGGCAGATTCTTCCGCAGCTTGCGCAGACGCTCCCACGGATCTTCGTTCAGATAGCGCAGGCAGGAGTCAAATGTGGCACCGCCCCAGCACTCGATGGAATAGTATCCCGCCTTGTCCATAACCGGCAGAATATCTTCATAGTCTGCATAGGGCAGGCGGGTCGCCATCAGGGACTGGTTTGCATCACGCAAAACGGTTTCGGTAAACTGTACTTTTCTCATATAGGAACCTCCTCATGAATCGGCGGACGCAGCTCCTGCGGCAGCACCGCACAAAGAGTGCCTGGCGGCATTGTGCGGTGCTGCCCCGTATTTCATCTGAAACCAGAGCCGTCCTCCCAGGAAATATCTCACGGTTAAAGTATAGCACAAAACCATGAATATTTCCACGTCTTTCTTTAAGCTCTTTCATTATTTTGTTTTTTGGATTTTTTCCTTTGTTTCCAAAAAGAAGTATTTCGATTCTCTTCGAAAAAAAGAAGGCATGTCGAATCACCCCGGAATATGGGTGCCTGTACCTGCAAAAGGGTCAATATCAGTATGTGCAGAATCCTCGCTGGGATTCCATGCCCGGAACCGGAAAAGCCGGCAATTATGGGGATTCGGGAAAATGTATACTTTTTCTTGCAATATGCTTTGATTTCCGTGCAAAACGGCGGTAGACAAGCGTCAGATTTTATGGTAAAATGTTGAATTAGAGAGTAGATTATTCCCATGAAAAAGGGAACAGGGAGGATATCCATGGAAATTATACGAAGCAAGCCGAAAAAGGTCATAAATAAATATGTGCTCTTTCCCGCAGTGATACTCATTGCCGCTGGAATTACCGCAGCACTGATCATGGGGTGCATGGGTACGCAAAAGATCCAGCAGAATTTTTCTGAAACAGGAGCAGCTGCCGGAGGTGATGCTGTGTCGGTTTATGCCGCAACGCCAGTAACATCTGCGGAAGCAGCGCCGAAACCTTTCGACTATACGTTATGCTTTGCGGGGGATGTGTGCGTTGCTGACAATGCACGCACCACAGCTTACTGGGAGACCCAGGGGAGAGATATTACCAAATGCATTGACCCGGTGATGATCGACCATATGCAGGATGCGGATATCTGTTTTGTGAACAATGAATTTCAGTATTCTGACCGTGGCTCAGCACTTCCGGGAAAGCCATGGACATTCCGGGGAGATCCGGAGAATGTCTGCGTTATGGAAGATCTGGGTGTGGACATCGTCTCCCTTGCCAATAACCATGTGTATGATTTCGGCGAAGATGCTCTGTTGGATACCATGGATACTCTGACCGATGCCGGAATCCCCTATGTGGGCGCCGGAAAAGATCTGGATGAAGCATCGGCGGTATACTATTATGAGCTGGACGGCTTTACCGTTGCCTTTGTTTCCGGTACACGTGTGGAATGGATCGAGGAGACAAAGGGTGCCACGGAAACCACACCGGGTGTATTCCGTACCACGGATCCGTCCCTACTCTATGCCCGTGCCAAAGAAGCTTCTGCCAATGCAGATTTTGTGGTAGTGTATATGCACTGGGGCATGGAGGCAGTGACCTATCAGGAGGAATATCAGACAGAAACGGGACACGGCCTCATTGCCTGCGGTGCAGATGTCGTCATCGGTGACCATCCCCACTGTCTCCAGGGCATTGAATATTATCAGGGAAAGCCCATTCTGTATTCTCTGGGGAATTACTGGTTCAACGGCAAGTCCATGGATACCATGCTGGCGGAACTGCATATCAGCGGCACTGCTGAGGACTATGAAATGCAGCTGCAATTGATCCCCGGCAGACAGGAAAACTGTCAGGTTGCATATTTGTCGGAAGAAACAGAGCAGGATGCATTTTACCGGAACATGGAGTATCTTTCCAGTGCTTACGGCATTTCCGTGGATCAAGACGGCTATGTGACAGAACTGGAGACAGAAACAGGAATGGAATGATAAATAAGAGAACAAGTAATGGGTGAGCCGGAGGCTCACTTGTTATTTTTTGTATCCGTTCCATAAATACTCCTATAACGCAAAAAGGGCTGTTGCAAGGACAGCAAAATCCTGATTTACGGGTCGATGTGAGCATCGACCCCCTACAAAATGTCACGTAATTTGTGGTGATTTGTAGGGTGCGATGCTCACATCGCACCGTTTTCTCGTGGGATTTTGACTGTGTGCAACAGCCCCATATTTGTGCGGTATTGCCTTAAGGCAACACCGTACAAAGAGCGCCTATCGGCTTTGCACGTCATATGCTTGCATCTTTTCCGTCATATTTCACAAAAATGCTCGTGAATACACAAAGTATTCACTACGCTTTTTGTTTCATCTGACGAAAAATCTGACGGCGCATCTGACGCACAATCTTTGTGCGGTATTGCCTTAACCCTGTGCCGACTGGAACTTTTTCTTTACCGCCTGGAGCTTTGTCATCTCCGCACGGTCAGTGGGATACCAGCCCTTTGCCGCCATCTTGTCATACAAGGTGTCCTGCATACAAAGGGATTCGCTCAAAGCCTGGCTGAATGCCTGGTGCACGTTGCTGGTGGGGGATTCCATAGTGCCATGCACATATAGATCACAAACGCCCTTTTCCAGCAGCAAAATGCCTTCCATCAGATTCTTGTCATCCATGTTTCTGCCTCCTTTTCTTCTAAAGCAAGCCGTAAAAGCTCTGGAACAGCTTCCGGTGCTTCTCCGCCATCTGCTGCACACACTGCTTCAGATCCTCGTCCTGGATCTGCGATGCTGCGTTCTTGCACTGCGTCTGAAAATATTGCTCATGCCCCAGCGCATCCTCCACGTATAACAGTTCTTTGCTTGTCATAGCTCTCACCTCCGCTGTTAGTTTGCACAGGAATATTTTGATTATACGCTGCGTTTCACTTTGTCCCTGTTATATCCCTTTTCGTCACCATCGCTACCGTATCGTTGAAATACGCCCTTAGAATTCGATTGCATTCCGGAAGAATATATGATATAATATAAGCAATCAAAACATAGATAAGGATGATAGGATGCAAATTTTACATACAACGCCCCGTGGGGACGGCTTCGCCATGCCGGCGGAATTCGACCGCCATGACGGCTGTCTCATGATCTGGCCCACCCGGGGAGATTCCTGGCGCAGAGGCGGCTGGCCGGCACGGGATGCCTTTGTTGCCGTGGCTTCTGCCATTGCAAAGTCGGAAGAAGTCACCATGCTGGTGGATGCTTCTCAGTATGAGACCGCCCGTGCCATGCTGCCTCCGGAAGTACGGCTCGTGGAACTGTCCACAGACGATTCATGGGCAAGAGATGTCTGCCCCACCTTCGTCCGTGACCGGGCAGGCAATGTCCGCGGCGTGGACTGGGGCTTCAATGCCTGGGGCGGTCTTGTGGATGGATTGTATTTTCCCTGGGATAAGGACAACCATGTCGCCCGGAAAGTCTGCGACCTGTTCCGCACAGACTGCTATGACTGCCGGGAATTTATTCTGGAAGGCGGCAGTATCCACAGTGACGGCGACGGCACTATCCTCACCACAGAAAGCTGTCTCCTCAGTGCCGGACGCAATCCCCACATGACCCAGGCGGAAATTGAGGACAAGCTCTGCGATATGCTGAATGCTCGGAAAGTGCTCTGGCTGCCGCGGGGTATTTACGGCGACGAGACAAATGAACATGTGGACAATATCTGTGCCTTTACGGCGCCGGGAAAAGTTGTCCTCGCCTGGACAGACGACCAGAACGACCCACAGTATGCCCTTTCCAAGGCGTGTGAGGACTATCTGCTGCAGCAGGCGGATGCATGCGGCAGGAAAATCCAAGTGACACGTCTGCCCATTCCCCAGACGCCGGTGTGTATCACTGAAGAGGAATGCCGGGAACTGGATCTCTGGGACGGCGAACCCACACGCACTCCCGGCGAACGGCTGGCGGCGTCCTATGTGAATTTTTACATTGCAAATGAATCAGTACTTGTGCCCCAGTTCGGCGATCCCATGGACAAGACCGCCTGCGAAATTCTGGCGGCACAGTTTCCCACAAGAAATATCGTTCCCATTGCCGCACGGGAAATCCTGCTGGGCGGCGGCAATATCCACTGTATCACCCAGCAGATCCCACATTCTGAAAGGAGTTGCTTCTGATGCGTAAAGTAACTGTTGCCGCCGTACAGATGGCGTGCACCCCGGATGCAGAGGAAAACCGCTGCACTGCGGAAAAAATGGTACGGGATGCGGCTGCATCCGGTGCACAGATCATCCTGCTGCCGGAGCTGTTCGAGACACCTTATTTCTGTCAGGAACGCCGTTATGCGTCCTATGACCTCGCCACAACGCCGGCGGACAATCCGGCGATCCAGCGGCTGCGCAAGGTTGCCCGGGAGTTAGGCGTTGTACTGCCTGTCAGCTTCTATGAGCGTGCCGGAACGGCGCTGTACAATTCCATTGCCATTATCGATGCGGACGGCACTGTGCTGGGCATTTACCGCAAGACCCACATCCCCGATGACCATTTTTATCAGGAAAAGTTCTACTTCACCCCCGGTGACACCGGTTTCCGGGTGTGGAATACACGCTATGCGAAAATCGGTGTGGGTATCTGCTGGGATCAGTGGTTCCCCGAAGCGGCACGGTGCATGGCGTTACAAGGGGCAGAACTGCTCTTCTATCCCACCGCCATCGGCTCTGAACCCATTCTGGAAGTGGACAGCGCACCTCACTGGCAGCGCTGTATGCAGGGGCATTCTGCGGCAAATCTCATGCCAGTCATTGCGGCAAACCGTATCGGTACGGAAACCGTTCAGCCGGATGAGGAAAACCAGCAGCAGTCCTCCTCCCTCTGCTTCTATGGAACATCCTTCCTCACGGACGGCACAGGAGCAGTGATACAGCAGCTGGGCAGGGATGAGCCGGGCATTGCACTGGCAGAATATGACCTGGACGAGCTGGAGGAAATGCGCATGAGCTGGGGCGTGTTCCGTGACCGCCGACCGGAATACTATGGTGCCATCAGTGCGCCAGCCCCTGTTGTTCTGCCGGAATAACCAATTCGAAGCCGCTTTGTAACGGTTTGTTACTGTTATAATCTGGATATAATAGCGAGGTAATGCCTGAAATTGGATGGATCTACAGCGTGTTTTTGTACAGAATTGAGGGATTCCTTCCGCTTAGTTTGTGCAGTGCGCCGAAAATTCGACACTTTTTTCAAGGGGGCACATAAAACGATTGACATTGTAGGGAAACTTCGCTATAATAAATAGTGGATTCATGACAATTTGATTACAATCGGCGTTGGTTTTTTGTCGATTTGATACGAAAGCATACGGCAGCGATTGCAAAATGGAAACATGCAGTCGCCTGATTCGAAAGGACGTGAAACCATGGCGCTTCGAGTGCGCAAATTACTTCTGGCAGCGGCAAGCAGTCTGCTGACAGCACTGACCATTGGTGCTGTTTCCGCAGGAGCAGCTGATGCTGAAACAGATACACAGACACTGAATCGGTTTATTGTCACAGACAGCGGCAATCGTGTTCTGACGGGCAGCGTTTCTTCCAACCAGATCACACAGACTGGCTGGTATGTTTCAAATGACGATAGCCTGTATTATTATTATAATGACGGAAGCTGTGCTACGGATGAGACCACTCTGGAGGATGGGTACACATACTTGTTCGCTTCAGATGGTGCACTGCGTACCGGCTGGCAGACCGTGGAGGGCAAACGGTACTATTATAATGCAGAAATCGGCACTCCTGTGTTCGGTTGGCTCTCCTATCATAATGAGCTGTATTACGTAGACGAAGAGGCAGGAAAGCTGACTGGAGTCCAGGAAGTCGGCGGCGTACCGTATACGTTCAATGATTATGGCTGCGTGCAGACCGGATGGATCTCCTATGAGGATGGTTCTCTCTATTATTATGATGAAAATGCCGTTCCGGCAAGCGGCTGGGTCACCGATGAAAACGGTACCTATTACTTCACCGCAAACGGCGCAGCATCTGGCCTGACTGTCATTGACGGCAGCAATTATTACTTCTCACAGGACAAGCTGATGCAGACCGGATGGATCATCACAGAAAGCGCTGCCATGTGGGCAGATGCAAACGGCGTGCTTGCAACTGGAAAAACAGTGATCGACGGAAAGTCCTATTATTTTGACAACAATGGTGTCATGCAGACTGGATTGGTCACCACTGCCGAAGGTACTTATTATTGCGGCAGTGACGGCGTAATGCTCACTGGTTTCCAGGTCATCAGCGACCAGATCTATTACTTCCTGCCGGAGACCGGATTGATGCAGACCGGATGGCAGACTATCGGCGGAAAGCTGTACTATTTCAACATTTCTTCCGGTGTTATGCAGACCGGATGGATCACCGCAGACAGCGGGAAGTTTTATCTAACCGAAAATGGAGCAGCATCGGGACTGACTCTGGTAGATGGTGTTACATATTATTTTGATCCGGAAACAGGCGTGATGCAGACCGGCTGGCAGACCATCGACGGAAAGCTCTATTGCTTCTATGCAGAAACAGGCGCTATGCTTACTGGCTGGTCTATTCATGATACCGACAAGGTTTATCTGACCGAAAATGGCGCTGCTGCTGGTATTACGGAAATTGATGAAGAAACGTACTATTTTCTTCCGTCTACAGGGGCAATGCAGACCGGATGGATCACTGTTGACGGTGTTTCCCGGTATTTCGATCCCACTACCGGCGCAATGACAGAAGTTGGTCATGCAGAAGTGCAGCTGGATGCTCCGGATTATAAGCAATTTGATAGTCAGTGGGCAAATAAGACCATCACCTATTCTACCATCGGAAAGGTAGGTTGTCTGGTAACTGCTATTTCTATGAAGTATTCCTATGAAACTGGTACTGCAACCACACCGGACAAGATGCTCTCCAAACTGAGTTTCAGCGGAGATAGTCTCCTCTGGTCCTCCTGCACCAATTTGGGCTATACCGTAGAGGACGCAAGCGGTTCTCTCTCTCAGGCACAGATGCAGAAGATTTATAACTGTCTGCAAAATGATACACCGGTCATCATCGGTGCAAAGAAATCCAACGGCGGTCAGCACTATGTATTGGTCACCGGCTATACTGGTTCCACTGGAACAACATTTTCTCTTTCAAACTTTGTCATCAACGATCCGGGTTCCAGCACACGGAGCCGACTGGATGAATATTTGGCATTATATCCCGCATTGTATAAAATCATCTACTAATCTTCTTTTCTATCAGCCGTCGTCATGGGGCGACGTGCTCCCGGGTTTGGGAGCAAAAGGACATGGTAAGATCGACAGTGAAATATGATACATTGTCTCCTCGCAGCAAATGCTTGCGAGGATTTTTGTTGCTTTTTTTGGTATAAAGAAACGCCCATATCCTGGGAAAGGTCAGGATATGGGCGTTTGACGACGAGCAGCGAGTGGATGGCGGTGAAGATTTTCATGGGTTCGGTCAGAGATTAGTATAAACATCTTCTGCTATTTTTTCGTTCCAATTCCGGATGCGTGCCCGCATCTCGTCAATGGCAAGGACGCCATAGGCAAATCCCTTTTTCACCAGTTCTTCCGGCAGGAATTCATCATATTTTTCAAACATAGGAACTTCCTTGGGATAGACAAGCTCTATAGGATCCAGGGGCTGGCGTTCCATCTTGGACAGCACCTGGAAAAACTGTTCCTTGCTTGCCTGCATCTTGAACTGGATGAAGTACGGTCGGGAAGAATCCATGCCGGTCAGCTTCAGATGGGGTGCGCACTTGATTTTGAGAAAGCGTTCCAATGCCAGAAAGGCATATGTCCCCAGCCACGGGAACAGACACCACATATCACCGCCCAGACAGATCAGCGGTTCTTCTGTCAAACCGGAATTTTCTGCTGTATGCCGTGCCAGTTCCAGCCTTGCCACGGCATTTTTCATGAGATAGGGATAGACTGCATTTTCTCGCAGCACCATGCGCATCCGTTCTAGCACTTTGGTATTGATGTCTCCGGGGCATTCTCCGAAATATGCCGGAACCTTTCCCTTAACCTGTTCGCAGTAGACCAGATGCCGCTTGTGATCCACTTCCTCTACTATCCAGACATGCCCTGCAATGGCGATCTTTTCTCCTGCCGGCGGCGGCTGGACAATTGTTCCTAGCTCCTGGGAATTCCATCGGACGGTATATTCCTCGTTTTCCTGGAATACCGCATAGAATTTGAAAGAATTGGTGATCCGTTCTCCGGCAATGCCCACAATCAGACCGCCGTTTTCCGTGCGCTGGATATGGTCAATGGACAGCAGATGGCGCAGAAGTGTCTTGAAATCTTCCTGCGTAACCCTGTGAAAATAGCTGAGTGTCAGCACACGGGATGCCAGTGCTGCCGGGGACAACTCGCCGCAGGAGGCAAGGGTGCTCATTGTCTGGTGATACAGCAGGCTGTAGGGCAGACGATCCAGCCTCGGCGGTTCCACCCAGCGCTCCTGGACATAGAGCTGCACCAGCGCAATTGCCTGTATCAGTTTCCAAGGCACGGTGGTGGGGAGCATTGCCCGGGCTTCCGGCGGGTCTTCCCGGATGACAAACCACATTTCCGGCGGCAAATCTCGTCTGCCGGTACGTCCCATGCGCTGCAAAAAAGAGGATACTGTAAAAGGTGCGTCAATCTGAAATGCCCGTTCCAATCGTCCGATGTCAATGCCCAGCTCCAGCGTGGCAGTGGTAACTGTGGTCTGAAACTGTTCCTCGTCCTTCATGACTGCTTCAGCAGTTTCCCGGTAGGCGGCAGAGAGATTGCCGTGGTGAATGAGAAAGCGATCCGGTTCATGCTTTACCTCGCAGTATTGCCGCAGAGTGGTAGTGACAGCTTCGCATTCCTCCCGGGAATTCACAAAGACCAGGCATTTTTTTCCACGGGTATGTTCGAAAATATAACCGATGCCCGGGTCGGCGTGTTCCGGGGCAGTATCTGTTTTCTGCGCCAGTTCCGGCAGCGCCTGTTCCACGGATTTTCCCTGGGCAGACTGTTCCCCTTGGATATAGAAATGCTCCATGGAAAGGCGCCATTTCGTTCCCTTTGTTTCGATACGGGGAATAACCGTGCCTCTGCCTGTACCGGAGGCGAGAAATGCACCGGTGCCTTCCAGATCGCCGATGGTGGCAGACAAGCCGATACGCCTGGGGTTGACGCCGGCAAGCTTTGAGAGCCGTTCCATCAGGCAAAGGGTCTGACCGCCGCGGTCGCCACGCATAAGAGAATGCACCTCGTCAATGACGATAAAGCGCAGGTCGTGGAACAGCTTGGAGATGGCGGCGTGCTTGTGGAGTAAGAGCGCCTCCAGAGATTCCGGGGTGATCTGCAAAATGCCGGAGGGATGTTTCAGCAGTTTCGCCTTGTGAGATTGTGCCACATCTCCATGCCAGTGCCAGACGGGTATATTGGCTTCGGCGCAGAGATCATTCAGACGCAGGAACTGGTCGTTAATGAGGGCTTTCAGCGGTCCGATGTAAATGGCACCTACGGAGACAGGCGGATCTTCGGAGAACAGAGTCAGAATGGGAAAAAAAGCCGCTTCTGTCTTACCGGAGGCAGTAGAAGCGGACAGCAGGACATTTTCGTCCGTGTTGAAAATGGCATCCCCGGCAGCGACCTGAATGGCGCGAAGGGATTCCCAATGATTCTGATAGATGAAATCCTGGACAAATGGGGCGTAGCGGTCGAAAATGTTCATGTCAGTTCCTTTCTGCGCAAAGCGCAGGCAATAGAGTTTTTTTGGTGCAACAATCTTTAGGGCAATACCGTACAAAGCCGATAGGCGCTCTTTGTGCGGTGTTGCCTTAGGGCGAGTCTGCCGATGTCATTTCCATTGGGCATTAGGCTGGAATGTTGGGAAGCAGATTGGTGTCACGAGTTCTCAAGCTGCAAAATTATCGTTCTTATTCTACCGTCACGATCTCCACTTCTTCCACATTGTCACACCGCACCAGAATCCACTGCTTGAAAGAAGTCTCCTTAGGCGGAGACAGCGGCGCAGTTACGGCAACCGTTACCTTTCGGGTATGCCGGATTTCCCCGTTACAATAGGATTCGATATCCCCCATGGAAAGAGATTTCACCTGAGGAAACAGAATCTCTGCTTCCTCACCCAGAGCGATAAGCTCTGTGTCTGCCTCTTCAAATCCCGTAATATCGGAAACCTGAGAAGCTTTTACCATATTCGCCCCAATCAGAATACTGGGGATCAGCAGCAGTGCTGTGGAAATCACCACATTGCGCACCACTCTTTTCTTTGCCTTTTTCTCCAGAATCGTATGCTTCGGCACTTTCAGAAGCAGGAGTACAATAATGGAGGACAGACAGATAAAGTAACTGTTCAGGGTAAATAGATAAAATGCGCCACAGAAATAATTCCACTGTTTGGTGGCAATGCCGTATCCTGCAGTACACAAAGGCGGCATCAGGGCTGTGGCAATTGCCACACCGGGAATGACATTGGACTTCTCTTTGCGTGTCATGCCGATGATGCCGGCAAGACCGCCGCAGACTGCGATCAGAACATCCCAGATAGTAGGCGTTGTACGAGCCAACAACTCTGAGGTGGAGTTCGAGATGGGTGTGATGCTGAAATAAATGGTAGAGGTTACAAGGCAAATGAATATTTGCAGCAGAAAGCCCAGGAAATAACGCCGGACAATTTTCAGATCGCCGGATGCAATGCCATAGGCAACTGCCATGATACTGCCCATGAGCGGCGAGATCAGCATTGCACCGATGATCACAGCGGTAGAGTTCATATTCAGACCGATGGAGGCAATCAGAATCGCCAGAATCAGCACACACATATTCGTGCCACGGATGGTGGCGCCATTCACCAGACGGTTGTATATCTCGTCCTGGGAAGCGGTGTCGTCTTTCAGAGAAAAAACATCTCCAAAAAATTTCTTAAAAGCATGCATTTTGGACACTTCCTTTTTATTAGTCTATCTCATATGTCAAACTCCGCAAACTCCGGTGCAACTGCCCCATCTTCCTCATTCACCTGCGCCTTGGCATAGGAAAAACTGTCGGAATGCAGCAGCTCTGTCACCTTGATCTGGGGGTTCTGGTACACAATATCCAGCAGTTCAATGAAATCCCGGATCACCTCACGGGGCGTGATGTGAGAATCCGACCCAATCCTGCCAAACTCGATCTGGATAAAGGTGATCATGTCCTCCTGCGTCAATGTCTGGGTGTAGCCGAACAGTCCGGCGTGGATATCCGCCAGCTTTTCAATGAGTACCAGCATTTCCTCATTGGTCAGCGGCGACAGGTGTATCACTGGTGCCAGCATATCCTTGACGCCCTCTCTGCCGAACCGACCCTCTGCCAGACGAGAACGCAGGGCTTCGTAGCTATACACGCCACGCCGGGTGTCCTCAATGCACTGGGGCGTACCGCCCATGATGATACCCAGATATTTCGCCTTGCCCTGTAGAGTGTCGTTGTACATGGTGAGAATTTTCTCATAGTTGTACTGCCGGGTGATGCTATTGGGAATCTTATAGATATTCACCAGTTCATCTATGAGCACCAGCAAACCGCTGTAGCCTGCCTTTTTCAGGAACACGGCAAACAGCTTGATATACTCATACCAGTCCTCATCTGTGATGATGATATTCACGCCCAGTTCGGATTTGGCTTCCGTTTTGGTGTTATACTCACCCCGGAACCACTTTACAACCTTTGCCTTGCTCTCATCGTCGCCATTCCAGTACGCATTATAGTAAATGGTCAACAGCTTTGCAAAATCGAAGCCGTGCACCATTTCATTGAGTGCGCCGATGACCTCATAAATTTTCGATTCCACCGCCTTGCGGAACGCCGGGTCATTGCTGTCCAGTCCGCTCTCCGCAGCAGTTTTGCTCTGGATATGGCTGATCCAGCGGTCCAGAATCAGTGTCAGTGCACCGCCATCGGGTCTGGTCTTGGTGGACATATTCCGGATCAGTTCCTTATAGGTGGCAAGTCCCTGCCCTTTTGTGCCCTGAAGCCGCCGCTCCGGAGATAAATCCGCATCGACTACCACAAAGTTCCGATCCATAACGTGGCTGCGGACGGTCTGGAGCAGAAAGCTTTTGCCGCTGCCGTATTTTCCCACAATGAAGCGAAAGGCTGCACCGCCGTCTGCCATAATATCCACATCATGGAGCAGTGCGTCAATTTCGTTTTTTCTGCCTACGGTAATATACGGCAGACCGATCCGGGGCACAACGCCGCCTTTCAGGGAATTGATGATCGCTGAGGCGATCCGCTTTGGTATCTTCATGGAGTAATCATTCCTTTCAGTTCGTCTGCATAATCTTCAATCAGCTCCGGCGCATCGCCCTCGAACAAGATCACCGTATCTGCAAACTGGTCGAACAACTTTTCATTGATGCTGTCCACCAGCACCGACAGCATGACGCCATGTTCCCGGAGCAGTGCATCATAGGGCTTTTCCTGGAGCAAACATTGCAGAAATTCCACTTCTATGGCATCCAGTCCGGCGGCAGGTTCGGTCTGTTCCGGTAATATTTCGGGAGACGCAACTGGTTCCGGCGTGGGTTCCGGGAAATATTCCGGCTCTTCTGGTTCTGTATCCACAATAAGCTTGTCCCGTGTAATGGCTGCCTCCCGGCGGATGTCTTGGAGCTTGGAAATATCCATCTCGAATTTCGGTGCGGCATGGGCTTTTTTCTCCGCCAGGAACTGGTCGACTTCTTTCTGAATCAGGTTCAGGAGATATTTTTTCTCCGTCGCCGGCTTCATGGGATAGCGGAAATCATACGCCTCACGCATCATGCTGTCCACTGTTTTCAGGATCGCACCCAGTTCCTTGTGCTTGCCGCAGCTGCCATAGTATTTTTCGCATGTCCAGATGCCGTTTCTGCATCGGTAGCGGTGAATAGGACTTATGGCGTACTCCCGATCCTGCTTGTCCTGTAGATAGAACACAGCGGAACGGAACATAAAATAGGTACAGGTCACTTTCTGTCCGAACAGGGATTCGCAAAAGCTTTTTTTGCGGTATTTCTCGTAATACGACGACAATGCAGAAAAAACATTGCACACCACCTGTTCCATATCTTCGGAATACTGCTGATAAAACCGGGATTTTTCCATATGATATGTCGAAAAAGTCACCAGTGCCGAAAAGATCTCGTGGGTACTATGGCTGTCCGGCTGGAGCAGCGTCAGCAGTATCCTCTCAAATTTCAGGTCGTCGGTGTCCTCCAGAAGCGAACGATCCAGACCATAATAGACCACATAATCCCTCAGCCATACGGGCATATACGAATCGATCTGGGCATCCAGTTGCCGGTAGGTCCCCCAGAACGTCCGGAGCATGGTGAAGCCCTCTTCCGGAGACGGCACGCCGATCTGATTGAGCAGTTCGTAGAGATACACGAACACATAGGCAATGTCGGTTTTTTTCACAGTACCATGTCGCACCTTGGTACGCCAGGTGAAGTAGGTGCGGAGCTGGTCGTTGTTCATGCTGCGGTAGGTGGGATAATAGCGGCTGAACCCTACAGTATTCGGGAAATCGTCCTCGTACGTTTCCATCATCTTCCCTTGCTCATAGAAGAGCCATTCATCGGAATGATGATAGGCATCGTAGCTTTGCGCAAGCTTTTTCATGGCACGAATTTCCGGCGGCAGATAGTTTTTCATCTGTGCCGCTGTGTGCAGGATCGGCTCGTCCTGGTACACCTGGGAAGAAAAAGACTTGCTGTTTTGCAGTTTTTCATCGGATAAGATCAGAGAGATGAGCTTTTGGATACTGGACAAGCCGCCACCGCCTTTCACCTGTATTGCCATATATTTTTATCAATTACAGTATAGCATATGGGATGTGGAATGTCAAACTATCAAATCCGAGGAAACGAAGTTTTAACATACAAACGGCAGGAACAGTTTCCGTGTAATTTCACAAAAAATCTTGACTTCCACATTGAAATATGGTACAATAAAAATAATTGGATTGACAACAGTGCAAAATATGCACGTGCATTCTGTGAAAGGAAGGATTTTATTATGAAGAAATGGGTTGCGGTGATCTCTGCCGCAGTGCTGGCATTCACCGGAACGGCTGCGGCTGTACCGACTGCGATGGCAGCTGCTGAGCCGAGCACCGACTACAACTATGGAGAAGCTCTGCAAAAGTCGATGTTTTTCTACGAAGTGCAGCAGTGCGGCGAACTGCCGGAATGGAATGAGGTCACATGGCGCGCTGACGCTATGACAAACGACTTCGTACCCGGCGGCTGGTTCGATGCTGGTGACCATCTGAAATTCACACTGACAAATGCCTATGCAGCCACCATGCTGGGCTGGGGTCTGTATCAGTATGGTGACGGCGTGGAAAAGTGCGGTCAGACAGAACTGTACGAGAACAATTTGCAGTTTGCCCTGGACTATCTGGTGGGCTGTGATCTGGGCGATGAAATTGTCTATATGATCGGCGAAGGCTCCTTTGACCACGTGTGGTGGGGCGCAGCTGAAATGTATATGGCAAAGTATGAGCTGATGAAGGGCGAAACAGAACGTCCGTATTATACCTGCAATGACAGCTGTATTGAGGCGCAGATGGCGGCTGCACTCTGTACCGGTTATCTCAATTTCAAGGATTCCAAGCCGGAGAAAGCGGCGGAGTACCTGGAACATGCAAAGGCATTGTTTGAGCGTGCTGACACAAACCGTTCCATTGGAGATGATCCGGAGGAACAGCCCTATTATAAGATTACGACATTCTACGATGATCTGTTCTTTGCAGCAAACTGGCTGTATATGGCAACCGGCGAGCAGAAGTATCTGGATCTCTGCAAATCGGATTATATTCCGAATCTGGGGAAGGAAGAACAGTCCTCCGAAATGAAGTTTACCTGGGGTCACTGCTGGGACGATGTCCAGCAGGGCGGCACACTTCTGTATGCCATCAATACCGGCGATTCCACCTGGAAGGATCAGTTCAAGAAACATCTGGAATACTGGACAACAGGTTACGGCGGAAAGCAGATCACTTATACACCGGACGGCCTGCCGTGGCTGTTCCAGTGGGGTTCTCTGCGTCATGCAACGACCACAGCATTCCTGGCATATGTGGCAGTGGATCAGCTCTATGCCGATGATGCAAGCCTTGTGAATAAGTATACAGAATTTGCGGACAACGTTATGAACTATTGCTTCGGTGATAATTCCGCAAATTACAGCTATGTCGTTGGCATGGGTGAAGATTATCCAAAGGCATGGCACCATAGAACCTCCAGCGGCGCATGGAATGACAAGTGGAGCAACATCGGTCAGACCGAGGGAGAAGATGCCAAGCCGCATGCACATATTCTGTACGGTGCTCTGGTGGGCGGTCCGGATCAGAAGGACGGCTATTCTGACAAGATCGGCGACTATCAGTATTCCGAGGTTGCCATCGACTATAACGCAGGCTATACCGCAGCACTGTGTGCTATGGTAGAAAAATACGGCGGCACGTCCGACCCGGATTTCCCGCCCACAGAAACACCGAAGTGGGATGAATTCTCCATTTCTGCTTCTGTGAACCAGGCGGCGTCCAGCTACACTGAGCTGAAAGTATTCGCTCTGAACCATAGCGCATGGCCGGCAAGATTCGTGAAGGATCTGTCTTATAACTATTACTTTGATATCAGCGAACTGGTAAATGCGGGCATGTCTGCAGATGACATTTCCGTAAGAGTCGGCTATGATCAGCACGCATCAGACAAGGGTGCCATCTCCATCTCCGATCCGATCCAGTATGACGGCAATATTTACTATGTGAAGCTGTCCTTTGCAGACGGCAGCGTGGTAATGCCCACAGGTCAGTCTGAACACCGCAGCGAGTGTCAGTTCCGTATCTCTATCCCCGACAACGTACAGGGTGTATGGGATCCCACCAATGACTATTCCTTTGAGGGACTTTCTCAGGGCGGCGAGGATGCCATGGTAATCACAGACAAGATCACCATGTACGACGGCGATACCCTCATCTGGGGCGTAGAGCCAGACGGCACCACACCGGAAGTGACTACACCTACCACAAAGCCGGCACAGACTACCACGACTACAGAAACCACCACTACTGCCAGTTCTGTTTCGGAAACAACGACTTCGGATAGCTACGTTACTCAAACAACAACATCGGAATACGTGATCTATGAATCTGAGGGTGCGCTTTTGCTGACCCAGTCTCCGGATAAACTGACCTACAGCGTTGGAGAAGAACTGGATCTCACCGGACTGGGCGTGACACTGAACTATTATTATGGAAAAGACAGCTGTGATGTGATCTTTGATAATGTGTTCCCCGCAGATTATCCGGAGAATTTCACTGTGGATGCCTCGGAATTTGACAGCTCCACACCGGGAACCTACACCATCCGCGTGAAATGCAGCACAGATCTGACCTTGAACTATCGTGTATTCATGAATGAAGTATCCTTTGACGTGACTGTCGGTGATGGCAGCGTGACCACGGCTACAGAGGAAACCACCACTACAACCACCACAAAAAACTCCGGCGGGAATACACCAGATACAGTGCTCTATGGTGACGTCAACCTGGATGGCAGAGTGGACATCACCGATGCAGTTCTGCTGAACAAGGCGTCTGCTGGTGCAGTTTCTCTTGGAGACCAGGCTGCGGCAAATGCCGACTGCAATGCCAATGGCGAGCTTGGCGCAGACGACGCCATTGCGCTGCTGAAATTCCTGGTACACCTGATCAGTTCTCTGCCCACAGAGTAAAACAGGCACATCTCATATGAAAAAGACGGACATCTCTTTATGGGAGGTGTCCGTTTCTTTATGCGGTACTGCCTTACATTTATAACAGAAAGACCTGCATCAACGGGGCATTCCCGTCAATGCAGGTCTTTTTATAATGATACTATTTTTTTACCATAAGCTTACGATGCATCCGGCAGGCTCATTACCAGGTGTACCAGGAACTTCAGAAGTACCATAGCATCGTTGCTGCCCAATTCTTTATTTGCATCGCAGTCTGCGTTTCGTGCCGCCTGGTCGCCCAGGGATACTGCACCGGCAGTTGCTTTGTTCAGCAGAACGGCATCGGTGATGTCCACTCTGCCATCCAGGTTCACGTCGCCGTACAGTACGCTTTCTTCTGCGCTGACGCTGCTTTCGGAAATGCTTGGCGCTATTATGGAACTGGTAGTTGTTGATTCTGAAGCAATCGTTGTTGTTGAAGAAGATGCTGCTGTTGTATTCTCAGTGGAAACAGTGGAACTGCTGGTTTTTGCAGTCGTTTCCGTCTGGCTTGCTGTGGTCTTGGAGGTGGTAGTGGTAGTCTCTGTAGTGGTAGTCTCTGTAGTGGTAGTGCTTGTGACAACCACCGGCGGTTTGGAATCCGTAAGCTTTCCGCAGATAATACCGCAGCCAACAGTGGACATATAAACCGTACCAAAGGTGTTCATATCGCCTACCAGGAAGTTACCGTTACCGGTACCGCCATAAAGCTTGTTCTGATTGATCAGAACCCAGGAGCTGCCGCCGTCAACAGAACGATAAATTCCTTCCGGATCAGATTCCTGGGGCTTGCCGTACATATAAAGGGTGTTCAGACCGCCCTCTTTTTCCGGTGCGCCATAGCCAACAGTCTTGCAGTAGAAAACATCCAGCTGCTCAACGGTTTTTCCGCCGTTTGTCACATGGTACATGCCATACCAGCCTGCGCCCAGGATGATGTTATCCTCGCCCAGATAGGCAATTCTGCCGGCGCTGTCGCATTGGTCGTACATGGCGATGTCTGTGCCGGTAAAGGTCTTGCCATAGTCAGTGCTCACATAGAAGGTATAATGTGCATCAGAGAAATCCGGCTCTGTCTTGGAGTAGAACCAGGAGGAATTATAATAGGTTGCATAGGCATAAACCACATTGGGCTGATCTGGTTCTACCAGCATATAGGTGGTCTTGGAACCATAAGCAGAGGTAATGCCGGAGCAGCTGTTCCAGGTCTGTCCCCAGTCGTCAGAATAGCTGACGTTGCCGTCATCCTTGCCGGATTTGAAAATGCGATAGGTGCTGTCATTCAGCTGTGTGATGGCTGCTTTTCCGCCTACAGAGTTCGCCATTTTGTTCCATGTTGTACCGCCGTCTGTGGTGTAATAGCCGGGAGAATAATCATTCTGGTTTTCGGCGATTCGTACCATCACATCCGGATTCTGCGGACAGTAGGCGATAGCACTGGTAGAACCCATATTCGGTTGGTGCTGTTTGCCGGGCAAGGTTACATCTGCATGTTCAAATCCGTCATAGTCGCCGATAGCAGAATAGGGGTTGCCACCCGGAATACTGATCATATCCAGTGCAACTACTTCTTCGACGCCGTTGGGGTGGAAGTAATAAACCGGCAGTTCGTCCCAGACATTGTCGCAGTTGAATATACCGTTACCGGAAGTAATGACGATTTTATTGGAATCCCGGGGATCCAGAACCATAGAACCGACCCAGTGGATGGCTTTATTTTGGATCCAGTCGAAGCCGCCGTCCTGCAAATAGTCCGCCTGAAGGGGCTGACCCCAGCCTTTGGCGTTTCCGGGTGTGATGCTTTCCCAGGTGGCGCCGCCATCCTCAGAACGATAGAACTGGTCACCCCAGCATACCTTGTCATCTTCCCATGCGCCCTCATACCACAGCTGCGAAGACCATACGCCGC
Source organism: uncultured Ruminococcus sp. (assembly GCF_937915125.1). GTDB lineage: Bacteria > Bacillota > Clostridia > Oscillospirales > Ruminococcaceae > Ruminococcus_C. The sequence continues at coordinate 13,152 of NZ_CALDMP010000074.1, read as the reverse complement.
AGGTGGTTGCCACAAGCTTGTTGGGATCAGCCGGGTCGGCATAAATTTCGCCCATACTGTCTGTGCCGCTGGGAGAAATGTTTGTGACGCTTCCGGTAGCGATGTTATATTTGTAAGCACCACCGCCAGTGCGGTCAAAGGTCAGACCGCCTACATATGTGATGAACAAATTACCGTTGTTGTCTGTGGTGATTCTGGAGGGGTAGGCATTTGCAGGAAGATCTGCACTCAGCTGTGTGAATTCGTCAGAGCCCACATCTGCGACTACCATATTATAATCGGCATTATTCACCGAGGTGCCTACATAAACCTTTCCATCCTGAATGAAAATCGTGGAAACACCATTCTGCATGTTGTATGCGTTGTCGTCGCTGGTGGTCGCAGCCCGGACAGTGTGATTTGTCCAGAATGGCCACTTTACAGTATACTGATAATATCCCAGGTCATCATAGCCCTTGACAGGAGACCAGGTCTTTCCGCCGTCCTTGGACATGATCAGCGCAGACGAACCCGAAGCCACATCGCCGCCGCAGTAGATCACATCTGGATTGTCCGGATCAACGGCAATGGATTCACCGCACTGACGGCCATAGCCGTTTCCGTGTACCTGGATCATATCGGTGACGTCCACCTGAGTAAAGGTCTTTCCGCCGTCTGTGGTTTTAAAGATCACCGTGCGTGCGTCAGAAAAATAAGCACAGCCGCACAGGAAATAAACCGTGTTGTCATCTGTAGGATCGATTGCCATAGAATCCACACTCAGCAGACCACGGTCTGCCTCGTTCAGAAACGCAAACAGCTGTTCCCATTCTTCTGTTTCATAGTTGTATCGATAAGCGCCGCCTACGTCTGTCCGGGCGTACATTTCCTTTTGTCCAGCTACGATGCCGGAGACAAAACCGCCGCCGCCGATCCTTACGGCATCCCAATCCATAGATGCCTCAATGGATTCTGTTGCCTGTGCCGACAATGGTGATACAATGCCGGCTGTGCCGATACCAGTGCACAGCAGAACTGCTGCCGTTAAAACTGATATACATTTGTTCTTTTTGTTCATGGATAATCCCCTTTCCAAAGAATTTGGCAGTGCATGAAGAAAGAATGTCCCATTGCACTGCCGGGCAGGTTGCATTTATATTCATTCTCATTATAGCACACTTTGTGCAGAATTGCAAGAATGAAATAACATTGCAGCCGAGATTTGTATATTATATCTACAGTATGGGGTGCTTTTTCGGCAATGTGCACAATATCCTCAATAATGCACAAAAACTGGGGAGAACATTTGGCGAATTTACCACATGACAGCGCAGAGAAAGTGTGGTATAATACAATAGATGTAACCACTTTGTAAGAATTAGACGATTTTCTTGTTAGAAACATTACAATTTGGAGAAAAAGCAAGAAGAATAACGACAAAGAAGTAAAAACAGAGAGAAAGGGAACGATTATGGCGAAACGATCGAAAGACGGCGTTTGGGAACGCTTTTCGAGAACAGGAGTTATCTTGGTTTTATTGTATGTGATGTTTATTATTCTGGGCTTTGCAGTGCGTCTGCTGTTTTTCTCGGACGAACGGAGCGTGAGCATCATTCCCGACAATAATAATGTCATCGCTTCGGCAGAGGGTACCGCAGTACAGAGCACGGATGCTTTGGAAATGGACGGAAACAGCGAAGCGACCAATGCCAACATTCTGGAACTGAAAGTAGACCAGAAATTTCTGGCAGTGCTGGAGGGAAATACGGCTGGCATTGCAGTGAACATGTCCACTACCGGTCAGGCGAGTGCCGGCGATCTGGTCTGGAGCAGCAGCGATGAATCCGTTGCCACGGTAGATGCTTCCGGTACAGTTACCGGCGTAAAGCAGGGCAAGTGCGACATCACCGTTGCAGTCAAGGGAAACGAAACGATCTCCCGGACTGTGCCGGTGACCGTGCGGAAACTGGAGCAGAAAGACGGCTGCACCTATATTGACGGTATTCTGATGGTAAATAAGACCTACGGTCTGCCGGAAAGCTTTGATCCGGGTCAGCTGGATGCGACAGCAAGGGCAGCTTTTGAACAGCTGAAAGCAGATGCTGCAAAGGAAAATCTGAGCATCTATATTGGTTCGGATTACCGGGACTATCAGTATCAGGTGACCATTTATAACAATTACAGCGAACTGTACGGCTGGGAGATGGCAGATACTTTCTCGGCACGTCCTGGACATTCGGAGCACCAGACAGGATTGACCATCGACTGCAACTCCATTGACGATGCCTTCGGAGATACCCAGGAGGCAGCGTGGCTGGCGGAACACTGTGCGGACTATGGCTTTATCGTGCGATTCCCGGAGGGAAAAGAGGACATCACCGGCTATAAGTATGAGCCGTGGCACATCCGCTATGTAGGTGTGGATACTGCGAAAGAGATCAATTCTCTGGGTCTGTCCCTGGAGGAATACCTGGGTGTGGATTCTGTATATACCACGCCTTGGGAAGGCTGATTGCAGCAGTACAAGACATTATAATAGTATGACGATAGATCTCCGTGCCTTTGGGCGCGGAGATTTCTCATTCGGTGTTGCATGATATCAGCAGCGGAAGGACGGCACAGAAGAGACGTTGAGTAACTGTACGATTTATGCCGATGTGGAAATGGGAGATACCGCCATCTTGCAAACCCATGCCGGATTGTTTGGAATCGGCTATTACGCAGCAAAATTACCCTGAATTGAAAAAAATTACTTTCAGCCCCAAAAAAATTTCAAAAAACCATTCCCAAAAGAAGAAAAATGTGCTATAATAGAAACAAAGCCGCCCGAATCCAGGGGAAACCTGACGATTTGCGGCAAAACTATCAAAAAAAGAGGTTTTTGAGATGGAAATCAAGAAACAATTGACCACATGTCCGAAGGAGAAGCCCCAGGACGAGAGCAAGCTGGGCTTCGGTCATATCTTCACGGACCACATGCTCATGATGCCCTATGACAAAGGACAGGGCTGGCACGATCCGGTGATCCTGCCCTATGGGGACATCACCCTTAGCCCGGCGGCAATGTGCCTGCACTACGGTCAGACCGTGTTCGAGGGACTGAAAGCATACCGCCGTGCAGATGGCGGCGTACAGCTGTTCCGTCCGGAGGAGAACTTCAAGCGTCTGAACCGTTCCAACGAGCGTCTGGTCATTCCGGAACTGCCCGTAGAACTGGGTATGCAGTGCCTGAAAGAACTGGTTTCTGTAGAAAAGGACTGGGTACCCCATCAGGAAGGTGCGTCCCTTTACATCCGTCCGTACATTTTCGCAACAGATCCGTTCCTGGGCGTACATCCGGGTGAACACTATCTGTTCATGATTATCCTGTCTCCGTCCGGTCCGTACTATGCAAGCGGTCTGGATCCGGTCAACATTTATGTAGAAAATAAGTATGTCCGCACTGTTCGCGGCGGCACAGGCTATGCCAAGACCGGCGGTAACTATGCAGCTTCACTCCACAGCCAGGATGATGCCTATAAGCAGGGCTACTCCCAGGTGCTGTGGCTGGACGGCGTAGAGCAGAAGTACATCGAAGAAGTAGGCGCTATGAACATTGCCTTTGTTATTGACGGCGAGGTTGTGACACCGTCTCTGGAGAGCGGCTCGATTCTGTCGGGTATCACCAGAAAATCCGCTCTGGAACTGTGCCGCAGCAAGGGTATTCCGGTATCCGAGCGCCGTATCACCATCCAGGAGATTGCCGATGCCTATGATGCAGGCAAGCTGACGGAAGTATTTGGCACGGGTACTGCCGCAGTTATCTCTCCGGTAGGTCACCTGAAGTGGGGCGACAAGGTCATGATCATCAATGACAACAAGATCGGACCTGTTTCCCAGATGATCTACGACACCCTGACCGGCATCCAGTGGGGCAAGATTCCGGACGAATTCGGCTGGATCGTTCCCATTGACTGATTGCGATTATGCTGAAAGAAATTCTTTCCCCCAAGACCTGTGCAGAATGCAGACTTTGCTGCGGTTTTGACTGCACCGACCTCTGGGAACTGCCGGTGCTGCCGGCGGAAACCGTGGAAGCTGTTCGCCGCAGAGATTCTGCCGTCACTCTTACAGCGGCAGGCGAGGAACAGACCTTTACTCCACCGGAACTCCGGGAAGGTGAAATTTACATTTGTCCCATGCTGGGAGAGTCCGGCTGTACCATGGGTGAGGAAAAGCCCTTTGACTGCAAGATCTGGCCGTTCCGCATGATGCAGGATGAGACCGGCGCTTTGCGGATTGCCGTGGCGTCTTATTGTCCGGGCATGGAGCAGTATACAGAGGAGCAGCTCCGGGACTTCTTGTCTCAGGGACTGGCACAGCGGATTCTGGACTATGCCAAAGCGCATCCGTCTCATGTAAAGCCCTTTTCGGCGCAGTACCGGATGATCTGGTGAATTTTGCTTGTAAAAGTAATACGATAATGAAAACAACCTGGGAAGCTTTGCTCTTCTCAGGTTGCTTTTTTGACTTGATAAATTAGATTTTATTCATCTTTTTTATTGAAAAACGAATATAATAAACCAAAAACGATCATTCCAACAACAGCACCGCCCATGATCCCAAAGCAAATACCCATTGAGATATTGCCTGTAACTGCACCAAGTATCATGCCAACGCTGATGCCTAATGAAATACAGACTGGCAGTGCAAGAATAGCGAGCGCTTTTTTGGATTCCGGTTTTTTAGACATTCTGATATTCCTCCTGAAAATCTGACTTATTATTACACCGATTATACCACCAGAAGAAACAAAAGTCAATCCAATCACAAAAAACGCAAAGCCACTTCTGACACACCGCATCAGAAGTGGCTTTCACACATCTTTATCAATCCCACGTCAGGGATTCTCTTTTGGGCATCACGTTTACCGCATTGTCCAGCGCAGCAACGAGCCGGTTCCAGGTTACCGCATCGACTTTGCCGGACGGTGGGGTACTGGTCAGCTTCTGGAATTCCTGGACAGCGTGTGCAGTGGTATTGTCAAATACACCGCTTGCCTGCACAGGGGGCAGCTGGGGGAAAACCGACTGGATCGCCTGTAGAATGCCCTGAATGAGATACACACCGGCACCGTTGCCGCCGAGGGAATAGCTGTTGATGACGCCTGCCGGAAAGAGGACGATAGCATTCAGCGACGGCACGACCTCTTTCAGATATGCTTCTACAAGGGCATTCCATGTGGCGGTATTGGCTGCGCCATTGGGACGCAGTTGGTTTTTCTGCTGAAACTCCCGGACAGCGGCGGCAGTTTTAGGGCCATAGACGCCGTCCGGCGAAACATGTGGAAGATCCTGGACATGGGCAAGCCCGTGCAGATAGGTCTGCAATTCCCGGATATGCTCCCGCTTTTGTTCTTCGGTGTAAGCCATTTGCGCACCTCCTTATCTGATAATATACCCCGGTGCCTGATACGGCTGTTTGTTATACCCATATTTCAGATCCGAATACAAACTCGTAATGGCATTCCAGGCAGCCGCACCCACTACGCCATTCTGGGGATAGCCGAACTGCCGCTGAAATGCAATGACAGATGCCTTTGTCATAGGTCCGAAATAGCCTGTGGCATTTACCGCCGGGATCTCCGGATAAGTTTCGTGGATATAGGAGAGATACGTTTGCAGCAACTTCACATATTCGCTGGTAGTACCTTCCCGCAGGACAACACCCGGATAGAGTACCACATCATTGACGGTGGTGTCGGTGGGCACGGATTCCACAATGCCGGAATATGCATCGAACATGGCATACCAGGTGTCGCCGTCCACGATTCCCGTCTGGGGCAGCCCGAATACTTGCTGCAAAGACTTCACGGAAGTCTCCGTCTGCGCACCGAAATATCCCGTAATTTCCACAGGCTGTACTGCTGCATAATAGGCGCCGATGACAGCAAGATAATACTGAATGGTGCGGACATCCTGCCCCTGCATGCCAATTTGCAGCGTTCCGGTGAACTGCTGTTCTACTTCTTCCATGGTCAGTCCCTCTGAGTTCAGCTCCGCCAGATTCTTGACGCTGGTGAAAATATAGGCGATCTGATACCAGGTGGCTTCGTTGACCACGCCAGTCTCCGGCAAACCAAAAATATCCTGAAATACCTTTACGGCATCCTCCGTGATATAATCGAAATCGCCTACCACATCGCCGATTTTCGGAATAGCAGGGTAGTTTCTGGAGATACGGTTGAGCTGTACCTGAATGGTGCGCACCGGGTCGCCGCTGTATCCCAACTCCAGGGGAAAACCGGGATAGGAAGGCGTATTTGTCATAACGGGGACATTTGACACGATATCAATATTTTCGCCGTAATAATATTGCAGAATCTCATACGGCGTCATGCCCTGCTGCGCCAGGGGAACGGTGCCCCATTGGGACAGCCCGTCGCATGTCACCGTGGTACCGTTGCAGAATGCGGTGAACATCGGTTCCACACTGCCCTGCCGGCGGACGTAGGAGTTGAACAATTCATCCACCAGCTGGGCAACGTTTTCAAATACCTCTCTGCCGTATATGTATTTCTGGTCGAACTGGGTGGAGCTGGTGATGTCAAAAGGATATCCTCTTGCCCGGTACCACTCTGTATAGATACGGTTGAGGGCAAAGCTGACAATGACATAGATATTGGCACGGAGTGAATTTTCCGGCCATGTGGGATAAATTTCGCTGGAAGCCACATTTTTGATGTAATCCGGAAAGGAAACAGTGACATTTTCCCCATCATCCTGGGGACGTCCTAGGTGTACGGTAATGTTTCTGGGAATATAAGGTTCTCCGACTGGCATAGTGTTTCTCCTTAAAGATTCGGTTCTGTGTTTTGGTATGTGATGGTCTCCGGCTCTTCCTGAGGATAGATGGGCAGGGGAATCATAGAAAAGATCTGACGGGATGTAATGCCAGCGAAAACCGGCACATTTTCGCTGACCTGACGGTAATAGCCCGAAGCGTATACGCTCACATCATAGGTGCTGTAGGGCTGTAATTTCTCGTTCTGATCCAACGACAGGGAAGCCGCCGGAACGGGCAGAGCAATTTTTTCCGTTTCGCCGCTTTCATTGGTGACAGCCACATGCTCCAGCTCCATCTGTGTCCCGGTGCTGTTGGTGATGAGAACGGATACGCCGGGGATGGCTCTGGCATTTCCGGCAGAACGGGTGATGACCTGGAGCCAGCCGATGGCAGTCTGTGGCGCATTTCCTCGCTGCTGTGTTTCCGGCTGAATTTCCATCTCCGGTGCTGGGGCAGGTTGTTCCGGCATAGGCGCAGGCTCCGCAGGAATCACAGGATCCGGCGTGGGTGTTGGCTCCGGCATGGGTACAGGCTCTGGCTCTGGTGCTGGTTCCTGTTCAGGCAGTGTCTCTGGTTCGGGCATTGGCGCAGGCTCCGGCGGTACAGTTGGCTCCGGTTCCGGAATCGGTGCAGGTCTGGGTGTCGGAGTTTGCTCCGGCGTTGGAATAGACTGGGGCGATGCAGAAGCAGGCGGCGCAGGATTTGCCGCCTGCGCATTGCGGTATAGCCGCATGAGTTCCTCCTGATACTCCTCCGGTGTCCGGGGATGTTGGTTCTGATTTGGCATGAACAATTTCCTCCTTTGAGAATGCAGCAGTCATGATGCAACTGATACATGTTTATGCGTGCTGCCTTGCGGATATGCCGAAAAAAAGGAGCCTTATTACAGGCTCCCTCTGAATCAGCGCCGTTCCGTTGCAGCTGACGGCTCTGTCAGCGCTTCTCTTCGGAAGAGGAACGTCATACACCAGAGTGCAGAGATCGCAACCAGAATATAGATCGCACGGCTGATGAATGATGCTGCGCCGCCGAAGATCCAGGCGACGAGGTCGAATTCAAATACGCCGACCAGACCCCAGTTGATACCACCGATGATCAGCAGGATCAGTGCAAGCTTATCCCACATAGCATTCACCTCATTTCCGCACTCGCTGTAAAAATACTTGTCCGCTTTCTACAGATGTGCAGAAATAGTATTCCACCAGAGAGAAGTGTTATACATGGACTGTGCAGATCGAGAAAATACAGCAAAATTCGACAAAACTTGTGGAAATTCCGACGCATATTTTCATAATAATTAATAATACCGCACCATCCTTTTTGTGCATTTCTACAAAAAAACTGATTTTTCAAGAATTTTAGCGAAATCCCCTTGACGATTGCAGGGGGATTGTGTATAATATAAAAGGTGATAAACTGATTGGATGAAAGAATGTCTTCGACTGAAAACCTCTTTTTATTCATGGTTTTATCGAGTTTTTCATTTGATTTTATCACTCGTTTTGTTGTCTCCTTTCTTTTGTTCTACTGATTTTATATTATATAAAAGTCCAGGACATTACTTGCCCTGGCATTTTTTTATCCTGAATGGGATGTGTCCGGAATTATGCGAACACGTTCTGAACAGCAATATTGCACAAAAAAGCCCCTGTCTGCGTCCAGACAAGGGCTTTTCTCTATTTACATTCGGAAATCATTGCGACAGCTTCTGCCGGCTGCTTGTCCGCAGGGTGCAGACACTGTCAAAGGTCAGTTGGGTGGATAGTCGTATGAAAAAGAGCGGATCTTACTTGTTCTTGATTGCAGCCTGAGCAGCAGCCAGTCTTGCGATCGGCACACGGAACGGTGAGCAGGAAACATAGTCCAGACCGATTTCGTGGCAGAACTCAACAGATGTCGGGTCGCCGCCGTGCTCGCCGCAGATACCACAGTGCAGCTTGCTGTTTACGGGCTTGCCCAGGTCGATAGCCATCTTCATGAGCTTGCCGACACCAGTCTGATCCAGCTTTGCAAACGGATCGTTCTCGAAAATCTTTGCGTCATAATATGCACCCAGGAACTTACCAGCATCGTCACGAGAGAAGCCATAAGTCATCTGAGTCAGGTCGTTTGTACCGAAGCAGAAGAAGTCAGCTTCCTTTGCGATATCGTCAGCAGTCAGAGCAGCTCTCGGAATCTCGATCATGGTACCAACTTCATATGCCAGGTCACTGCCAGCAGCAGCGATCTCAGCATCAGCAGTCTCAACAACTACCTTCTTAACATACTTCAGTTCCTTCACATCGCCAACCAGCGGAATCATGATCTCCGGCTTTACAGTCCAATCCGGGTGATTCTTCTTCACATTGATTGCAGCCTTGATGATAGCCTTGGTCTGCATCTTAGCGATTTCCGGATAAGTAACAGCCAGACGGCAGCCGCGGTGACCCATCATCGGGTTGAACTCGTGGAGAGAAGCGATGATGTTCTTGATCTGCTCAACGGTCTTGCCCTGTGCATCAGCCAGCTTCTTGATATCCTCTTCTTCGGTCGGTACGAATTCGTGGAGCGGCGGATCCAGGAAACGGATGGTAACCGGATTGCCTTCCAGAGCCTCGTACAGAGCCTCGAAGTCGCCCTGCTGCATCGGCTCGATCTTTGCCAGAGCAGCTTCTCTTTCTTCTACAGTATCGGAGCAGATCATTTCACGGAATGCTGCGATTCTGTCAGCCTCGAAGAACATGTGCTCGGTACGGCACAGACCGATACCTTCAGCGCCCAGTTCACGAGCCTTCTTTGCGTCTGCCGGTGTATCTGCATTGGTACGAACCTTCAGAGTTCTGTACTTGTCAGCCCAGCCCATTACACGACCGAATGTGCCTGCGATAGAAGCGTCAACAGTCGGGATGATGCCGTCATAGATGTTACCGGTAGAACCGTCGATGGAGATGAAGTCGCCTTCTGTGAAGGTCTTTCCGCCCAGCTCGAACTTCTTGTTCTCTTCGTCCATCTTGATGTCGCCGCAGCCGGATACACAGCAGGTACCCATACCACGAGCAACAACGGCAGCGTGAGAGGTCATACCGCCGCGAACGGTCAGAATACCCTGAGAAGCCTTCATACCGGTGATATCTTCCGGAGAAGTTTCCAGACGAACCAGGATTACCTTTTCGCCCTTTGCATTCCAGGTCTCAGCGTCGTCAGCTGTGAATACAACCTTACCGCATGCAGCACCAGGAGATGCGCCCAGACCCTTGCCGATAGGAGTAGCAGCCTTCAGTGCCTTTGCATCGAACTGCGGGTGCAGCAGAGTGTCCAGGTTTCTCGGGTCGATCATCAGAACAGCTTCTTCTTCTGTCTTGTGTCCTTCATCTACCAGGTCACAAGCGATCTGCAGCGCAGCCTGAGCGGTTCTCTTACCGTTACGGCACTGCAGCATGTACAGCTTCTTGTTTTCAACAGTGAATTCCATATCCTGCATGTCGTGATAGTGGTTTTCCAGAGTATCACAAACCTTGATGAATTCAGCATATGCCTCCGGGAATTCCTCTTCCATCTGAGCGATGGGCATCGGTGTACGAACACCGGCAACAACGTCCTCGCCCTGTGCGTTGATCAGGAATTCACCCATCAGCTTCTTTTCACCAGTAGCCGGGTCACGGGTAAATGCAACACCAGTACCAGACTGATTGTTCAGGTTACCGAATACCATCGGCATTACGTTTACAGCGGTACCCCAGCTGTACGGAATATCGTTATCACGACGATATACGTTAGCTCTCGGGTTGTCCCAGCTGCGGAATACAGCCTCGATAGCGAGCTTCAGCTGCTCAACCGGATCAGACGGGAAGTCTGTGCCCAGCTGATTCTTATACTCAGCCTTGAACTGTTCAGCCAGAGTCTTGAGATCCTGTGCAGTCAGCTCAACGTCGTACTGAACGCCCTTCTCTTCCTTCATCTTGTCGATGAGCTGTTCGAAGTACTTCTTACCAACTTCCATAACAACGTCAGAGAACATCTGGATGAAACGTCTGTAGGAGTCATATACGAAACGCTCGAAAGCCGGATCCGGGTTGCCTGCGATCATAGCAGCAACAACATCGTCATTCAGACCCAGGTTCAGGATGGTATCCATCATACCCGGCATGGATGCACGTGCACCGGAACGTACAGAAACCAGAAGCGGATTCTTCAGATCGCCGAACTTCTTGCCGTTGATCTCTTCCATCTTCTTGACGCCTTCCATGACCTGATCCATGATCTCGTCGCTGATCTTGCGTCCATCTTCATAATACTGTGTACAAGCCTCAGTTGTGATGGTGAAGCCCTGCGGTACAGGAAGACCGATGCTTGTCATTTCAGCCAGGTTAGCACCCTTGCCTCCGAGAAGGTTGCGCATGCTCATGTCGCCTTCGCTAAACATATAAACCCATTTGTTTGCCATTGGTAACTACCTCCAGTTTTAAATTCGTTTGTGTGTCCGGCTGCGTGATTGCACAAAGGGAAAATCTGGCAAATTCTCCGCTTCCAGCCGGCGTATTCTTATTATAACATACTTCGCGTGAAAATACTATACATTTTTTAAAAAAAATCTGCCCCTTTTTTTGTGGCAAGTTATACAAAAATCACAATACACAAATTTTTTTTGCAAAAGGGCTTGCAAAAGTTTCAAGATTTTGTCATAATATAAAGTAAGGCGTTTTGTCCCGGTGCAAGGGGGTTCCGGGTGAACGGTTTCCACGGCGCAGTTTGCAGATAGATTGCAGAGCAGGCGGCTTGCTCCTGTTGCAGTTCAGAGTTGTGCGTTATTTGCATATTGCTGCCGTATGATGAAAAAATACAGGAGGCATTTTGTTATGAACCAAGTAGTAATTCTTGCCGGCGGCCACGGCAATCGTATGAAAGCGGCTATTCCGAAGCCCATGCTCCAGGTGCTGGATGTTCCCATGCTGGGCTGGGTGATCCGTGCCTGCGAGGGTGCAGGACTGAGCCGGATCTGTGTTGTGACCGGCTATAAGGCACAGTACGTAGAGCTTTATCTGAATGATCGTTATCGCACCGCACTCCAGGCGGAACAGCTGGGCACAGGCCATGCTGTCATGCAGGCGGACAAATTCCTCCGGGAATTCGATGACGGCAACACGCTGGTGCTCTGCGGCGATGCGCCCTTTATGGACAGTGACACCATTGCCAATGCCCTGAAGCTCCACGAGGCACAGGAAAATGCGGTCACCGTTATTACAGCGGAACTAGAGAATCCCAAGGGCTATGGCAGAATTCTCCGCAGTGAAAACGGCATTGCTGCTATTGTAGAGGAAAAAGACGCAACAGATACACAGCGTGCCATCCGTGAGGTAAACTCCGGTGCATACTGGTTCCGCACCAAGGCACTGCTGGAACTGCTGGGCGGTCTGTCCCAGTCCAACGCACAGGGCGAATATTACCTGACAGATACCGTGGGTCTGGCACTGGAACGTGGCTGGAAAGCCAGCGCATACCGCAGTGAAAATCCCGATGTGATCCTGGGTGCCAATACCCGGAAGGATCTGCTGCATCTGAACGAGGTGGCACGTCAGCGTGTTCTGGATCAGCACATGGATAACGGCGTGAATTTTGTCTGCACTGACGGCATCATCATCGGCAGCGATGTGGAGATCGGCGCAGAGACTACCATTCTCCCGGGCACTATCTTAAAGGGAAAGACCAAGATCGGCTCCAAGTGTACCATCGGTCCCAACTGTCTCATTGAAAACTGCACCATCGGCGATCATGTTACGCTGAATTATGTGCAGGCATACGAGTCTGAGATCGAGGATGCTGTCAAGGCAGGACCTTTTGTACATATCCGTCCGGATTCTCATCTGAAAAACGGCGTGAAGATCGGCGATTTCGTGGAGGTCAAGAATTCCACTGTCGGCGAACAGACAGCCATTGCCCATCTGACCTATGTGGGCGACAGCGACGTGGGCAAGAAGGTCAACTTCGGTTGCGGTACGGTTACGGTGAACTACGACGGCATGAAAAAACAGCGCTGCGTTATCGGGGATAACTGCTTTATCGGCTGTAACACCAACCTCATTGCACCGGTGGAACTGGGTAAGGGTGCCTATACCGCAGCCGGCTCCACAGTCACCAAGGATGTGCCGGACTATGCACTTGCCGTAGAACGTGCTGATTTGAAGGTAAAAGAGGGTTACAGCCTGAAAAAGCTTCGGGATAAGCTGTTCCCGGCAGACGAAAGCGGCAAGAAGTAAGCTCTTTTGAATCGTTCTGTTGCACTTGTAGGGGGGATATTATCCGCCCGTGTACTTCATTTCTAAGGCAACACCGCACAAAGAGCGCCTGACGGCTTTGCACGTCATATGCTTG
>NZ_CALDMP010000073.1 GCF_937915125.1 uncultured Ruminococcus sp. | reverse complement strand
ATCTGACAAAAAATCTGACGGCGCATCTGACGCACAATCTTTGTGCGGTATTGCCATAAAAAATTGGAGGTAAACATATGCCAATTAAAGTAGGCATGGTTTCCCTGGGATGTTCCAAGAACCTGGTGGACTCAGAGCGTATGCTGGCGAAGCTGCGTGCGCACGGGTACCAGCTTGTGACAGAGCCGGGCGAAGCTGAAATTGCGATTGTCAACACCTGCGGATTCATTCAGTCCGCCAAGGAAGAAGCCATTGAGACCATTCTGGAACTGGGTGCCTTGAAACAGGACGGCACGCTGAAAAAGATCATTCTGACGGGATGTCTCACAGAGCGATACAAGGAAGAAGCCGCCGAGCTGTTCACTGAGGCAGACGCTGTCATCGGCATCGGCGACAACCGGGATATTGTGGATATTCTTGACCATGTTCTTGCAGGAGAACGTGTCGTGCGGTTCGGGAAAAAGAGTGATGCCGAAATGACCGGCGACCGTATTATCACCACCCTGCCTTTCTTCGCCTATTTGAAAATTGCGGAGGGATGTTCCAACTGCTGCACCTACTGTGCCATTCCCCAGATTCGTGGTCCCTATCGCAGCGTTCCTATGGAGGATGTACTGAAAGAGGCACGCTGGCTGGCGGAGCACCATGTGACAGAGCTGATCGTCATTGCCCAAGATACCACCCAGTATGGCACAGACCTCTACGGGAAATCCCGGCTGCCGGAGCTGCTCCGGGAGCTGTGTCATATTCCGGGCATCCGCTGGGTGCGTGTGCTGTACTGCTATCCCGAGCGCATTACAGACGAGTTGCTGGATGTCTTTGTGGAAGAGCCGCATATGGTACCCTATCTGGATCTGCCCATCCAGCACTGCGACGGGGAAATCCTCCGCCGGATGAACCGTCCGGGAGAGGAGGAGACCCTGCGGAACCTCATTGCCCATATCCGGGAGCGTGTGCCGGATATCACTCTGCGCACCACGCTGATCACCGGATTCCCCGGGGAGACGAAGGAGCAGTTCAACCGTCTGGGAGATTTTGTGCAGGATATGCAGTTCGACCGTCTGGGATGCTTTGCCTATTCCGAGGAAGAGGGCACAAAGGCGGCTGCATACGAGGACCAGATCGACGAAGAAGTCCGTGCCCATCGTGCGGATATCCTCATGGAGCAGCAGGCGGAGGTCAGTGCGGCGAAGAATGCTACCAAGATCGGTACACGCATGACTGCGGTCATGGAGGGGTATGATAAATATGCCGGATGCTATTTCGGACGGACGGCGGCAGATGCGCCGGATATTGACGGCAAGATCTTTGTAAAGAGTGACAACCGTCTCCGGATGGGACAGTATATTACGGTAGAAGTATTTGACACACTGGACTATGACCTGCTGGCGGAGGAGGTAACCGATGAACCTGCCCAATAAACTGACGCTTTTGCGTGTGATTCTGATCCCGGTCTTTCTGATCTGTATTTATGTAAAAGCCATTCCCATGCATTTTCTGCTGGCGCTCATTGTCTTTGCGGCGGCGTCCTTTACGGATATGCTGGATGGAAAAATTGCCCGTGCACGGGGACTTGTGACGAATTTCGGAAAATTTCTCGACCCTTTGGCGGATAAGGTACTGGTCATTACGGCGCTGACTGTATTTGTGGAGCTGGACGAATTCCGCATGTCAGCGATTCCGCTGGTGATCATTACAGCGAGAGAATTCATGGTGTCGGGACTGCGGCTTCTGGCGGCAGAGGAAGGCGTTGTCGTAGCCGCCGGGATCTGGGGCAAGCTGAAAACGGCGTTCACCATGGTATCCATTGTGGGCATTCTGCTGTATCTGTCTCTGGTGGGAGATTTCAGCCTGGCAGTGCCGGAATTTGTGCGGACATGGGTGCTGGGCGGACTCATCTGGATCTCCACCATTCTGACGATCATTTCGGGACTGGTCTATCTCAAGGGCTGCTGGAAGTATATTGACAGTGACAAGTGAGATAATGCATCATTGCGGCAATGGGCTGAAATTACTAAGGGTAGCATTCCAAAAGAAATGGCACCGTTCTGAGAAAGGCAGCCCAGACTGCTGGTCCAGCTGAGCACAGCTGGCGAGGTCCAGGGCGAGTAGCCCTGGCAG
>NZ_CALDMP010000072.1 GCF_937915125.1 uncultured Ruminococcus sp. | reverse complement strand
GTGAATACACAAAGTATTCACTGCGCTTTTTGTTTCATCTGACAAAAAATCTGACTGCGCAATCTGCGCACCAGATTTAATCAGTGCTTCCCTAATACTACTTTATCTGTGGAAAAATCCACGCTTTTTCTTTTTCGGCTCTCCTGTGGCACGTGTAGCCACAATCTCTGCCATTTCACCCACATTCTTCATACTGGATACTTCCTGCATCCGGAACTTCATGCCGAATTCTTTCTCCACTGCTTCGATGAGGTTGATATGCTCCAGACTATCCCAGTCGTCGATGTCATTTGCAGTGGTCTGGTCGGTAATCACCAGAGAATCGTCATCGAATACATCCTGAAAGATCTCGTTCAGTTTTGCCATGATTTCTTCATGTGTCATGATTCTTGATACTCCTTTTCATTGACCCGGATCACGTGATTCCGGTTTTCATATGTGCAGATGTCCATAGTCCAGGTGCTGTCGCCATTTTCAAATTGCTCCGTTTTCGTGAAGCCAAATGTGCCGAACAGTTCCCGCACCATGGCATTTTTCGCCGTCTGATAATAGTAGCCATTGATTCTGCGGATACCACGCTGTCTGCATTGTGCCACAAGCTCGTCCAGCATGGCAAGCTCCATGTCTCGTTTCAGCACCCGGCAGCTCATGAGCCACAGTTCAACATGCAGGGTGTCTCCGGCGATTTCGCCGATCACCACGGAAACAATGCCGTTGTCCCCGAATTTATCCCGAAGCCGTCCGTAGAGACGAATG
The DNA here is from genome assembly GCF_937915125.1 of uncultured Ruminococcus sp. GTDB lineage: Bacteria > Bacillota > Clostridia > Oscillospirales > Ruminococcaceae > Ruminococcus_C. The sequence goes on along the minus strand of NZ_CALDMP010000072.1, from coordinate 27,233 downwards.
CGGTTGGGATCTGCGGCAACCTGTTCCATTTCACTTTGGGTATACCGCCGTGTGGTCAGGTTGAATTGATTGCTCTTGTTGGACAGTTGCACGATGCGGGGTAGGGTTACTGGCGTAAAGTCACGGATTTCTGCGTGCATTTCCAGTCCCAGCAGATAATCTGTATAGTTTGCATATGTCTGCTGCATTTGGGCACGCTGGGCGTTGGCACGATACATTTCACTCCGGCTGGCATCTGCCGCTGAAAATGTGGTGGTTTCGAAATAGCCGGAACGATCGAGAACACGGATGCACTCTGCCGGGGAATCGAATTCCGGGACGGCAATGCCCGGAATCTGCCCGGATACAATGTCACGTTCCGCCGGGTTATCATCCACAAAGACGAAACTTTCCGGCAGCAGGTTCAGTTCCTGAGCGGTCTGTACCAAGTTGCGGTCTTTCGGCTCCCAATTCGCCTTGATTGCCACAAAATCTTCTTCGTGCAGAGCGGAATCGGGGTGAGTGAGTCCTAGTCGGGCATTTTCCGGCTCATTTTTGGAGCAGACGGTCAGCAGTACGCCCAATTGCTTCTGCGCCTTGCAGTATTCCTGTACCTCGGCATATGCCTCTGCTTCGGCAGTTTCCTGACCGATGGCAATGCCTTCCTGTCCGTCATCGCCGATCACGCCGCCCCATAAAGTGTTGTCCAGATCCAGCGCAAGCACCTTTTTGTTTTTTCCATAGATAGAACGGATGATTCGTGCCAGGCTATAGGCAAACTCCGGGATCGCCTGTAGGGTCATAGCGTATTTATAGAGATACCAATAGGTGGTATCATGCCATGCATCCAGCCCGTAACATGCGGAAAGATAGTGGATGTCATGTAGATAAAAGTCGTTGTGCTCAGCTGCATATTGGGCAAAGCGGCGATTCAGTTCATTCACAAACCACACCATGCCGTGACAATCCCATGCATCCCGATGTCCCATAAGCCGTGTGGCTGGCAGTTCAAAATTATTTTGAATAATGGGACAGTGATAGGTTGCGGTGAGATGCTCCCACATCTGGGTGAAATGGCTGGTCTGCCGATCCAGGGCATCCTCTATCTCCTGAGTGGAAGCAGACAGAGGTAAGGGTGCTTCTGTGATATTGCGTGAGGTCGTATGAATGAAGATTAGTTCCGGCTGGAATGCTTTCAGTTCCGGTGCATCAAACATGGCATCCTGCCAGTACTGGGCATATTCCGACTGGTAGAACACCGGTGCAATGCCGCTGTCCAGAAGAAACAGTTCCAGCATAGCCACAATGTCATTGGTCGTGGAACCGCCCAGGACGGCAATGCGCTTTTCCATGCGCTGGGTGCCGTCTTCCAGCAAGTCTCTTTTGATTTTTCGCCGTTTTTTCAGCAAAAAGCTGCTGTCAAAGGGATATTGTAATTCTTTCATGAAAAAGCCTTTCATTATTGCGTTCGGATAGTTTCCAGACATTCACTGTTGCCGCCAGTGGCGCTGAAAGTGTTCATGGCGAAAAGCACATCGGTTGCGCCCACCTGCTGCATAAAGGAAACCGCATTCAGGTCGAAATACCGCATGTCAATGACATAGATATCGGTAAAGGATTGGGTCAGATAGGGGACAAGGGCATTGCCATAGCTGTCCTTGACAATGACAAGGGTACGGTTATTGGTGACGTCTGTCTTGACATGGGTGATCTTTTCATCCCCACCCATGAATACCAGATACCAGCTGACCGGTTCCACATTGTCCAGATTGATCATGAGGTTGCCATCCCGTTCGTTGGTGAAATCTGTGTCATAGTATGTTGTGGTGTAGCGGTTCGTGGGAGTGTAATAGGTGAAATCCTCGGGGTTTTCCTGCAAAACAGCACTCTTGGTAAAGGTGTACATACTGCCCAGATAGCCGGAAAGCGTTGTCTCCGTGTAGTCAGACAGGTCAGCGAATGGCACGTCCGCTGTTTCTGCAAAAGCGCTTGCCGCATAGTATGCCCCCAGCGGCAACCAGTGATGATCTGTACGGGCATAGATGTCCTCACCAGTGTGCTGTGCCAGGACGGAATAGGCGTCAACTGGTGTAACATTCTGGAGATACTCGTTGATATGCGCAATGTTATCCGGTTCACTCCCGGTGTATCCGGAATAAGAATCCGGCAGGTAAAAGGATACTGCTGTAGGTGCAACTAGGGAATAGACGTTGACATTTTCACCCAATGCATTTTTGTATGCATTGAGGCAGGCGGCGTAGGATTCTCCCCGGGAAAAGCTGCCGCCATAAACGCTCAGTGCACGCTTGTCCACCAGGACAATGCCATCGCCGATCTCAACAGGGTCTGCTTCGGGGAGCTTTGTGGTAACAGCTGTCGTGGTAGTCAGTTCCGTTGCAACACTTGCCACAGGGACAGTTGTTTCAGCCGGCGTGTTCTTCTCCGGCGTATCCTCCGTTGCAGAAGCGTTGATTTGCTTGACGTTTCCGTAAAAAGTTACCTGATCTTCTCCCTGTAAGCCCTTATAGCTTTCCAGCTGGCTGATAAGCCGCTTGAAGAAACTTCTTCCCGGGACGGTATCCTCATAGTAGGTCATGATATCTGCTGTATAGGAGCCATCTTTCAGGGCTTCCCAGGAGAATTCCGGAAATTCCGCAAGCTTACGGTTTTCCTCGGCGGATTCCGTGGGACGTGCACCTACCATCAGGAAAATGGAGCCGCCGAAAAGAATCGTGCCCAGGGCGAAAATACGCACAACAGCGCCGATCCGGTTGGTAATGAGAATCTGCCGCCGCAGCTTATGGCGTGCCTTTCGTTCCTTGGCAGACTCCTTTGCTTCCGTATCGGAAACAGGTTCTGTTTTTGTTTGATGTTCCATTTCCTCTGCAATGTCAAACTGAGGATAGGATTCGTCATCGGGTTCATCCGAGGGGACAGGTCCGGTGGGCGTCGGTTCCGGTTCTGTTTCCGGGACAGGCTGCGGCTCTGGCTGGATTGCAGGTTGCGGCGGTTTTTCATTCATCGCACGAAAGCGGTTCAGATCATGCTGTACTTCCTGAAATTTTTCTTCCAGAGCGGCGTCCAGATCAAAGCTGTCCTTCCGGGAATCGTTCTGTGGCTTCTGTGTATTCGCCATTTCGATACACTCCTTTCATCAGAATTTGGTATACAGGAACGGCATATTGGTGGCATCTACCATCAAAATGCTGCTGACGATCAGCAGACCTGCTGCCAGAATGGTTCCTGTCACGGAGAATGCCAGGTTGACGCCCGGATTCTTCTTCATCATTTTTTTCGGCAGTTCCAGCAGCGGGAAGCAGCAGAGCAGTGCAGCAATCAGCAGGAATAGGTTACTCCGGACAGATGTGATAAGCACAGCATCTGTCATACCTGTTCCGTTTTGTCCTGCCATTGCCAGAAACAGATCGCCCAGTCGTGTCAGGCTGCCAGTGCAGTAAAAAATACCGAATCCCACAACGATGATTAGTTTGTTGCAAATATGACGGATTACAGCCGGGATCTTTTTCATACCCTTTTTGCCGATGCCCATCTCCATCATGATGAACAGTCCGTAATAAATGCCCCAGATGATGTAGTTCCAGCTTGCACCATGCCACAGACCGGTACAGAACCATACCAGAAGCAGACCGCCGATCTTGCGCCGTTTTCCGAAAATTGGAACATAGAGCAGATAGTCCCGGAAAAATGTACCCAGAGAGATATGCCATCTCTGCCAGAATTCCGTGATATCTTTGCACAGGAATGGATGGCGGAAGTTTTCTTCCAGGTGGAACCCGAAGATTCGGGCGATGCCAATGGCGATATCAGAATAGCCGGAGAAGTCGAAGTACATTTGCAGTGCAAAGAGAATCACGCCGTACCAAATGCCCAGTGTGGTCTGGGTTGTGATATTGTCTCCCAGAAACTGCTCCACAATGCTGGAGAGATTGTCCGCCAGAATGACTTTTTTTCCGACACCAATGGCGATTCTGCCAAAACCGTTGCTGAGATCATCCGCAGAAATGGTGCGGTGATGCAGGTCATTCTGCATGGTCTCATAACGGGCGATAGGTCCGGAAACAGTAATAGGGAAGAAGGAAGTATAGAGCAGAAATGTGAAAAAATTACGCTCTGCTTTTACCTTGCCCCAGGCGCAGTCAATGAGATAGGAAACAATGCGGAAGGTGAAGAAACTGATGCCCAAGGGCAGCGGCAAATCCGGCACAGGAATGGACAGAGAGAACCATTGGTTCAGGTTTTCGATGACAAAGCCGGTGTATTTGAATCCCACTAGTACACCCAGATTGAGCACCAGTCCCAGTGCCAGAAACAGCTTTCCCTGGGTACGATCCTGGAAATGATCAATGGCACGTCCCAGGATGAAATTGACCAGTGCACTGAGTAAGATCAGCCATAAAAAGGATGGCTCACCCCAGGCGTAAAACAGCAGGGAAAAGACAATGAGAACTGCATTGCGATAGGTTGTTTTCTTGGTAGCAAAATAGCAGAGAAAACAGATGGGAAAAAATAGATAAAGAAAGAATAATCTGGAAAATATCATGATGACACTACCTTTTCAATGACATGTTTAGACTCTGATTATCATTATACAACAAATTATGACCGGATTGCAAGTGAATCGGAATGAAGAATGATGATTCTGCAAAAATCGTTTCTTTCCACAAAAAAAGACGGCACAAAGCCGCCTTTTTTAGATAAATTGAAATTAGGTTTTTGGGGCAATTATTGCTTGGGAGCAGCAGTTGCATCGCCCTCAATATCCTTTGTGGAAATAACTTCCTTCAGACCAGCTGCCAATCCTGCCAGCCCCTGGATCTCGCTGGGGATAATAATCTTGGTTGCTTTTCCGTCTGCTGCCTTTTCGAAAGCTTCCAGAGATTTCAGCTTCAGCACAGCCTCATTGGGATTTGCTTCGTTCAGCTTCACAAGGCTGTCTGCCAGTGCTTTCTGTACCACTTCGATTGCCTGGGCTTCACCCACAGCAATACGCATTTTCTGTTCCTTGATTGCCTCGCCTCGCAGAATCACGGCTTCCTTGTCAGCCTCAGCCTTGAGGATTGCAGTCTGCTTGTCAGCTTCTGCACGGAGGATCTTGGCTTCCTTTTCACCCTGTGCCACAGTGACCTGATATTCTCTTTCACCCTGTGCACGGAGGATCTTTTCACGTTTTTCACGCTCTGCCTTCATCTGCTTTTCCATGGCGTCACGAATCTCATTGGGTGGCAGAATATTTTTTAGTTCCACACGAATCACCTTGATGCCCCAGCGATCTGTTGCCAGATCCAGAGTTTCCGTGATACGGGTGTTAATGAGATCACGGGATGTCAGTGTGGCATCCAGTTCCAGTTCACCGATGATATTACGCAGTGTTGTTGCGGTCAAATTTTCGATAGCAGCAATGGGGTGCTCTACACCGTATGCAAACTGTACAGCATTTGTGATCTGGAAGAACACAACAGTGTCGATCTGCATGGTAACGTTATCCTTTGTGATAACTGCCTGGGGCTTGAAGTCCACCACTTGTTCCTTGATGGAAACACGTTTTGCTACACGGTCGAGGAACGGAACCAGGAAATGGATGCCGGTTCCCCATGCCTTATAAAATGCGCCGAGACGTTCTACAACGTAGACATTTGCCTGGGGCACAATGCGAATTCTGGTAACGAGCACCAGAAGAATGAAGATAACCAAAATCAAGATAATGATGTAGGGCATAATACTTCTCCTTTTTCAAACAATTCTGTCAGGTCATGTGCGGTTGGTTACGGCTGCGGCAGGTTCGGTCAGCTGGCTGACAAACAGCTTTGTTCCTTCCACAGCTTCGATGCGGACGCTGGTATCTTCCGGAATCACTGCACCATTCTGGGATACTGCGGTCCAGTCTACGCCATCCAGGCGGACACGCCCGGTACCTTTGATGGGATCGATAGGCTGGATCACCACAGCAATGCGCCCGATCTCCTGGGTGTTGGTGTCCTTGATGCCAAAGGTAAAGACCTTTTTCACGATGGGACGTGTACACACCAGGAGCAGTACAGAGACGGCAACAAAGAGCACGCACTGTACCACAGGAGATGCGCCGAAGCACACTGCCACAAATGCGGCAAGGGCACCAGCGGCAAACCAGATACTGATAAGCTGCTGGCTGATGATCTCCGTCACCACCGTCAGGACAAACAATCCGCCCCAGATTAGAAACGGCATATAAGCTTCCATTTGAGAAACTCCTTTCGTATGTCCAGGTTGCTGAATGTACGGCAATCCTGTACAGAAAATGTACGGGATCGTCAAACATATTATACCATACTTCTGTCGTTTTGTAAATAGTTTTTTGCAAAATATACTTGGATTGTACTGGGTGAAACAGTACTATGACTGCAAAATTGTGGTCAATTTATACAGGCAAGGATAACTGCTCGTTTGAAACGTCTCTGCGGGCGGCTACTAGCCGCCCCTACATATTTTCTACAGCACAAAAGTTAAATATCGTCCAGGTGTATCCCCAGAGTTTCACAGATCACACGTACCACGCCGTTTTCTGTGTTGGATGGTGCCAGGTGTTTCGCATGTGCATGCACCCGTTCCGGTGCATTCTCCATGGCATAGCTGTAATCTGCGCATTCCAGCATGGAGATGTCGTTGTCATAATCCCCGAAAGTCATGGTTTCCGCTGCTGTGATGCCAAATCGCTCCTGCAATGCGGTAACAGCAGCCCCTTTCGTAATCCCCTTGCACATAATGTCCATCCAGCAGTCACCGGAAATGAGCAGTTCATAGTCATCTCCGAATGCATTCTGCATGGCTGGGTATGTCTCATGCTCTGGTCCGTTCATATTGCAAAGTGCAATTTTCAGAATCGGTTCATCCACGGTATAAAGCGTTTCATAGGCAACTTTTTTGAACTGGAGATAAAACCTTTTGATCTCTTCTTGCATAGCATCATTTGCATCAGCAGGATAATAGATATTGTGAAAGCCGCAGAGTACCGGAACCGTTCCGGACAGTTCCTGACATAAATCCAGCACACGGTGTACCGTTGCCTTGGGCAGACTGTGGAGCAACGGTGCTTCGTGAGGATACATGACGCAGGCACCATTATCGCAGATGAAAATGATCTCCTCTGCCAGTTCGCCGAACAGCGAAGTCAGTGCCATGTGCGACCGTCCGCTTGCAACAGCGAAAGTGATATCCCGATGATATAATTCTTCCAGCAATGCCGGCAGCTGCGGCGGCAGTTCTTTTTTCGGATTCAAAAGCGTGCCGTCCATGTCGGTAGCAATGAGCTGTATCATACAATTCCCCCTTTGTTCTATGCAATTATAGCATATGCACAGGAAAAGTCAAGGAATGCTCTGTGAATTTTCCACCCACCCTTTGTTGCAAAGGCATGCTTTGCATTTTCGATAATTCATAACATTAGCGGATGACTGTGCACAGTTGTACGCCACGTTTTAATTTACACAGGGCAACACCGCACAAAGATTGTGCGTCAGATGCGTCGTCAGATTTTTCGTCAGATGAAACAAAAAGCGCAGTGAATACTTTGTGTATTCACGAGCATTTTTGTGAAATATGACGGAAAATATGCAAGCATATGACGTGCAAAGCCGTCAGGCGCTCTTTGTGCGGTGTTGCCACAGTTATTTATAAAATATTCGTCAAATTTCACTGAAAAAATCATCGCAAGTGACAGGATATTTCTGGAAATCATAATGTCGCATGCCGTTGCCGCAGCAGGAAAAATGTGGTCAGTCCAAGTGTAACCGCTTCACCGCAGGGGAACGCCAGCCAGACGCCGGTCATGCCGAAGCACCAGGACAGCAGCAGTACCAGGGGCAGAATGGCAAGGCATCCTCTGGTCATGGAGATCCAGAAGCCATCTGTGGGACGTTCTGATGCGCTGAGATATGCAGCGAAAATGATATTGATGCCGCCGAAGAAAAAGCCCGGAAAATACAGGCGCAGACCATCCCGTGCATAGGGTATCAGGGCAGCATTACCCTCCGTGTTGAACAGGGCAATCAGGGGATCAGACCATAGAAATACAGCTGCATACAGCAAAGCAGCGACAATACATGCCAGAATCAGTGCGTCCCGGCGATATTGCCTTAATGTATGCTGTTCACCAGAACCGTGGGCACGACTGACCAGGGGCTGTAATCCCTGGGCAATGCCATTGTATATGGCAGTCTCTACCAGTGCAGTGTTGGCAACGATGCCGTATGCGGCAACACCAGTATTGCCCGAAATACGCAGAATGACCAGATTGAACACGGCCAGGACAATGCCGGAGGAAATTTCTGTGAGCCATGCGGAAATGCCAAGCTGGATGGAACGGAGTATCTCTCTCGGCAGGATGGAACAGCGGACAAAGCGCAAGGTGCGGTTTTTACGCAAAAAGTGCAGAGAAAGGACACAAAGTCCTACGACAGGGGAGAAACCTGTGGCAACTGCCGCACCCACCATGCCCATTCGCAGAGGGAATATGAACACATAGTCCAGGATGATATTGGCAAAACTGCCGGCGAGCATGGATATCATGGCTAGCTGAGGGTTGCTGTCGTTCCGCACAAATGCCAGCAGGATCTGATTTGCCAGAAATGCCGGTGCGTATAGCATCAGGATACGTAGATAGGGAATTGTCAGGGGCAAAGTTTCTCCATTTGCACCCAACAGCCGGGAAATGGCTGGTGCACCAAAGATACCCATTGCGGCAAACGCCAGGCTCAGGACAAGTCCGGTGCCCAGAATATTGGGAAAAACGGCGCTGGCATCTGCAGCGCACTTCCGGGAGCGCAGGATGGTGGCTCGTGTTGCACCGCCTACGCCCAGCAGCAGACCGGCAGCAGTCAGAGCTGTATATGCAGGAATGGCGAAATTCAGCGCCGCAAGACCATTGCTGCCCATTGCCCTGGCGACAAAATAGGTATCTGCCAGAATGTAGCAGGACAATCCGATCATCCCCAGAACGTTACAGGAAATATAGCGGCAGAAGGTGCGGAAGGTCTGGCTTCGTTTCATGATATCTTCTCCTTTCGTAAAAAAAGCCCGGATGTATCTCTTCTCAGACCTAACGAGATACATTCGGGCAGCCATGCCCTTACCCGGTGGCAAAGGCATGTGGAATATTTACATGTTTTTACTTTTCATCGTCCAATAACTGAATCCGCACAGTTTCAAAAATCTGTGCAGGGTAAGATTCTCCGATATTGCCGGTATGTGTGATGGATACAGTATCGCCCACTTCCAGTTCCTCCAGAGAAATCGGCTCATACCGCCATTCCAGAATGGTCTCCCCATCAATTGCCACATAGAATTCACCTCTGCTGTTGACATCATTGACATCCAGTCCCTTTACCAGCAGAGATTGTCCATTGTTTTCCTCGATCTCGGCATAAAAAGTCTGGTAAAGTGCGGCGTCGTTAGTACTAGCCGAAGAATTACCTACCTGATTTACAGTATTTCTGCCGATAAAAAATCCGCCGACACCGAAAACAGCAGCGATCACAAGTGACACAAGTACATAGACCAGTTTTTTCATAATGAGATGCCTCCTGACCGCAGCTTATTTTACCGCATCCCGCATCATGGCAATTTCCGCCGCATAGCCATCATCCTCGTTGGGTGTTTCCAGAATGAAAGGCAGATCTTTCAGCGCCGGGTGATTGACCACACGGATGAGGGCTTCCAGCCCAATGCAGCCCTGTCCCAGCTTCTGATGGCGGTCTTTGCGGGCACCGCAGGGGTTCATGCTGTCATTGAGGTGCACTGCGCACAGCCGATTCAGACCAATGATCCGGTCAAATTCCGTCAGTACGCCGTCCAGATCGTCCACAATGTTGTAACCGCCGTCCCAGATATGGCAGGTGTCCAGACAGACACCCATTTTTTCTTGCAACGTCACACGATCGAGGATTGCCCGGAGTTCCTCAAATTTACCACCGACTTCGCTGCCTTTTCCAGCCATGGTTTCCAGCAGCACTGTGGTGTGTTGTTCCGGGGTGAGGGTTTCATTGAGTGCAGCGGCGATTTGTTCAATACCAGTCTCCACACCCTGTCCTGTGTGACTTCCGGGGTGGAAGTTGTAATACTGATTGGGCGTATACTCCATGCGTACCATATCATCCTTGAGCATATTCAGCCCGAACTGCCGAATATCCGGCTTTGCGGAGCAGAGATTCATGGTATACGGTGCATGTGCCACAAGGTGGTCAATGTCATGCTCCTGGATATAGGCAAGAAATGCCTGAATATCTGATTCGTCAATGGGCTTTGCCGATCCGCCCCGCGGATTCCGGGTAAAGAAAGCAAAGGTATTGGCGTTCAATTTTGTGGCATGTTTTGCCATAGCAAGATAACCCTTGGATGAGGGCAGGTGGTTTCCGATTCGCAGCATTACGATTCCTCCGTTTCTGTAGCAGCAGTCGCTGTGGATTCCGAGGTTTGTTCGGGGACAATATCCTCCTGCTCGGTAGTGTTGTCCAAATCCTCCATGATCCGTTCCAGCACTTTTGCTGCAATATCATAAGTTTTCTGCATTTCTTCTTTGCTGTCTGATGTTTTGACAGGGGTACGCAGACCGATGGACAGGTCACGATCTACATTGCCAGGGTAGCCGATTTTCGTGGCAAAATCCGTGTGGCGTAGGTAATAGCCGTTTCCACGGATATTTTCATGATCGGGATAGATATCCTCCAGATTTTCCAATGTTTCTTCTGCCAAAATAAATTTATTTGCTTTTGCATCTGTCAACACCATGACAGATTCACCCATCTGGAATTCTGCGGAGAGCTTTGTTGCATTTCCCGTGTAATAGTCCATATCGTTGATATTGTCGCTGACAGGAATGGGGTAGATGTCCACATGGATTTTGCCGTCGCCGTTTTCATCGTTTGTGAACTGTTCGAAGTATTCCTCCAGTGTATTGGTGTGATTCTGGATATAGGTATCATCGGTGAGAACCATAACGATCATATCCGGGCGTTCTTTCGTCACAAAATCTACAATAAGGAAAACGAAAACACCCACAATGAAAACGGTAATGCCCAGCCACCATTTGCTGTGGTAGAAAAAGTTAGAGATCTTTTTCCAGAAAGACAGCTTCGGCTTTTCCTCTTTTTCCTCCCGAATGGTCTCGCTTTCTTCAATGATGCCCTGTTTCAGGCGCATGAGTTCAATGCGATCCTGTTGGATTTTCTTGGCGTATTCCTCTTTCTCTTTCTTTTCCCGTTCGGCAAGGATCGCCTGACGGCGTTCCTCCGCTTCGGCTTCTTTCTGGGCTTCTTTTTCATCGATCTCACGCATGGTTTCGATGAGTGTCTTGCCTTTTTTCTTCTTTTTCTTTCCGGGTTCCTCCGATTGTGGTTCTGCCGGGGACTCTTCCGGCTGCATAGTGTGCTTTTCTTCTTCCTGCATAGGGTGACCTCGCTTTTTGGGTTATATCTTCATCTATTTCACTTATTCCGGACAATTGCGCAGATCTTTCTTTTTTCCACCGTTTGCCCGGATCATCTGCCGCCATCCCATCTGCGCTGCCATTTTGTAAAGGAATCTGGGCATGCCCACAGAGACATAGTGATTTTCTGTCTGTTTCCGGCTCTGGATCGTATCTGCAAGAATTTGGAGCGTCTTGTCAATTGGTGCTTTCGGCCCTGTTCCAGGCTTGACTTCAGATAGCATGGGAAGTGCACCGCCGCCGCCCACGCCGACGCCGCCTGCCCAGGTATAGCCAGCCTTGACGCACCAGTTCTGTAAGATCTGCAATGCAAATTCTGTCTGAATCCCCTCATAGAATCCGCAGTTGACGATGCCATAGACGGAGATTTCCGGATGATTGGCATACTGTTCCTCCAATTCACAGAGAATGGAAAGGAGGTGAGACGGTATCCCATCAACATAGAGAGGAAAGGAAAATACCCATGCATCTGCCCTGAAGAGCAGTTCAATCTCATTCTCCGGCAGATTTCTGGAATGCAGCCCAATTTCCACGCATTTTGTTCCTTCGGGGAAGAACGTTTTCAGGTCACTCAGAAGTGTTCTGCTGGCACTTTCTTTTATCTTCGGACTGCCGTTCAGAAGTGCAATCGTCATAGCACAACCTCCTCCAGTTCCTGTATGGTTTTGTAGAAACAGATGGTTTTTACAACTCCGTCAAAGTTATCTGCATTCGCTTGCAAAATATTTCTTGCTGTTTCCTTTTCCGCATCGGAAATATTCTCCCCGTAAAAATGTGCCGAGAGGGAAATCTGGTTCGCATATCTGCGCTTATGATGCATTTCACCATCAAGCATGACAAAATCCGGGTGCACATAGGAGATTGCCCTGTCCTGGATTGCCTTTACTGAGGGACTGAATCCACCATAGCAGCATTTGGAAATATAAATCAACTCAATGCATTTTCCCATGGCAATGCTGGTTTTTTCATAGCCGTCATGGATAACACAGATGCCCGGCGTTTTTGCCCAGCATCCGAAACAGCCGATGCAGTGCCGGACGCTGTCTTTCGGTGCAATGAGCTGATGTTCACCACTTACCGTATTGCGGAAATGCGCTAAATCTGTAATAATGAGCTTCATAGAAGTTCCTTTCTGGGTGTCAAGATCCATAAAGAAAGGGAAACCGGCAGGCGGAACATTCCGTCTGCACCGATTCCCCCTGTCAATGCTTACGCTTCTGTATCTTCTTCAGTTTCTTCCTGTCCCAGCTTCGGCAGCGGCCGCATGGTAGGGAACAGCAGAACGTCACGGATGGATGCGCTGTCTGTCAGCAGCATAACCAGACGATCCAGACCCAGACCCAGACCGCCAGTGGGTGGCAGACCATATTCCAGTGCAGTGACGAAATCCTCGTCGACCTCGCCGGTGGTATCGCCCAGCGCACGGCGAGCCTCCACCTGCTTCTCGAAACGTTCTCGCTGGTCTACCGGGTCGTTCAGTTCGGAGAAAGCATTGCCCATTTCACGGGCATAGATGAAATACTCGAAACGCTCTGTAAACGCCGGGTCCTCTGGCTTCCGCTTTGCCAGCGGCGAATTTTCCACCGGATAATCATAAATGATCGTCGGCTGGATCAGCTGTTCCTCAACAAATGCATCGAAGAACGCAATCAGTACGTGACCTTTTGTGGCGTTTTCGCCTTCTTCCACTTCCACGCCCTTTTCCTTGGCGCAGACTCTTGCGTCAGCGTCTGTTTCCCAGTTGTAGTAGTCCACGCCGGCATATTTTTTCACAGCTTCAACCATGGTCAGGCGTTCCCAGGGTTCGCCCAGACGAATATCCGTACCCTGATAGGAGATAATGTCTTTGCCGCAGATCTTCTTTGCCAGGGTCCGGTACATATCCTCAATCAGATCCATCATGCCCTTATAGTCGGTGTAAGCCTGATACATTTCAATGGAAGTAAATTCCGGGTTGTGGGACGGATCCATGCCCTCGTTACGGAAGATTCTGCCTACTTCATATACACGGTCAAAACCGCCGACAATAAGCTTTTTCAGATTCAGTTCCGTCTCGATGCGCAGGAACATGTCCATATCCAGGGTATTGTGGTGGGTGACAAAAGGTCTTGCTGCTGCTGCGATCTGAATGGGCAGAAGCACCGGTGTCTCCACTTCCAGGTAGCCAATGCCATCCAGATACGCCCGGATCTCCCGGAGGATCTGGCTGCGTGTGACAAAGGTTTTCTTCACATCCGGATTCACGATCAGATCCAGATAGCGCTGGCGGTACCGGGTATCCTGATCTTTCAGTCCGTGCCATTTTTCCGGCAGAGGCAGGAGAGACTTGGACAGCAGGGTGATCTCCTGTGCGTGAATGGAGATTTCGCCCTTTTTCGTGCGGAATACAAAACCCTTTACACCGACAATATCGCCGATATCCCACTTTTTGAAGTCCTGTTTGAAGAATTCCTTGCCCACATCGTTGGAACGAATATAGACCTGAATGCGGTCAGTGTCGTCACGGACATCAATGAAGTTGGCACGTCCCATGTCACGCCAACTCATAATACGACCAGCAATGGAAATGGGCTGTTCCTTGAGGGTATCCAGCTTTGCCTGGAGCGCTTCTTCGTCTCCGGCAGCTTCTTCCATGAACCTTGCCTCTGTCTCTTCGTAGGAAGATTTGATAGAAGCCGCTTTTGCCGTCACGTCATATTTCGTAATGGTAAAGGGATCGTTGCCGTCTTTCTGTCTCTGCCGCAGCTTCTCCAGACGGATCTGCCGCAGTACATTACGATCCTGTTCCTGCTCCTGTTCCGGAACAACCGGGTTTGTCTGATTCGCCATTGGTTTCACATCCTCTGTATAATTACTTGCTGATTTCCAGAATTTCAAATTTCAGTTCGCCTGCCGGTGCTTCGATCATGAAGGTATCGCCGACTTTTTTCTTGAGAGCGCCTTTGCCGATCGGAGATTCGTCAGAGATCTTGCCCTCGGAGAAGTTCGCCTCATTGCTGCTGACGATCTGGAAAGTTTCGATTTTACCGGTGCGGAAATTTTTCAGCTTGACTGTAGAACCCAGACCAACTTCGTCAATGGAGATGCTGTCGTCATCTACCTCTTCGCAATTGTCGAGAGTGTACTGAATCTCGGCGATCTGTGCCTCCAGAATTGCCTGTTCGTTCTTTGCTTCATCATACTCAGCGTTCTCAGAGAGGTCGCCCTGTGCACGCGCTTCTTTCAGCTTCTGCGCCATTTCTGCACGGCGGACGGTTACCAGAAAGTCGAGTTCTTCCCGCAGCTTTGCTGCGCCGGATTTAGAGATCTGTTTCTTCGCCATAATATTGATACTCCTTTGATTTTGATCATAGACAATATTCTTATTATAGTATATTTTTCCGCAGTTGTCAACTAGGAAATTGCGGAGAAATGGGAATTTATTTTTCGAATGATTATCCAAACGCCCCCTTTCACATTTCAGAATTATCCCTGATAATAACTCATCAGATTACACTGGATCATGCCGTTATACAGCTTTCTTTTTTTATCCGCTTGCTTGCCGAAGTGCAGTTCAAAGTCTGCGTCCGGCGTAATGATATAACAAGGATGTGCCTTGTCCGCCGGGAAAACACCTCCCATCATCCGATAGATGGACTGTGCGTGCTGAATGTCCAGCATTCGTTCTCCATAGGGCGGATTGCAGATGGTGATTGCACCTTCCGGCGGAACAAAATCCGCCACATCACGCTGGACTATCTCGATCCGGGGTTTCACACCGGCACGGCGGCAGTTTTCCTCTGTCAGAGCAATTGCCTCCGGGTCAATGTCCGAGCCGAATGCCGCAAAGGCTGCATCATGCTTGATGCGACCAACCGCTTCACTCCGTGCTTCCCGCCAGATACTCTGAGGAATCTGTTCCCACTTTTCTGCCAGAAAACGGCGGTTCAATCCCGGTGCCATGCGCATTGCCTTGAATGCTGCTTCAATGAGAATCGTGCCGCTGCCACAGAAAGGATCGCAGACCACGCTGTCGGAATGTACCCGTGCAAGATCCACAATGCCGGCGGCAAGAGTCTCCTTGATCGGTGCAGCGTTGGCGTTCTTCCGGTATCCTCGCTTGTGCAGACCGATCCCGGAGGTATCCAGATAGATCGTGGCAATATCCTTGCGGATGGAGAACTGGATGGGATGGGCTGCGCCGGATTCTGTGAACCAGCTGGTGTGATAGACAGATTTCAGCCGTTCCACAGCGGCTTTTTTGATGATGGACTGGCAGTCCGGGACGCTGTGCAGTTTGGAATTCAGCGCATGTCCCTTTACCGGGAATGCATCATCCTTGCCGATCCACTGTTCCAGCGGCAGCGATTTCACGCCCTGGAACAGTTCCTCAAAGGTGTACGCCTTGAACTGTCCCAATTGGATCAGGACACGTTCTGCTGTAGAAAGGCAGAGGTTCGCTTTGGCGATGACAGAAGCGTCTCCCCGGAACAGAATTCTTCCGTCCTGTGCGGTAATATCCGTACCGCCGATTTTTGAGATCTCAAACCGCAGTGTGCGCTCCAGTCCGAAGTGACACGGACAGCAGAGCAAATAGGTTTCCTGCATGTTTCACACATCCTTATCATTTACTACAAAACCGCCGACAGAATCAGCGGTCTTGTTTTTATCGTTTTATTTTTGTTGTGTTATTGCGCCGGAGTTGTCTCCTGGGCAGCTGGTGCAGTTGTGGCAGCACTGTTTTCCTCTGTATTTTGTGCAGCGGCAGTTTCTGTGGTAGAACCACTGCTTTCATTCTTGGGCTTTGTGGAGTAGGACTTCTTGCATTCGTCGCAGACCGGTGCATTGCTGGATTTCCAGTAGCCAGTAGTGGTGGAACTGCAATTGGGTCCGGCGATCTTACCGGATTTTGCGCAGACCTTATTTTCAATAACACTGCTTGCTGTGGGATATTCAGCGCCTGTGTCCAGGTTGTTTGCGTATTCACCAATGATGTTGTACCAGATCTGTGCGGATTTGATCTTGTGATCTTCAATTTCAGAACGTTCTGTATAACCGAGCCATACGCCGCTGACGAAGTCCTCTGTCAGTCCTACGAAGGTCAGGTCATTCCAGTCCTGGGTCGTACCGGTTTTACCTGCCACATGCTTTTTTTCCAGCTTTGCTTTCTGACCGGTACCATTGTTGACAACATCCTGGAGCAGCTTGTTCATGACATATGCCGTCTCGCTGCTGACTGCCTGATGGGGATTTCCGTCATTTTCGAAAATGACATCTCCCGCACCCTGCACCACCTTGCTGACGAGATGTGCTTCATACTGCGTACCGCCGCTGCCGTAAGGAATATAGCCGTTTACGAGATTTTCCAGTGTTACGCCGTAGGTCAGCGCACCTACTGTCAGGGGAGAATATGCGATATCGGTGTGTCCATCGCCGGAATCCTCACAAAGATCCAGCCCCATGCGTGTGGTTGCAAATTCAAATACTTTCTGAGGGGTTAATGCATCACAAAGCTGTGCCGGAACGGTATTGTAGGATTTTTCCAATGCCTCATAGATCTTCAGATCCTTATGGCTGATGGACATGGCGGAGCTGTCTTCGCTGTAGTTTGTCGGCCATTTTTTACCTTCCACCTCGATGGGTTCATCCTTATAAACGGAGCCCCAGTGGATCAGGTCGTTTTCCAGCGCCAGTCCATAGGTGGTCAGAGGCTTAATGGTCGAACCTGGCTGACGAGGTTCCATGGTAGCGTAGTTAAAGCACAGAGAATCTGTTTTTTCTCCTGTAGCACCTACCACAGAGAGGATCTCGCCTTTATAATTCATAGCAATAAATGCAGATTCCGGATATACGATTTCCGAAGAAGTATATTCACCGTCTCCGTCTAAATCCTGCCACTTTGCCACCCGGTCTTTCTCCACCAGGTTATTCAGATCCAGATATTTCTCTTCCACATATTTCTGCATATCCAGATTGACGGTGGTATAGATCTGATAACCTCCATGGTTGATGCGGGAGATGGCCTGCTGTCTGGTCAGGTTGAATTTCTCGCCAAGATAATCCGCAACTTCATACAATGCAGCGTCAATGATCCAGGAAGTCGGGCCGTTTACGTCCTTTTCTTCTTCCTCCTCTTCTTCCGGATGTGCCGCCTTGTATTCCTCGGTGTCTGTGAAAATCAGTTTTTCATGCAGTGCTGCCTGGTATTCATCATAGGTCAGTGCGCCATTGTCGTACATTTGCCACAAAACGTATTCCTGACGATCCTTGTTCTTGGCACGTCCGGTGTTGACCCATTCACCTGTGACATCATCGGTATACCCGGCAAAAGGATTGAGGGTTTCCGGGCTTTTCGGAATAGCCGCCAGACAGGCTGCTTCAGCCACATCCAGATCAGCGGCACTCTTGCCGAAATATTTTTGTGCAGCATGTTCAATGCCGTTGGAAGTACCGCCGAAGCCGATATAATTCAAATATGTCTCCAGAATCTTGTCCTTGGAATAGGCACGTTCCAGTTCCATAGCACGGAAGATCTCACGAATCTTACGGGAAGGAGACTGTTCGCTGTCGCCGGTGATATTTTTGATGAGCTGCTGTGTAATGGTAGAACCGCCCTGGTTGGTATCGTAAATATGGACGAACATATTGACAAATGCGGAGAGGGTACGCTTATAATCGACGCCATCGTGGGTGTAGAAGCGTTCGTCCTCGGCACAGACAAAGGCATCCCGGACATGTTGAGGGATATTGTCGATGCTGATGGGGATACGCTGAGAGGCATTGCTGACCTCATAGATCTCCACCCATTCGCCGGATTCGTCCTGGGCATAGATATTGGTATTGTAGGACAGTTCCATTTCCTCAATGGTGACATTCGAAACATCTTCCCGGAAGTTCATGACATAGACCACAAGAGCGGTGGTAACGATCGTGCATGTAATGATGAGGATCAGAAACAGCGCTGCCAGGGTAGAACCGAGAATGGACAGGGTCTGCCGCAGAACAGGAAACCGCTTGCCCTTTGCAGTTGGCTCGTCCAGTTCCGGGCTGTGATAGGGATATTCCGGAGTACCGGTGGGGCCGTAATAATGCCGCTGAGGTGCACCGGATCGAGCCTTTGGCGGTCGCTTGGGATTTGTCCCGCCAGCGGTATTGCCTTTTTTCATTTTGTTATTTTCCATGATCATGGATCCTTTCGAAGTGTCTGCACGAAACCGTGCAGGGAAATGATACAAATGCAGCAGAGAACCATGCTGCAAAAGGTGCAAAAATCGATACACATCTATTATAACACATTTTTTTCCCGATGTTAAGAGGTGCAGCGGATTTTCTTTGAAAAATATGCAGAATGTATAAACTTGCGAATTCTGGCAAGAATATTTCTGGTACTTATGGCAATACTGCACAAAGCCGCCAGGCACTTTTTGTGCGGTGTTCCCCTATAGAAAGGAAGGGTGTTTCATGGAAAAACGAAAGATCGCATGGATGCTGCTCACTGCCATTACTATCTCTCTGGTGATCGTTGCCGGATCGTTAACTTTGAGTATGCGGCAGGAGCGCAGCGCTGCCCAGGGGGTGACTACAGAGGAACCAACCACAGAGCCGGGTTATGTACTGAAGATCACAGACGGACAGATCGGGCTGTTTCGGATGGGGAGCAGTGTGCCCTATCAGCGGCTGGACATGCCTTTGAATCTGCTGTCGGACTATGACCGGGAACAGCTGGAGGAAGGTATTCCGGTGGCGACAGAAACGGAACTGCGGCAGCTGGTGGAGGATCTGACATCCTGATATGGCTATGAGAAATTCAGAGAACAAAAGGGGCTGTTGCAGGGGCAGAAAAATCCGGATTAACGGGTCGATGTGGGCATCGTACCGTTTCCCTCTTGGATTTTGACTGCTTGCAACAACCCTTTTTTCCCTTTTCATTGTATTTCCCCAGAAACTATGCTAAAATAAAGAAAAAGCATTCTTCAATATTCACAAAATATTTACAATAAAAATCGCAATTTTTTCCTTTTCATTCGTCTAACACTATGAAGGGAGGTAATCGGGGAATCCATGGATCTAAAAGAACAATACAAAAAAATATTCCAATATTGCTATTTTCGCATTCCCGACAGTGAGACCGCCGAGGACTTAACCCAGGAGACCTTCCTTCGATTCCTGGAGCACCCGGAATATCAGAAAAACGGCTGCGAATTGCAGTATTTATATACCATTGCACGGAATCTGTGCATTGATGAATACCGTAAGACATCCCCGGAGGAATTGCCGGAGGAGATACCGGATGGGTCAGATCTGGAGATGGAACTGACCAACAGCCTCACACTTCGCAGCATTATGGAGGCTCTGCCGGAGGAGGAACGGGAAATTATTATGCTGCGGTACATCAATAAGGTATCTGTTGCAGATATCAGTAAAATATATCACATATCCTGGTTTGCAATGAACCGCAGGATCAAAAAGATCCTTGCAAAAATGCGGCACGAATTTGAAAAGGAGGGGTTAGAATGCGCCGAAAATTCAGACGGGAACTGAAAAATCTGAACAAAGCTTATGATTTTCCGAATCCGACCCGTGAAGAGGCTTTTTTTCAGAATCTGGAAGAAAAAACGAAAAAAAAACCGCTGTATTTTCTGATTCTGGAACATAAGGCAAAAGTCTGCCAGGCAGCAGCTGTGTGCACAGTCGTGATCGTGATGGCTGGAGGATACGGTGTTTATCAAAATTACAGAAACGGGAGCGGCAGTATTCCCATAGCAGATGTGGAAGATTCTATCATTGAGACAGATATGTCTGGTAAAACGGCAGAACAGACTGCCCCTGGGAATACACAGGAAAATCTCCCCGCTGTGGATGAAACAGTGACAGAAACCGTTGCTCCCGTAACAACTGATCTGCCAGTTGTTTCCCAGAGCGAAACGGAGGTACATACTAGCGAAGTGCGTCAGACCAGTCAGCAGCAGGTGACTGCTGCAATTGTACAAGCAATACAGTCCCGGCAGACCACAAAAGCTACTGCTACAACACAAAAAGAAACAAGGGTAACCAAAGAAACTACCCGGACATCCCAGGCAACGACTATGACAAAGCGGACAACCAAAACAACTGCGGCTGCAACAACGACAGCAAAGCCTGCATCGACGCAGACAACAGCAGCCAGTACGGTTACTTCCACAAAGCCGTCCGGCAGTCAGACAACGCCATCGGAAGAGGAAAACAATGGTGCAGCAACCGTTCCGCCTGCCAGCAATGGTGAGGGAACAGCGGCGAGTGCGGATTATCGCGTGACACCGGTATATCGCTATGAGAAAACGGATACGATTATGGATATCGGCAGTTATCCTGTAGGAGATCTGCCGACGGATGATGTGAATCCCGTTATTCCGTGGATGATACAAGCAGAGTGTTCGGATCAGATCGTTTCCGGAACGGTAATCGGGCTGACCTATACCAGAATTGGAAATGAACTCTGGACACAGGTGGATCTTGTGATCACAGAGGTTTATCATGGTACAATGCAGCAGGGGAATATGATATCTGTCTATGAAAAGGGCGGCTATATTCCGCTGTCAGAATATCTGGCACTGCGTCCGGAATTGTCTTCCATGTTTCCCATGACTGAGGAGGAAATTCAGAATGCGACCTGTTTTGATTCGTATACCCAGGAGACTTCTTCATCGCTGGGAGAAACTTGCCTGTATTTTTTGCGACAGGGTTCCAGCGATGTTCCAGCAGGTGCGTATCAATATGTAAGCAATGCGGACGAATCCCGGTATCAATGGGACGGCAGCAGCCTTGTCAATGTGCTGAATCGTTCTGATACTTTTAAAAGAGAAGAGCTTGCGGCATATCTTCTGGGCTGAAATAAGAAGAGATCAATGTGTTATGAAAGGAGAACCCCATATGAAAAAATCAATTGCAGTACTGACAACCTTTGCACTATTGACAAGTGCAGTACAATTTCCCGTTCTTGCGGCAGAACCGGATAGCAAAACGATTCCCTTTGACGTGCCGGATACCTATGAAGAGACAGTGGATTTTCTGAACAATTACGGCAATATTTACGTGCAGGGAGAATACATCTGCTTCTGCGGAGATTTTACAGAATTCCCCGGCATCGTGAATAGCTTTTCATCCGAGAATTCCACTGCGGAGTTTGAGATCATGTCGGAGGAATCCTATAAAGTGTATGGTCTGGAAGACGGCTGGCACCATAGTGTGATGGTATTTCAGGCGAAATCCGCTGGAACGCTGGACTTCACCTGGACAGAGGATACTTCAATCATGCAGAATGAACCTGTTGGCACCTACGCCCAAGAGGTTTACCATTTTACCTTTTCTGTAGATGACCAGCTTCAGATTACGGAAACAGATATTTTTGCATTCACCCCGGATGGGTTCTACGAAGCGCAGGCGTTTGCGCAGGAGAACGGAACCGTTTCCATTCAGAACGGTTATATCATCTATTGCGCAGAATGCTGTCGGGATGGTGGTTATGAAGTCTTTCTGGAAACAACGGAGCCTTCTCTGGCATACGATGTTGTTTCCGAAACATATTTGTCGTTGAAGTATCCGGAAGGATGGCCGCCGCCTGGCGGTAGTACCAACTATTTTGTACAGGTACTGAAACCCAAAGGAACACGCGGCTATCTGAAACTGATCTGGACGCAGAAGCAGGACTGGGATGGCGGACTTTCCTCTGAACCCATCTGGAAAGTCTTTGATGTTGCACCCACAACGTCGGATATTCAGGATATTACTGACTTGACAGATTTCTGCACCGGCGTCAGAGTGATCGACAATGATACCTATGAAAATGTGCCGGATGTGACGCTCGGCTTATACCCATATTGCGACTGCATTGACCCGGAACCCATTCTGACCTGGAATACCAGCGAGGAGCCGGAACGTTATTTTGATTATGTAGATAGGAATCTCTATCCCGGAGATTATTATATTGGTATTGTTTCCATGCCGGAATGTTATTCCATTATGGAAAATCAGAACACCTGGACATTGAACGGTGAAGCTGAAATTTGCATCAAACTTGCCGCAGATGCAGAAATAGAAACGGATCTGGGAGATGTAAATGGTGACGGCAAATGCACCATTGTCGATGCGGTGACACTACAAAAATGGCTGCTTGGAACTGGCGAACTGCCAAAGTGGAGAGCGGCTGATATGAACGGTGATAAAACGGTCAATGGCTTTGACCTTGCTTTATTAAAAGCGGCATTGCTGGAAAAGATCGTGCCCAGCTGAAATTAACGTAAATAGTCTGACAGAATCGGATATCCTTAGCCTTACAGATGGTGAAGTGACGGCGCTTTACAATATGCTGGAAGCGGGAAAGCTGGAAACTATAACATACAGCTATCCATTCCCAGAGGGATTTGACCCCAATGGCTCAACCTTCGTGGCATATCGCTATCGTGCTGATGACGGAAATTTCCTGTATGCTTCTGCGGAAACAGATGCAGAAGCAGAGACTTTTGCACAGGAATTCTTCGTTCCGGAAAATGATAGCTATACATTTCATGGCTGCGAAAAGGTTTATTCCGATGAAAAATTCTGGATCTATCGTTCCTATTACAGCAATCAGAACGTGACAGATAAGCCCTATTATGTCATTATCTACAACAAGAACTATTATGATATGGCTGCTGGACAGCTGCACTTTGCGCTGAATGAAGAAAATCTTCTGGAATTCCTGTCCATACGAGGTATTAGCTATAACCTGAAATCCTTCTATACAGAAACAGAGGAGCAGGTCACACTGAGTTTCTACAGCGTTGGCTATGCAGTTGCTGGTGACTGGGGCATCAATGATGCTATCGAGATCAGGAAAACCAGTATCACCGTGGATAAAGCCACAGGCACTTTCCGCAAAACCAGTCATGAAACGGTAAAAGCAGTGGAACTTCCCGGAACTGCCCGGGATTGTGAAGTGGTTTCCTGAGCAGATCATCTATTGTTGATAAGGCGTCAGTAATGTTCCGACTGTGCGCTTTAGATATGTGACAAGTTATTATGAACTGTAAGCATGTCGAAATCTCGTTCCAATGATAATACGTCACAAAAAACCACCTGTAGGATGCAATCATTCCTACAGGTGGTTTTTTCTTCTTTGGTACGCCTGATGCGATTCGAACGCACGACCTTCAGAGTCGGAGTCTGACACTCTATCCAGCTGAGCTACAGGCGCATATTTCATATCAGGTGGAAAACTGTACAAAAAAGAATCAGTACATTCATGCAAATTGCTGAATCTTCGGGAGAATCACCTGACGACTATATTATTATAGCACATCCTCTTGAAAAATGCAAGGGGTTATGCTATAATAAATCAGGAAATTCGAAAAAAATTTTCAGAGGTGAAAAAAATGCAGGAATATTTGTTCGTAATTCTAAGTCAGACCGGTACAAATGTCGCTCGAATTATCAAAATGTTCACAAAAAAGCCGTATAACCATGCTTCAGTTGCCGTTGATCTGACCCTAGAAGAGGTCTATAGCTTTTGCCGAACCTATCGTCGGTTCCCTCTGCCGGCGACATTCAACCAGGAAATTATCGGGAAGGGGACGCTTGGCAGGTTTTTGATGATCCCCTGTGAGATTTATGCCATTCCGGTTTCTTCCGACTCTAAGCAGGAGTTTCTGCAATATCTGGAGCACTTCAAACGCAACCGTTCTCAGTACTCTTACAATATTCTGGGCTTGTGTACTACATTTTTGCATATTCGCTGGACAAGGCAGAATAAGATGCACTGTTCTGAATTTGTCGCCAGACTGCTTCAACATACCGGCGTGAAACTGGAGAAAGCGCCTTCCCTCTATACCCCAGACGATTTGCGGTATATTCCCAATGCCATGCTGGTTTATCGGGGCGAGCTGAATTGCTTTTATGCCATGCATGGGGAGAACCTGCCGCTGCCCGTGCACCAACTGAATGAGGTAGTTTAAAACGTGTTCGCATATTCGTTTTCTTCGAATTACTCTATCTTGCAAATAGCAACTGCCACAGACTGATTGCGCAGTCCCCGGCATTGCCCGGCAGTGTGCTGATCCAGAGGTACAGGTCTTCGTCCCACTCTGGAAGCTCCCATTCTATGGATGTCTCTGCCAGGGAGAGAGAAGCATGGTTGTCTGGCTCAATTGTCAGCTGTGCCATGACCACCTGTTCATGGGAGAGCCGGTTATAGGAACGTGTGCGCACCAGGAGAAAGCCCCAGAGAAATCCGCACAGCAAAAAATACAGCAAAACAGCAGTACAGAGATACTTCCATTTTTTCTTCGTCCGGGCTTTCATGAAAAATATCCTTTCTTCTGGCAGGAGTTGTTGTCTTTGAAGCAACTCCTTTTTTGTATCTATTTTTGCAGCTTCAACAGCGTCTGTGCCAGAGATTTTCCCACTAGTTCTCCGGCGTACTGTGCCTGTTCCAGTGTATTTCCGTGGGTACCGATCTCCAGCAAGAGACTTCCGGTGGTCAGATCCTGATTGTACTTTCGATAATCAAAAAGAATCGGACGTGTCAGACCCGGGTACATACTTTCCATATTGCCCTGAAGCTGACAGGCAAAGTGAAAATTCTCCAGATAATTGGGCATATCCATTGTACCGTCATCACAGCCGGAGATGATCATGACCTGTGCAGATTCCTTTCCGTCGATCTCCACCACAGGCTGTGCCAGCGTATTGCCATCCTGGATGGCGTCCCGGTGGATATCCAGCACCACGCAGATAGAGGGGTACTTCTCCAGTATTTTTTTGACTGTTTCGGCACTTCGTTCGTAGGAACCGTTATAGGAAGGATAGTCGTGGATGGTGGTGTCATGAATGGTGGCGATACCGGCTGCCTCCAGCTGTTCTGTGATAGCATTCCCAACAGATACCATATTATACGCCGGGTCAGTGGTGCGGTAGTTGAAGCCGGGGTCGAAGCAGGAGCGAACATAAGGCTCAAAGGATTCTGTGGTATGGGTGTGCATGATCAGCACCTGGGGTTCACTGTTGGTTTCAATGGTAAAGGACGGCGCTTTTGAGCTTTCGGTAATCAGTTCGTTGTTGGAGATGCTGGTTTTATTTTGTACCTGTCCGGCAGTAAAGAGACTAAAAAAACGTGTGCCGGAATAGGTTCCATAAGAGGTGCGTTTGATACTGGTATCCGCACTGAGGTTCCAGCTGGTGGGATAGGGTTTGGCACCGGGATTGTCAGAGGGAACCACAGGTGATCTGACAGCTTCTGCGGCAGGTACAGTTTCTTCCTCCCAGCCAAATCCGTCAGATGCCACATTCCATGTGACCGTATCCTCCTGGTCGTACCAGGGGTCTGTGTCAGCGTGGATTGCTTCCGACTGAAAGGCGGCGGAAGAATGCACCTCGCTGCTGCTTCGCTGTAACGCAGCTGTCATCGGAAGAATTGCCATGGCTGCGAGAAAGCAGACAAATGTCCATTTTCGACGTCTGTGACGTCTGCGCATATGTATCATCTCCTGTTATTGAATGCATTGTGCATTGAATCACTCTATTTGTCGTTTTCGGATAAAACACGTGACATATACTGTTCTGTATTGCAATTGCCCGGACGGTTGTAGCGGCTGAGTCCGTACAGACAGGAGGGATCCTGCGTAATAAAATTTGGCTTTTCCAGGCAGGTCAGTGTGATGCGGAACCCGCACTCTTTCAGTACTGGCTTACTCTCTTCACTGATAAAGCCATAGGGATAGGCGAAGATCACAGGCTGCATTTGCAGTTCTTCCTGAAACCGGGATTGTAACAGGGAGACATCTTCATATAAAATGGAATGATATGTTTCCTCGGATTCCCATTCCAGCTTGGCACAGCCCTTTCGCTGGTCGTCGGAATGCATATCATATGTATGACTGCCCAGTTCAATGCGCTCACATTTTTGCAGCTGACGCAGATCATCCCAGGTCAGGTATGAGTATACATCGTTGTGTGGTGCATCCGGGGCATATACATCGGTGAACGCTCCCACAACGGATATCACAGCGCACATATCATATTCTTTCAGAATGGGCAAAGCAATACGCATATTGTTGTAAAAGCCATCGTCAAAGGTCAGCATAACGGGCTTTGACGGCAGGGAACTGCTGCCCTCAGTATAGGCGATGAGTTCGGCGGCAGAGACAGTCTCGTAGCCATGGTCGTGGAGATATTGCATATCTTGGCGGAAAGTCTCCGGCGAGACGCAGTATTCCGTCTCAGGCATATCTGTGACGCTGTGATACATCAATATGGGAAGTGTTACGCCGCCGGTGCTGTCCACGGCTGCAAAATGCTGCTTGCCGGCACGGGTCAGCAGGATCGCCGCCAGGATTAGTACCAGATCGAATGCGGCGTAGCGAAGAAATCGGCGGATGTTCCAGCTGTGATACATTGCTCTGCCTCCTCACATGAGATGAACAGGTTCCTTGTGTTCTTTGGCAACACCGCGCAAAGAGCATGACATCTTTGCACGGTATTGCCTTTTCTTATCTTATGCAGTTGTTTGACGGAACAGAACCGGATACCGTAACTATATCGTCAATATGCATAGAAAAGTTTTGAAAATCAGGAGAAAACTTTAAGATATATTCAATAAATGTGTGTTATACTATAATTATAGTATAAGGATTTGTATATTGCATTCAATTTGCGTTGTGCAGACTGCGTTCTGTCTGCACCAAAGGAGAAACCGAGGAAATGGATTTGTTTGAGGAAACATAGGGCAATACCACACAAAGATTGTGCGTCAGATGCGCCGTCAGATTTTTCGTCAGATGAAACAAAA
>NZ_CALDMP010000071.1 GCF_937915125.1 uncultured Ruminococcus sp. | reverse complement strand
ATCTGACAAAAAATCTGACGGCGCATCTGACGCACAATCTTTGTGCGGTATTGCCTAAGAATCGAGGTGAAAGCGATGAATCCTACAAATTTAAAGAAACTGCGGAAATCCGCAAGACTGACCCAGGAGGCAGTCGCAGAACGGCTGAATGTTTCCAGACAGTCTGTTGCAAAATGGGAAAGCGGCGAATCGCTCCCGGATATTGACAACTGTATTGCCCTTGCACGGCTCTATCATGTGACTCTGGACGATCTTGTGACTTATGCCAAGAATCCCGACCAGGAAAAGAAACCTGCCGGAAAGCACATTTTCGGCGTGGCGAAAATCAATGAAAAAAGACAGGTCACTCTACCGGAAAAGGCATGTCATGTGTTTGATCTGAAGCCCGGCGACAAGCTGCTGTTATTGGGCGATGAAGCCCAGGGCATCGCCATGTGCAAGCTGAACCGGTTTTTCGCCTTTACATCCGCAATTATGGAAATGATCCAGAAAGAAGAACTGGAGGACGAGGAATCCACAGGAGGACAAGATGAACGCAATTGAAATACAGCACCTGGAAAAGCAGTATCAGCATGTGCCGGCAGTCCGGGATCTGTCTCTGCAAGTGGCAGATGGTGAGATCCTTTCCCTGCTTGGTATGAACGGCGCCGGAAAAACCACCACCATAAAAATGCTTTCCTGCCTGACGAAACCTACGTCCGGAGATGCCCTGGTATATGGAAAGAGCATTCTCTCCCAGCCGGAAGAAGTGAAACCAATGATCGGCATTTCTCCCCAGGAGAATTCCTTTGCCCGGAATCTGACTGTGGAGGAAAATTTACGCTTTATGTGCGGCGTGTATGGACTGTCCAAAAGCCAGACATCGGAAAATGTGGAACGAATCACCCGGCAGTTGTCCCTGGAAAGCGTTCTGAAACAGCGTGCCGGGAAACTGTCTGGCGGCTGGCAGAAGCGGCTCAGTATTGCCATGGCGCTTGTCACAGAACCGAAGCTGCTGTTTCTGGATGAGCCTACTCTGGGACTGGATGTCATGGCGAGACGGGAACTCTGGCGTGCGATCGAATCCTTGAAAGGAACCATGACCATGATCATCACCACCCACTATCTAGAGGAGTCGGAGCATCTCGCCGATCACATTGCCATTATGGGAAAAGGGCAGCTGAAGGCATACGGCACGCTGGAAGCTTTGCAGAAACAGACCGGACAGGAAAAGCTGGAGGATATTTTCCTGACGGTGTCAGAGGAAACAGGAGGTGCCCTATGAGAGCATTACATTTTGCGTCCAGAAATTGCAGAGAACTGATCCGTGACCCTTTGAGCTGGGTGTTTTGTCTGGGATTTCCCCTTGTGATGCTGCTCCTGATGACAGTGATCAATCAGAGTATTCCGGCGGAAGCTGGCATGGTGCTTTTTGAAATACAGAATCTGGCACCGGGCGTTATGATCTTCGGGTATACATTTATTATGCTGTTCACCAGCCTGCTGATCTCCGGCGATCGCAAGGAAGCGTTTTTGCTGCGGCTGTATACGTCACCCATGCGTTCTGTGGATTTTATTCTGGGTTATCTTTCGCCTATGGCACTTTTGGCGCTTGGACAGGCAGTGGTCACCTGTCTTACTGCCCTGATTCTGAGTGCCCTCCAGGGCGCCACACTGCACCTGGCAGACATGGCAATGTCCGTGCTGTTTTCTCTGCCGGCAATTCTCATGTTTATCGGCTTTGGCATACTGTTCGGTACACTGCTTTCGAAAAATGCAGCCCCCGGCATTGCCTCTGTGATCATTTGTTTTTCCGGTATGCTGGGCGGTATCTGGATGGATGTGGAGGCCATCGGCGGTACACTGAAGAAGATCTGCGCTGCGCTTCCCTTCTTCCATGCAGTAAAAGCTGCACGTCTGGCTTATGCGGGCAGCTATTTTGACAGTTTGCAGGAGACAGGGATCGTGCTGATCTGGGCAGTTGTTATCGTAGGGATTTCTATTGTATTGTTCCGCAGAAAAATGCGGACATAAGCGTACATAATAAAAGGCGATCAAACGATTTTTTCACGTTTGACCGCCTTTTCTATAGGCAATACCGCACAAAGATTGTGCGTCAGATGCGCAGTCAGATTTTTCGTCAGATGAAACAAAAAGCGCAGTGAATACTTTGTGTATTCACGAGCATTTTTGTGAAATATGACGGAAAATATGCAAGCATATGACGTGCAAAGCCGTCAGGCGCTCTTTGTGCGGTGTTGCCTATATCAAATTTTGTAATTCTCCTTCAAATTCAGCCTTCCCAGGTGTCTGAAAAAATGGCTTGTCCATTTGTCTGGATGACATCCCGGTAGAAATAGCCGGAATCCTTGATGGTACGCTTCTGCGTCTGATAGTCCACGTGCACCAGACCAAAACGCTTGTCATAGCCGTCTGCCCATTCAAAATTGTCCATAATCGACCAGTACATATAACCCATGATCTCTGCGCCGTCCTCTGCACTGCGGCATAATTCCCGAAGATAGCGCTTCATGAAGTCAATGCGGTGTGCATCGTGTACTCTGCCGTCCAGGTGCACCCAGTCATGTCCTGCCATACCGTTTTCGCTGAGCAGCACCGGCTTCTTGTAGCGCTCATAGAGGAATTTCGGGCTCCAGTAGAGCACCTCCGGCGTGACCGGCCAGCCCATCTGGGTTCTGGGGCAGCCAAGATAGGCGTTTTCTGCATAGCCGTAAATGTTTTCCGCTGCCTTGCTCTCATAGATGTTTACGCCGTAAAAATCCACCGGCTGTGAGATGATCTCCATATCGCCCGGCAGGATCTCCGGCATATCTGCACCCAGCACATCATATGCCTCCTGAGGATATTCGCCGAAGAAAATGGGATCTGCCCACCAGGAGAGCTCAAAGGGAAAGCGATCCCGTGTGACAGAAAAGCTCTTGCGGCGTGCTTCTTCGATTGCCTCCGGTGTATTGTCTGTGGGTGTACAGCACGGCGTAGCAAATGCAAAACCGATCACCGGCTCTTTCTTGGCATATTTCCGGATGACCTGCACAGCCTTTCCGTGTGACAGCAGCACATTGTGCGTCATACGGGTCAGGTCGCAGGGCAGATGCTTCTCAAAGGGTGCAAATTTGCCAATGGCATAACCGCAGCCGATGAATACCTGTGGCTCGTTGATGGTCATCCAGTATTTCACCCGGTCGGAAAGGGCATCTACCACAACCTTTGCATACTCCGCAAACCAGTCCGAAGATTCCCGGTTCAGCCAGCCGCCTTTCTGGTGCAGTGCCAGGGGATAGTCCCAGTGGAACAACGTCACCAGCGGTTCGATGCCGTTTGCCAGCAGTTCATCCACCAGATCGGAGTAAAACTGCAAACCCTTTTCGTTGACTTTTCCTGTACCCTCCGGAAGAATACGTGTCCAGCTGATGGAAAAACGATAATTCTTGACGCCCATCTCCCGCATCATTTTCACATCTTCCCGGAAACGGTGATAGTGGTCACATGCCACATTGCCGTTTTCACTGTGAGCAATGCGGTTTCCCTCCTGGCAATAGGCGTCCCAGATGTTCAGCCCCTTGCCGTCCTCGAGATAAGCGCCCTCGATCTGATAGGCAGCAGAAGCTGTGCCCCATAAAAAGTTTTCTGCAAATTTCATATGCAAAGCCTCCCTGAAATGGTTGACAGATTTCCTGTTCTGTGTTATATTATATCTGTAATATTCCACAAAATCTAGCACTATATCCGCATATTCTTGCACATTTTCTACTTTTTCAAAGGAGATGACAGAATGGAAAAACAACGTCTGCTGGAGATGCGAAAACATGGAACACCAAGGTTCCCCTTGGAATGTTTTATGACAACTACAGAGTGCGACCATTTTCTTGTACAGCTGCACTGGCATAAAAATATGGAGATCATGCAGCTGTTCTCCGGGACAGCGGAGATCACCATTGGTGCGGAGACATTTCTGGGTTCTGCCGGAGATATTTTTATGATCAATCAGGAGGAACTGCACCGCATTGTATCCAACGACCCCACGCTATCCTATGGCACATTCATCTTTCCGCTGGAATCCCTTTCCTTTGCGGCAAACGACAATGCCCAGGCATATCTGGAGCCGCTCATCCGGAATACCATGCGGTTTCCGGTACGCATCACTGACCCGGAACAAGTGGAGACTATCAGCGGCATTCTGACACAGATTTTGCGTACCATAGAGCAAAAGGAAATCGGATATGAACTGGCAATCAAAGTGTATCTGTTGCAGCTGATCTCAGAATTGATCCGGCGGCGGCAGCTGATCACTGTACAGCAATCCCCCAGTCAGAAGAGCGAACGGCTCAAGAAGATCCTGGAGTATATCCGCAAAAATTATGCGGCGCAGCTTACGATCACTGCCATGGCGGATGCGTTTCATATGTCGGAAAAATATTTTTCCCGGTATTTTCGCGGTGCGACCGGGCAGAATTTTACTGCATATCTGAACACAGTCCGGATCGAACAGGCATGTACGCTGCTGCGTGAGACAGACAGGACTGTTCTGGAAATCGCATTTGAATGTGGTTATGAAAACGTCAGCTATTTCAATCGGGTGTTCCGCAGTCAGATGGGCGTTTCGCCGCTGCGATACCGGAGCACTTCCGATTATATTCCGTAATTCGTGAAAAAGGAGTCTGAAAAAATGAAACATCCTCATATTTGTTTTGGTATCTCATTATTGGTTTTATTCGGCATAGAAGTTTTGATTGCACTGTTTGTGCACGACAGTTTTATCCGTCCCTATCTGGGCGATGTCATCGTCATGTCCGTGTTGTACTGCTTTTTGCACACGGTTCTCCCGATTCGCATTTGGAAAAAACTGCACACCCATCGCTGTTCCTGGTGGATCGTGATCTTGTTTGGTTTTGCCGTTATGGTAGAGTTCTTACAGGGCATACATATCATAGAGCTTCTGGGCTTGTCCAGGAGTGCTGCGGCAAGTACGATAATCGGTACCTCCTTTGACTGGGGTGACATACTGTGTTACCTTTCCGGATGCGCCGTGCTGTGCGGATTGGAACTTGCGGCGTCCTTTGCCTTTGAAAAAAATTGATTTTCCAGTGCCGCCAAGGTCATGCAAAAAAACTCGAAAAAACTACCTGTGATAGAAATCTGGATCTGCGATATACTACTAGTGCGGCGACAAAGGTACGACGCATCTTCCAGGTGCTTTCGGTTCGCCGCAACACGGAAATTATGATTTTGAAAAGGAGAATGAATTATGAAGGGCGAATTTACGCAGAAGGGCAAAGAAGCAATGGAGCGTTTCAAGATGGAGTCTGCCAGCGAAGTTGGCGTAACTCTGAAGCAGGGTTATAACGGTGACCTGACTGCACGTGAGGCTGGTTCTATCGGCGGTCAGATGGTCAAGAAGATGATCGACGCCTATAAGATGCAGTGAACTGACCTATAATCCACATTTTCGGGTTAAGGTAAAATAATGAAACGGTTTGGATATCAGGAAGATATTCAAACCGTTTTTTGTATATGAGTATGATTCTAGGGGCAGTGGCACTAATTCTAATAGCTCCTATGTCATTCCCCGATTCCCTCCTGCACCATCCGTTCTTTTCCATGCATCGCACAATCATCCCCGCGCCTGATTCACCACGATCATAGCCGCACCCAGTACCGTAAGCACAGCACCCGTAGCACGGTTCAGTACCTTTGGCTCTGCCTTATTGGCAAACTTCGCTGCAATCCTTGCCCAGAGGAGCGTGGACAATACGCAGAAGATCAAGGCAGAGAGGTCGGGCATTCCGTCTACGGCAAAGTGGGAGACAGCACCCGTCAGCGCCGTGAATGTCATAATAAACACGCTGGTACCCACTGCCGTTTTCAGTTCATAGCCCAGCACAGAGGTCAGGATCAGCAGCATCATCATACCGCCGCCGGCTCCTACAAAGCCACAGATCAGCCCGATGAGAATCCCGCAGCAAACCGACTGGATAAAGCGTTTTTTCACCGAAGTCTGGAGCATTTTCTCCTTTGTGGTCATGACCGGCTTCACCAGGAATTTGATGCCCAGAAGCAGGGTCATGATCATGGAGAATTTTCCCATGGTGGACGACGGCAGCAAACTTGCCAGCAGACTTCCCGCCAGTGTGAAGATCAACACCGTCACCATCATGACAACGCCGTTTTTCACGTCAATATTCTTGTTTTTATAATAAGTATACGCCGAAACGCCGCTGGCGAGCACATCGCTTGCAAGGGCAATGCCCACCGCCTGATACGCCGGAATATCCAGAAATGTAATGAGCATCGGACTGATCACCGCCGCCGCACTCATACCTGCAAAGCCTGTCCCAAGCCCTGCCCCGATACCGGCAATAAAACAAATCATAAATTCAAACATACTGTCCCTCCTGTTATGTCGGTTCGATAACCTCTCTGTTACCCCTCCACCATTGCTGTACTCAATTTTCCGGGTGCCTGATCTGCCTCCCCTGAAAGGGGAGGGGTTTACCATACCACAACATGAAAACCGCCGCCGGTATTCCGGAGCGGTTTTTTGATATCATCAGTTTATCCACGCCACCTGCTGCTGCGTAATCAGTGGGAATTCCCGAAGTCCGGTTCCATCCAGATCTTCATGCTGCATATACACCGCCGTCAACTGGCTGTTGGAATATGTCTTGTAGTAATAGATTCCCTCATCCACATTCATGCAACAGGAATACCGGGTAAAATAGGCACTGTCTGCATTGGGTACAATACTGCCGTTGACCACCGCCACGGAATCCAGAAGGTGGAAATACTGGGAGACGCTGCTCTCTTCATCCGGCTGGCATCTGGAATTCAGCAGCAGATAGGCTGCCTTGACAAACCGGGATGCCGGGGAGAAATCTCCCGGGAGACCGAAACTGCCCAGTCCCTTTCCGAAAGGACGAATATCTGCATGTTCCGAAAAGCAATTTTCCGGCGGTGTCACGTGCAGGTTGAGATACTGGCTCAGATTGGTCATATGGAAAGGAAATGTGGGATTATTCGTCAGGACATGCACCGGGTTATCGTAGATATGCATTCCATCCCGGGTGGATTCCAGGACAATGGAGCTTTCCCGGTCAGCAATATGCCAGTGCAGGGTGGCAAGAGGCATATTTTCACTGAAAGGGATCGCCACGAGATGTGTCTTGGTGAGAAGCTCTTTCGCCTCTGCCACAGATGCACACTTCCCCAGAAGCCACGGAATCAGCTCAAAAGGAGATATATTCTCCTTGCCGGGTTCTTCCTCTTGGGGGTAATAAGCATTGTCTGGAAAGTTCAGCCCGGCAATGCACAGTCCCCGTTCATTTGCCGCCTCTGCATACAAGGGATAACCCTCTGCCACAGATGCCATACCGATCATGGCATAGTGGTGTTCCATCCCACCGGCTTTCCGGAATACAAAGGGATAATTCCGGGGCGTCACTACCACATGTTCCCCGAATCCATAGTCCAGATCCATATTGCGCCCGAAATAAAAAGCATTGGTTTTCATTGCAATACTGATACACATTGCTGTCACTCCTGTTTTATTGATTTTATTTCCCTCTGTTAAAAATAGGCTTTTCATTGCGGGTGAATAATATCCGCCCCTACAAGGTTTATGGAACGTATTGCCCCTGCATGATTACATCATCGTCAAAATACGTTCCACATACTGCCGCATTTCCTCTTTTGAGGAGACCGTATGGGTGCCGTTTATGATCTTCCGTTTTTTGTGTTCCGGAAGTGCTGCAAATTTCAGCAGTTCCTCCGGATTCTGTGCAAGCGCCATGCCGAAGCCAAGGGGAATTTCATAGGGTTCCATGGTATCACCTCCAGACACAGGATATTCTTATCCTACCCGGAAGCGCCGGGATTATCCATGAGGCAACACCGCACAAAGAGCGCCTGACGGCTTTGCACGTCATATGCTTGCAT
>NZ_CALDMP010000070.1 GCF_937915125.1 uncultured Ruminococcus sp. | reverse complement strand
GGCGACAAGGGGCTTTGCCCCTTGACCCCACCAGCATTTTTGAAAAATTGCTGGACAAAAAAACTTCATTGCCTGTGCTTCGCACAGATGAAAAAAGGCACAGAGTGCAATCACCCTGTGCCTTTTTTGTTTAAGGCAATACCGCACAAAGATTGTGCGTCAGATGCGCCGTCAGATTTTTCGTCAGATGAAACAAAAAGCGCAGTGAATACTTTGTGTATTCACGAGCATTTTTGTGAAATATGACGGAAAATATGCAAGCATATGACGTGCAAAGCCGTCAGGCGCTCTTTGTGCGGTGTTGCCTTAATTATCGCTCAGATCGTAGCTTTCTTCCTCGTTGGAGAATGCTGCGTCCAGTATTTTCCCATAAAATCCGGCAGGATTCAGCATGATCTGTTCCCCCAGGAATTTTGCCTGGGTATAATCCGGCGCATACAGTTTCAGATCCAGCAGATCATCCTGAACATCCAGGCAGCGCACGTGCACATAATACCCCTTTTGCAAAGGAATATAGTCGATCTTCACCTCATTCTGCCGCTTGATCCGGGCAAAATAATGCAGTGCCGCAGAGACAAGCTTGTCCCGATACGCCTTTCCCACATAATTGCGCAACTCTTTCGCCGTGCGGATGCCATTTTCCGTCAGGGAATAATATTCTATCCCGTTGTTATGTTTCTCCACCTCCACAGAACCGTGGCTGGTCAGATAGGCAATAGAATCCTGATACGCAAAATAATTGATAATATCATTTCCCACAGCAATATCGTACAAATGGGACACACGAACCGGCTTGTCGATCCGATAGAGCAAATAACAGATGAGAATATTTGCCGTATGGGGATCCATGATCGGCGGCGTTGCCATTTTTGACATTTTCAAAAGGTTTTCTTCCTGCACAGCTGCCACCTCGAATCAGGTTAAAAATTCGGATAATCCATCATATGGGAGAGCAGCGCAATATTCACCGCCGCTTCCACACACGGCACAGCACGTGGCACGATACACGGGTCATGTCTGCCGTGAATTTGCAGGGTCTCGTTGGTTTTTGCACGGAAATCCACCGTTTCCTGGGGCTTAGCGATAGATGCCGTGGGCTTAACTGCCACATTCAGTGTAATGGGCATACCCGATGAAATACCGCCCAGAATACCGCCGTGATTGTTGGTTTTGGTTTTCACATGACCGGCTTCGTCAATATAGAACGGGTCATTGTTCTGGCTGCCAACCATTTCTGCCACCTGGAAACCAGCGCCGAATTCCAGTCCCTTCACAGCCGGAATACCGAAGATCAGCTGGGCAATGGTGTTTTCCAGTCCCTCAAAAATGGGAGAACCTACGCCGGCAGGCACATTGATCGCCACGCATTCAATAATACCGCCCAGAGATTCCCCGCCGTGACGGGCATTGCGGATATCTTCCCGCATCAGTTCTCCCTGTGCATCATTGCGCACCGGAAATTCCTTTTCCCGTACTGCCAGAATATCCTCCTTGGTCACCTTTGTGCGACTGAACGCATCGTCCTGAATACCGTGAATGGATGCAATATGCGCACCGGTATAGATGCCACGCCGTTCCAGAATCTGCCCGCAGACTGCACCAGCAAAACAGAGGGGTGCCGTGAGACGGCCGGAGAAATGTCCGCCGCCCCGCACATCATTAAAGCCACGATACCGCATAGCACCTGTATAATCCGCATGACCCGGACGAGGCAGACGTGCCAGATTGCTGTAATCCTTGGAACGGGTATCCGTATTCTGAATGAATGCACAAAGGGGCACGCCGGTGGTGCGGTCATTGAGCAGACCAGACATGATCTGGGGCAGATCTTTTTCACCCCGGGGTGTAGTAGTACCGTCCTTTTTCGGGGCACGGCGTGTCATAAACTGCCGCAGCTTTTCCAGATCAATATACTCCCCCGGCGGCAGGTTATCAATGACCACGCCGATTGCCGGGCCGTGGGATTCCCCGAAGATGGAAATGGAAATATTACGATTCCAGAACGATGACATGGGCAATTCCTCCTAATTGTTGATAATCCTCAAAGAATCGTGGATATGACTTTTCCACGCAGTCTCCATGTAAAATAGTAACCACGCCGGTACAGCGTGTAGCAGCCACCGCAGCACACATGGCGATCCGGTGATCGCCGAAGCTGTCCACCACACCGCCGTGGAGTTCCTGCACCGGTTCGATCACCAGTCCGTCTGCCGAAGCTGTCACTTTGCCGCCCAGCCGGTTCAGCATATCAGCCGTAGCCGCAAGGCGATCGCTTTCCTTGATAGCAAGGCGGTGTGCACCTGTGATACGGGACGGCGCTGTGCCGAATGTTGCCAGCACTGCCAGAATGGGTACCAGGTCGGGAATATCCGATGCATCTACAATGAAGCACGCCGGCTTTCCCTCTTTCTGATTATAACACATCTGCGATGTAATTTCAATGATCTTTTTGTCACCCTGAACGCTGTCCGGGTTCAGATTGGTCAGTTCCACATCACTTCCCAGAGCATTTGCCACATAAAAGAACGCCGCCTGGGAATAATCTCCCTCTACTGCAAGGTCACAGGGATGAAGCTTCTGACCGCCGGGAATGGAATATCCGTTCTCCGTCTCCTTGATTTCCACGCCGAACTGCCGCAGACAATCAATAGTCAGATCCACATAAGGTCTGGACTCCAATCGGGACAGCATCCGTATTTCCGAATCCCCATCCAGCAGGGGCAATGCAAAGAGCAGACCTGTGACATACTGGGAAGAAACATCCCCTTCCAGCTCATAAGTACCGGGCTGAAGCTGTCCCTCTATGGTAAAGGGCATGGTATTCTCATAATGGAAAGTGATACCCTTAGGGGGCAATTCCCGGAGATATGCCGTAATGGGTCGCTGGGGCAGACGTCCCTGACCGAAAAAGGTGGTATGTATGCCCAATGCCGCAGCCACCGGAATCAGGAAGCGAAGTGTCGAACCGCTTTCGCAGCAGTCTGCAATTGCTTCTTTCGCCGCTGCTTTGCCGCCTACACCTGTGACGGTAATGGTGCTGCCATTCTGGGAAAAAGCTGCACCGAAAGCAGTGAGCACTTCCATTGTGGCTGTAATATCTCTTGAGATATCCACACCGGAAATCACCGAAGTACCCTCTGCCAGTGCTGCACAGATGAGCATCCGGTGCGCCACACTCTTGGAAGCAGGAATCCGCACGGTACCGTGCAGCTTAGACGGTGTGATTTCTACGTTCATGCCCTCGTGCCTCCCATCCATACTGCAAATTCCCCGAAGGGCATGGTACGGATCTGCGCCGCGCCGATGGTCTCGCAGACAATGAACCGCAGGGATGCGCTGGCACGTTTTTTGTCATTGCCGCAAAGGGGCACAAGCTGATCCATAGGCGCTTCCACAGAAGTGGGCAGTCCATAGGATGCCACGCAATTGCAAAGCCGCTGGTAAATCTCAGCTGCACAGGTCTTTTCCGCCATCATGCACATACCAGCTGCCACTGCCGCACCGTGGGTATATGTTTCATAGTGATAATAGCTCTCCACTGCATGTCCCAGAGTATGCCCGAAATTCAGGATCATGCGCTCGCCGGTGTCGAATTCGTCATGCTCCACCACGTCACGCTTGATGTCGATGCAAGTTGCAATGATCTCTTCCATGACCTCCGCCACGTTTTCCAGTGTATGCTGTTCCAGCAGAGCAAAGAGTTCTGCATCCCGGATCATGCCGTACTTGATAACCTCACCCATGCCGTCTGCCAGGAATTCCTTGGGCAGCGTTTGCAGGGTATCCGGATCGCACAGCACTGCAACGGGCTGTTTGAATGCGCCCACCAGATTTTTGCCGCCGGGCAGGTCAATGGCAGTCTTTCCGCCTACAGAAGAATCCACCTGTGCCAGCAAGCTGGTAGGGATCTGCATATAATCCAGCCCACGCAGATAGGTCGCCGCAGCAAAGCCGGTAATATCTCCCACAACACCGCCGCCCAGTGCGACCAGGCAGTCAGTGCGTGTAATGTTATTTTCACACAAAAAGTCGTAGATCTGGTTCAGCGTGGTGCTGCACTTAGACGCTTCTCCATGGGGAAAGACAAATTTCAGCACATGAAATCCGTTCTGTTCCAGCGACTGCACCACAGTATCTCCGTATATCGCATCCACATGATCGTCTGTAATTACCGCAGCTGTCTGGGCTTTGGTCTGTTTTCGCAAAAGTGCGCCGCACTGCGCCAGCAAGCCCCGTTCAATCCAGATGGGATAGGTCTGGCTCGCATGTACTGTAATCGTTCTCATTCGATTCGGGCTCCTTCCTCCGGAGCAGCGCCCCGGATTGCAAAATCCAGCCAGCACGTACAAGCTGCGCTGGTATATCAATTTTATTATACTAAAAATCCATTTTCTTTTCAACAACAAATTGTAAACCCTGCAAAATAATTTCTGAAATTGGGTGTGATTCTTTCGTTGAAAATGTCCCAACCCGATGCCCAGCTGAAATGGCATCAGCAGACTCATCCTGAAGATGGCGAGTCAGCATTTTCTAGAAATTGCCAGACCAAAAACTTTAGGCAATACCGCACAAAGCCGTCAGGTGCTCTTTGTGCGGTGTTGCCTTTGGAAAAATTATTCTGATAATTTGGTGAAAGGCATAGCAATTCTCAGAGAAATGTGGTATAATACTTTTGTATGCTTATGCCCGGTGCAGAATTCCTCTGCCGCCGCCACTGCATACGCCCATAAAATGTACAAAAGATATCGCAGAAAGGACGATTTTATGACAACCTCATACCAGCGGATCCCCCTTTCAGATAGCATCGGCTTCACTGAAATCCTGGATCCCAAATTCAAGACCAATGCGCTGAGAATCCAGCTCATCCAGCCCCTCTCACCGGAGACGGCTTCTGCCTGCGCACTTGCAGCCGATCTGGCGACCTCCAGCAGCAAGGCATATCCCACAAATGCTGCCATGAACCAGAAGCTGCATCTTCTGTACGGCGCTGATCTCAGCTGTACCATTTCCAAACAGGGCGACTTGCAGATCATCACCCTGCGTGCGTCTGCCATTGCTGACCGCTATGCTCTGGACGGAGAAAAGGTATTCGACGAGCTGGTGGACATTCTCCTGGGCTGTCTGCTTGCACCCAATGCCGAAAACGGCGCTTTTGACGAAACAGAATTCCGTATCAAGCAGAGCAATCTGCTGGACTGCATTGACGCAGAGATCAACGAAAAGCGCAAGTACGCCCTGCAGCAGACATACAAAACCGCCTACTCCCACGAACCTGCCGCCCATTCCTGCTATGGCACACGGGAGGAAGCGGCTGCGCTGACACCATCCGGTGTGTACCAGGCTTTCCAGAAGCTGTTGCAGCAGGCAAAAATTGAGATTTTCTTTGTGGGACCGGCATCCCAGCCGGCACTCCCCGGAAAATTCCAGGATGCCTTTTCGACTATCCCCGACCGCAGCGTACCTGATTTCCCCTTCCTCACCCCCAGCCCGGCAAAGCCGGAGCCTGTCACAGTACGGGAAGCACTTCCGGTGAACCAGTGCAAGATGGTCATGGCATGGAAAACTGCTTACCCGAGCCGCTATGCCGTCAAGCTTATGGCAGTGCTTCTGGGCGGTACGCCAAGTTCCAAGCTGTTCGCCAATGTCCGGGAGAAGATGAGTCTCTGCTATTACTGCGCAGCCAATTACAACGAAGCCAAGCAGACCATGTTCGTGGACTGCGGCATTGAAACGGAAAATATCGAGACCACACGCAGCGCCATTCAGCAGCAGCTGGATGCCATTTGCAGCGGTGACATTTCAGATGAGGAGATCCAAAACGCTCTGATGTCCATCCACAACACCATGCGGAGCATCGGCGATACGGCTTCTTCTTATATCACATGGTATTTCGGACAGTTTTGCCGGGGCACAAAGCTGACGCCGGCGGAGGAAGAGGAACAATACCGGAATGTCACCAAGGAAGAGATCATTGCTGCGGCAAAGTCCATGCAGCTGGATACCATTTATATTATGGAATGCAAGGAACAGGAGGATGTACCTCATGGAGACAACTAAGACGATCGTCCGTTCACCCCAGACCGGTGATCAGTACGTGCACATTCACCACAAGAGCGGTCTGGAGATCCTGGTGTGCGAAATGGAAGGCTTCAGCACCACAGAAGCGATGTTCGGCACAAAATACGGCTCTATCAACACCCAGTTCAAGACGGCTGCGGACACCGACTATTGCACCGTTCCTGAGGGCATTGCCCATTTCCTGGAACATAAGCTCTTTGAAAACGAGGACTGCGATGTATTCGACCTCTACGCCAAAACCGGTGCAGATGCCAATGCGTTCACTTCCTTTGACAAGACATGCTACTACTTCGACTGCTCGGACAATTTCAAGGCGTCCCTGGAGATTCTGCTGTCCTTTGTCCAGTCGCCTTATTTCACGCCGGAGAGTGTTGCCAAGGAACAGGGCATTATCGGTCAGGAAATACGCATGTGCGATGACGATCCTGGCTGGCGTGTCTTTTTCAACATGCTGGGCGGACTCTATCAGAAGCACCCGGTACGCATTGACATTGCCGGTACCATCGAAAGCATTGCCCAGATCACAGATGATCTCCTGTACCGCTGCTACCGCACATTCTACAATCTCCACAATATGGTACTGGCAGTTGCCGGAAACTGTACCGTGGATGAAGTGCTGGAAGTGGCAGACCGCCTTCTGAAGCCCTGTGAGGATCAGAAGCTGGAAACAGTGTTCCCCACGGAATCCCTGGATATTGTACGCAGCGAAACTGTAGAAACAGCAGCGGTGGGACAGCCTTTGTTCCATATCGGCTTCAAGTGTGCTCCAAAAACCGGCGCCGAAAATCTGCAAGCTCAGATCGAAGCACACATTGCTATGCGTGTCCTCGCCGGCACCTCTTCTCCTTTGTACCAGGAACTGCTCCAGGAGGGTCTCATCAATCCCACATTCTCCACCGAAATTTTCAACGGCGATGGATTCTTTACTGTGATCTTCGGCGGCGAATCCCGTGATCCCCGTGCTGTCCGTGACCGCATTGCTGCTGCACTGACAAATGCGCAGGAAACCGGACTGGATGAATCACTTTTCAACGAGTTCAAGAAGTCCACGTATGGTGCGCTGGTGCGGGAACTGAACAACGTTTCTTCCGTGACAAATTCCATGATTGCCTCCCACATGGCTGGCTATGGACTATATGACACGCTGCGCGTTCTGTCGGAGCTGAAACTGGAGGACTGCAACCGATTCTTACGACAGGAAATGGATATCAATCGCATGACGCTGTCCATTATCGAACCTGCAAACTAATGGGAAGGAGGCGCGGGATTCCTCGGAATCCTGCAATCACATATGGCAACAGAAACAATCGGCTCCCTGGACTATAACGAGATCGTATTCCCGAAGCTGGGTATTGATCTGCATCTGGACAGCACTGCCTTTGAGATCGGCGGTCTGTCCATCCAGTGGTACGGTATTCTCATCACCCTGGGATTGGTGCTCGCCCTGATCTATGCCTTTACCCAGGTGAAGCAATACGGTCTGCATCCGGAACGTTTTCTGGATGCAGTCATTGGCGGCATTATCGGCGGAATCGTGGGGGCACGTACCTACTATGTGCTCCTGAACTGGGATAATTACGCCGGCGATTGGAAAAGCATATTCAACCTGCGGGAAGGCGGTCTTGCCATTTATGGCGGTATTATCGGCGGATTGCTAGTGGGCTGTCTTGTGGCAAAGCTGCGCAAGGTACGCATTCTGCCTCTTCTGGACATTGCCGGCATCGGCTTTCTCCTGGGACAGGGCATTGGACGCTGGGGCAATTTTTTCAATCAGGAGGCGTTCGGCTGTAATACGGATAGCATTTTCGGCATGTCCGGCGGACGCATTCAGGACTGGATCACAAACAGCTATCCCTACACCTCTTATTACGCCAACTTCGGCACACAGCTGGATGCATCCCAGCCAGTCCATCCCTGCTTCCTGTATGAATCCATTTGGTGCCTGCTGGGCTTTGTGCTGCTGGCAATATTCGCAAAGAAAATCCGCCGCTATGACGGTCAGATTTTCCTGATCTATATTGGTTGGTACGGTCTGGAACGTGCCTTTGTGGAGGGACTTCGCACAGATAGCCTGGTTATCGGTAATATCCGTATTTCTCAGCTTCTGGCGATCCTCTGCGTAGTTGCATCCGTTGTGCTGCAAATTGTCATTGGTACAAAGGTAAAGCGAATGGGCTGCGACTACCATTTATATAAGGACACCAAGGAGTCCAAAATGCTTCTGGCAGAGCTGGAACAGGAAAAAGCCGTTTCCTCCAAGAAAGATACAACTGCTCTGGAATCAGAACCCACAGAGGACGCATCTGAAACATCCGATGCAGCAGAGGCATCTGCGGAAGAAACAGATGCAACTTACGAGAAACCCAATGAAACAGAAGAAAACAAACCGGAAAAGGAGTAAAGAACATGGGAAA
Organism: uncultured Ruminococcus sp.; assembly: GCF_937915125.1. GTDB lineage: Bacteria > Bacillota > Clostridia > Oscillospirales > Ruminococcaceae > Ruminococcus_C. The sequence continues at coordinate 19,495 of NZ_CALDMP010000070.1, read as the reverse complement.
AATTATTTCAGGCAAAGAAGTATCTGCTGCAATCCGACAGAAAATTCGTGAAGATGCACAGACACTGCGGGAAAACCACGGCATTCAGCCGGGTCTTGCGGTAATTCTGGTGGGAAACGACCCCGCATCGCAGATCTACGTTCGCAACAAGCAAAAGGCGTGCGAGGAAGTTGGCTTCCACGCATTCGAGTATCGTCTCAGCGAGAATTCCACAGAGGAACAGCTTCTGGATCTCATCGGCGTCCTCAACAAGGACAACAAAGTGCACGGCATTCTAGTACAGCTGCCCCTGCCGGATCACATTGATCCCCAGACTGTCATCAACACCATTTCCCCGGACAAGGATGTGGACGCATTCCACCCCATGAACGTGGGCAAAATCATGATCGGCGATTATGAATTCCTCCCCTGCACACCGGCTGGTGTCATGGAACTGATCGACAGTACAGGCGTGGAGATCAGTGGCAAGAACTGTGTTGTGGTCGGACGAAGCAATATTGTGGGGAAGCCCATGGCAATGCTGCTGTTACACCGCAATGCAACCGTAACCATCTGCCATTCCCGCACCAAAAATCTAGCAGAGATCTGCGCAAGCGCCGACATTCTGGTCAGCGCTGTGGGCAAGGCACATTTCATCAAGGCTGACATGGTCAAGGAAGGCGCTATGGTCATTGATGTTGGCATGAACCACGACGAAAACGGAAAACTCTGCGGCGATGTGGAATTTGCCGAAGTTGAACCGAAAACAAGCTACATTACACCTGTTCCCGGCGGTGTCGGACCCATGACAATCACCATGCTCATGAAAAACACCCTCCGTGCAGCAGAACTGAAACAGAAATAACCCCACAATACCATAAACAGACCCCCTGCCGAGCAAGCTTATACAAGTCCGGCAGGGGGTTATTTGTGATATATTCACAGAGAAAAAGAGCCGCTGCCCGAAGGCAACGACTCCTTTTAAAAACTACATCATAAAATGATAATCATTATTCCTTTACGCCGCCCAGTGCAACACCAGCAACGATGAATCTGGACAGAACCAGATAGATAGCGATAATCGGAATAACAGAGAGTGCTACGGCAGCATACTGTGCGCCCAGATCCGGGTGCTTATCCTGTCCCAGTACGCTCTGAATCATGATCGGCATTGTGAAACGCTTCTCATTGGAAATGATGATCATGTTCTGTGTATAGAAGTTGTTCCAGTTCTGAACAAATGCGAAGATCGCCTGTACTGCAATTGCCGGTTTACACATCGGAATTGCAATGGTCAGGAAGGTACGGAACTCGCCGCTTCCGTCAATACGGGCAGCTTCTACAATGTCCAGCGGGAAAGAAGACTTCATGTACTGTCTCATGTAGAATACAACAGCCGGAGCTGCAATTGCCGGAATGATCAGCGGGATGTAGCTGTTCGCCAGACCCAGTGTACCAACCATGAACTTTACGAAACCAGTAGATGTTACCTGGATCGGAATCATCATAACTGCCAGAATGAATGTATATGCGCCGTCACGAAGCTTGAAATCGTAAACAGTCAGACCATATGCAGTCAGAGCAGAGAAGAATACCGTCAGAATGGTGGAACCGCCTGCAATAATCAGGGAGTTTCTATAACCACGCCAAACATTAAAGTTCGGAGACTGTGGAAATTCACCGCCGGCAATATTCTTGATGTTGGTCAACAGATCGCCGCCCGGCAGAAACTGCAGCGGTTGTGCACGAAGTGCAGCATCCCCATGGGTTGCATTCATGATCATGATATACAGCGGAACCAGACAAATCAGTGTCAGCAAAACGCAGACAATGAAGCATCCAGCAGATTTCAGTCTCTGCACCAATATATAATTGTCTTTTACACCAACATTTTCCATTATGCGCCGAGACCTCCATTCTTCGCTAATTTCTGCTGTGCCTTATATTCCTTCACCAGAGCCTTGCGCTCTTTCTTCTTGCGATGCTCATCTTCATCACGGTTCATGCGGAATACCAGGATACCCAGTGCAGCGGTAATGATAAACAGGATTACCGAAGCAGCACCGGCAATACCGTAGTCCGGCTCGTGAATCTTTGCGCCAGAACGGAACTGTTCATAAACGAACACGGCAACTGTACGCAGATTTGCGTTGATCTTACCAGCACCTGTGTGATACAGATACGGAATATCGAACATCTGGAGACCACCGATCATGGAAGTGATCAATGTATAAACTACCATCGGACGCAGCAGAGGCAGAGTGACCTTGCGGAGCACCTGACCACTGGAAGCGCCGTCGATTGCAGCAGCTTCGAACAGAGACGGGTTAATACCCATGATACCAGACATCATCATGATCATGGTATTACCGAACCACATCCACGTCTGAATGAACATGACGATACCACGGCTCCAGATCGGAGATGCCTCGAATTTCACCGATGCGCTGTCGTTCAGCAGCAGCAGAGTGTTTGCAGCAGAAAGCTCACTGTTAGAAATAAAGCGCATGAACAGTGCTGCAACAGATACTGCGGTGATGATGTTCGGCAGATACATAACTACCTTGAAAAAGCCCACACCCGGGATATGCAGCTTCGAGTCTGTGAACCATACTGCCAGCAGCAGAGACAGGAGGATCTGGGGAATAAAGTTACCTACCCACAGAATGACGGTGTTCTTGAACGAAGTCAGGAACAGATCCTGCATTGCCTTGGCACGACGGCCCATGCCTTCACCGGAACCAAACAAGATCGTTGCATAGTTATCGAATCCGACGAAGTTGCCTGCGTCACTGCCGTTTCCCTGAAAGCTCAGGATAAACGTCTGGATCAGCGGCCAGACCTGGAAGAAACAATACACGAGAAAGAACGGGGCAATGAACATGTAACCATACTTGGCGTAGCTAATCGATTTAATACGACGTTGTGCAGCTGATGCCATTTGCACACACCCTTTCAAAAATTCAATAGAATAGTAAGAGATAAACATACGCCTATAGGACGCAATCATCCTATAGGCAGCATGTTTTTATAGAGTGAAATCAGAAATAAGTATGAGCTTATTCTACAGTGATCTCAGTTACGTCAGCAGCAACAGCATCCAGGAATGCGTTCATGCAGTCATCCTCAGAAGCGGTTACGCCGTTGCAGTAATCCTGTACAGCATTCTGCAGGTCAGTGTTGATCTTTGCATCATACTGAGTAGCGATGCTCATGTCGATCTTGTCAGCAGAGCCGAACAGGATCTGGAACTGATCCTGGCCACCGAACAGCGGGTTGCTGTTTGTGCCAGCAGCAGTTGTAGCAGCCATAACGCCCTTGTTGTTTACGAAGTCGCCGCGAACGTCTACATACTTCTGCATTGCATCAGCATCAGCAGTCATAGTGTAGATGAACTGACCAGCCTCGGTAGCGTTATCAGTCTTCGGATATACGCAGATCCATGTGCCGCCCCAGAACCAAGATGTCGGGCCTTCGCACAGTGCATACTTACCATATGTGGAGCCGCCTTCGCCGCCCTGAGCCTGTTCCAGAGAACCGCCTGCTGCGATTGCCCATGTCGGGAAGAAGAAGCCGAAGGTCTTGTTAGCCTGAGCGCCGTCAGACTGACCCTGCGGGAGCCAGTCGTCAGTCCACTGAGTTGCACCAGAGATGTAACCCTTGTCATAGTTCTCCTTCGCCATGGAGAAGAAGTCACCTACAGAAGACGGATCCAGCTTGCCATCCTTTACCCAGGAAGCAGTTCTGTTACCGTTGGAGTATGCTCTCCAAACGCCGCCCAGAGAGTCAGCCATAGCAGTGGTGTTGCCAGACTTCTCATATACGGTAGCTGCAGTTGCCCAGAAGTCATCCCAGCTGCCGATCTGTGCCTGCATATCTTCCGGAGTAGTTACACCCAGGTACTCTTCAGCCAGGTCAGCTCTGTATGCATAGCCGCCTGCTGCAGCCTGCCAAGAAGCACCCTTCAGGACGCCGTTCTTGTCCTTGCCCATGGCTACAGTGTAGCCATAAGCATTTGCATACATGTCTTCAGAGATACCTACTGCAGACAGCGGAGCAGAATACTCATCGTTGTTCTGATAAGCCATGTTCCAGTCAGCGTCGCAGAAGTACAGGTCAACGTCGTCGCCAGACAGGAATACCTGTGCGTACTGTTCGTTAGCCTCAGTACCGTTAGAACCAACGTTCTTGTAGTTGATCATGCTCTTGTCCATGCCGGTTGCATCAGCAACGATGTCGTACATGTACTGCAGGTCATCTTCGTTCCAGCACAGGATTGTCAGCTTGTCGCCGCCGTCCTTCAGGGAGCCGTCCGGTGCACCCAGAGCCGGGATCTCAACGTTCTCATAGCCAGCAGCAGACTCAGAAGACTCTTCAGCCTCCTCAGAAGACTCCTCGCCGCCCTCTTCTTCGCTGCTCTCTTCTGCATCAGCAGAGCTCTCAGCCTGAGAAGAAGACTCAGAAGAGCTGCTTTCGTCGCCACAGCCTACGAATGCAGTTGCAGTCATAGCCAGGGCAGCCATCAAAGCCAGTGTTCTTTTCAACTTGTTCATTGGAATTTTCCTCCTTAAATATATATATTACACTGCTCTGCCGATTAGCACACCAGTGTAATAAGCAAATGTAATACGGACAGCGCATGTCCAACGCCGCACTGTCTTTCGTTGATATTCCCTGTAAAAATGCACAAATCGGGCATAGGGAACATTTCCTGTGATAAGCTTAATATACAACAATTCGCAACGAATGTCAATGGCTTATACCGTTCTTTCATTTTTTTCGGTTGAACTGCATAATAATATCATCATTTTTTTGTGCAGATTAACGATAATTTCTAAGGTTTCCGGGAAAGGTTACAAAATGGTTAAATCCCTGATATATCCGGAAAAGTGCACACTTACTTGCTTTCTGAACATGTGATTTGTATATAATCACGAATCCGGTTGAAATATGTCTCTGTCATACCATCCAGATAGAGCAGTTCATATACAGATGTATAGCCCTGAAGCTCGCTGCGGAATGCCAGAATAGCATCTGCAAGCTCCGGCGTCATGTCCGGCAAGCCAAGCAATTCCTCTTTTGTTGCTGTATTCAGATCAACCGTCAGGATCTCCGTGGACTGCACTGTTTCAGCAGGCATTTCCGCAGGAGACTCTACTTCCGGCGCTTCCGATTCCTCCGGTTCTCCGTTGGATTCCGGAATGGAAACGAATTCATTTTCCACATAGACCATATCATAGATCTGCGACAAGGTTTTTTCACCCACGCCGTCCACTTCCAGCAATTGCTCCCGATTGGTAAAATTACCAATCGAAGCACGGTATGCTATGATCCGTTCTGCCAGCACTTTGCCGATACCCGGCAGCTGTTCCAATTCTTCAGCAGATGCTTCATTCAGTTCCAGTGGAAAGGACACCCTTTCTTCCATGGTCGTCTGCTTTGACCCGGCCGTGGTCTGAGGTGCTGTGCGCTCTGATGCAGCGGTGACAGTTTCAACCGTACTGGTCGTGTCAGATACCGCCGAAAATGCCGAAGCAGTCGCAGTGACTGCCTCCATCCGCCGGGGCGCCGTTTCCGTTTTTTCACGAGAAAGATATCCTGCGCCCTGCCAGCCGATGATGCCAATTGCACCCAAAAGCAATCCTGCACCCAGGATTCTCATGAGCCAGTCCCGTCGCTTCTGTTTCATAGCATCCTTCCAAACTGAATTTTTCTGCCACTTGTTATTTTAGCACTTTTTTCATCCATTTGCAAGTCTTTTCCCACTTTCTTTCAATTCTCAGCAGTTTTTAAAAAAATGAATTGCAGCACCGGGGTTTGGCTTTCGATTTCTTTGTGAACGCATGCCATGATATTGCATTTCATAAAAAAGCAGGGAATCTGATGGTTCCCTGCTTCGTTTCGTTGATTTATTGTAGAGCACCTCTAAATACCCCGAATCCGTCCGATGCGCCACAGATGGCGGGTGAGGAAGTTTTTAGAGGTGACCTGTACTTATTTAAAGACGTGCTACGCCGGTATCCCGTGCAGCCTGTGCCACAGCCTTTGCCACTGCTGCACCGACGCCATCCTCCAGAGGACTGGGGATAATATAATCTGCTGCCAGCTTGTCTGCCGGTACAAAGTCAGCAATTGCCTTTGCAGCTGCGATCTTCATTGCATCGTTGATGTCACTTGCACGAACATCCAGTGCACCACGGAAAATGCCAGGAAACGCCAGAACGTTGTTGATCTGGTTAGGGAAGTCGCTGCGTCCTGTGCCCATGACAGCTGCGCCGGCTTCCAGTGCCTCTTCCGGCATGATCTCCGGTGTGGGGTTTGCCATAGCGAAAATAATAGGATCTTTCGCCATAGTCTTGACCATATCCGCTGTTACGCAGCCCGGTGCAGATACGCCGATAAAGACATCTGCGCCCACGAGCATTTCCGCCAGTGTACCTTTTTTATGTCCGCTGTTGGTGATCGCCGCCATTTCTTCCTTCTGGGGATTGAGATCTTCACGGCCCTCATAGATGGCACCGTGACGGTCACAGAGAACTACGTGATGAGGATCCAGACCCATTGCAATGAGCAAACGGATAATGGCAATGCCGGCAGCGCCTGCACCGCTGGTAACCACCTTGATCTCGTGGATATCCTTTCCGGTGAGCTTCAGGGCATTGAGCATTGCTGCCAGTGTGACAACAGCAGTACCGTGCTGGTCGTCATGGAAAATAGGAATATCACAGCATTCTTTCAGCCGGCGTTCAATTTCAAAGCAGCGAGGTGCAGAGATATCTTCTAGATTCACGCCGCCAAAGCTTCCGGCGAGAAGGCGGACGGTATTGACGATATCGTCCACATCCTTTGAACGGACACAGAGGGGAATGGCGTCAACATCGCCGAATTTCTTGAAGAGAGCGCACTTGCCTTCCATAACAGGCATACCAGCCTCCGGACCGATGTCACCCAGACCCAATACAGCTGTGCCGTCAGTAATAACAGCCACCAGATTGCCCCGACGTGTCAGATCATAGCTCTTCAAAACATCTTTCTGAATCTCCAGGCAGGGCTGGGCAACGCCCGGCGTATATGCCAGAGAAAGATCATCGGCTGTCTCAAGGGGTGCACGAAGAGTCACTTCTACCTTTCCCTGCCACTCATAGTGCAGTTTCAGGGATTCTGCTGCATAATCCATAATTATTACAATTCCTTTCCATCACAAGCAATTCGAAGATCCGGGATAAAATCGTGTTTACCCGGAAAACCACCGGAGCATTGTTTTACACAAACTTCTCCGGTGGTTTCAATTTTAGGCAATACCGTACAAAGCCGCTAGGCGCTCTTTGTGCGGTATTGCCTTTATTCAATCGGCGATCAAAGCGCCATTTCATCAATGACAGCACGGAGCGCAGCACCGCTCTTCTGGAAACGTGCAATCTCATCTTCAATCATAGGCGGCTTGATCTTGCGTTCCACGCCGTTTGCACCGATCACGCACGGCAGGCTCAGGCAGACATCCTTTACGTCAAAGTTGGAGCCATCCTGCAATGTAGATACTGTCAGAACTGCCTTAGTATCACGCAGAACTGCTTCTGTGATCTGGCTTACGGACAGTGCAATCGCATAATAGGTAGCACCCTTGCACTTGATCACTTCAGCGCCGCCGTCACGGACTTCCTGTTCAATGGCATCCTTGTCACCCAGATCTTCCACATTTGCACAATATTCATCAAACTTCATGCCTGCAATGCTGGACAGAGACCACGGAACCATAGAGGAATCGCCGTGTTCGCCGAATACATATGCATGGATATTCTTGATGTTCAGACCGGCATGTTCTGCCAGGCATGTACGCAGACGAGAGGAATCCAGAACTGTACCGGAACCGAATACCTGGTTCGGGCTGAGACCGGATACACGAATTGCCTCATAGGTCAGCACGTCAACCGGATTGCTGACGATGAGATAACATGCATGGGGTGCATACTTCACGATCTCCGGCATTACAGAAGCCATGATCTTTGCATTGGTCTTGCACAGGTCGATACGGGTCTGACCCGGCTTTCTGGCAATACCAACGGTAATGATGACCATATCAGAATCCACAGCATCTGCATAGTCACCGTCATATACGTCACAGGTCGGGCAGAATGCATTACCCTGCATAATGTCCATTGCTTCGCCCTTTGCCTTCGGCTTATTGATATCCACGAGCAGCAGTTCTGAGCAGAGTCCCTTGATTGCCAAAGCAAATGCGATAGAAGCACCCACATTGCCGGCGCCCAGAACGGTTACTTTTTTTCCTTTTTTCAGTTTCTTTTCCATTATCCGTATTCCTCCTAACATTTTGGAAGCACTGACGTTTCTGCCCGATCAACCAGCTGAATCCGTCGGGCGCATCCTGTCTCAGATCCCGCAGTTCGTTCACGAAATCCATGATGCAGGCAAGTGAAAGTACACTCCGCAGAGCACTTCTGCCGCCGCCCGCATACACAAGTTTATTATAACACGGAACACAAAAATTTGCAAGTTCCAATGCGGCATTTTATATTTTTTGTCACTTCATACAGAATTCCCTTGTGATATGCATGCAAACTCAACAAAAGCCGGTGCGCCGCATGTCCCTAATCTGATTCTGTCTGCCGTTTTTCTGCTCTGGTTGATACGGAAATACATATCTATGGCAATACCGCACAAAGATTGCACGTTAGATGCGCCGTCAGATTTTTCGTCATATGAAACAAAAAGCGCAGTGAATACTTTGTGTATTCACGAGCATTTTTGTAAAATATGACGGAAAATATGCAAGCATATGACGTGCAAAGCTGATAGGCAGTCTTTGTGCGGTGTTGCCCTATGTGATATTTTGATGAAAACCGCTTGACAATGGGGTGAAAACGTGCCATAATATAAAGGATATGGGCATTCTGAGAACATCAGTACTGCCAAACTAACGAAAGGATGATGCAAAATGCGGAAACGAAATCGACTGACCGCCTGTCTCCTGGCTGGCTGTATCAGCGCAGGTGCAATTGCCCTGCCGCAGACGGTTTCCGGTGCGGAATTTTCTGCTAATTATGCAGAAGCGCTGCAAAAGTCCCTGTACTTTTATGAGTGCCAGCAGGCAGGACCGCTCCCGGACTGGAACCGCGTGGAATGGCGCGCGGATTCCACTGTCACGGACTATGTCACCGGCGGCTGGTATGATGCCGGCGACCATGTAAAGTTCAACCTGCCCATGGCATATTCCGCCTCCATGCTGGCATGGGGACTCTATCAGTACCCGGAAGGGCTGGAACAAACCGGTCAGATGGAGACTTATGTGAACAATCTGACCTTTGTTCTGGACTATCTGGCTGCCTGCGACGAAGGCGACACCGTGGTATACCAGGTGGGAAACGGACAGATGGACCACACCTGGTGGGGACCCGTAGAACTGTTGGAATACGGCATGAAGGACAATGGTGCTGACTATGAAAAGGCACGTGCCGTTCTGAAAGGCACCAGCTCTGCGGTATGCGGCGAAATGGCAGCCGCATTGGCAGCAGGTGCCGCCGCACTGAAAGGCAGATCTGACAAGACAGACGAATATCTGGAGCATGCAGAGAACATCTTTCAGATCGCAGACACAACCAAAAGCGATGACGAATACAACGACAGCGATGCAAGCGGTTTCTATCGTTCCTCTCACTTCTATGATGAGCTGTTTTATGCCGCAAACTGGCTCTACATTGCCACCGGCGAACAGTCCTATCTGGACAAGGCAGCTTCCTATATCCCCAACCTGGGAACAGAACTCGGTTCCGATGAACTGAAATATTCCTGGGGCATGTGCTGGGACGATGTCATGCAGGGTGGTCTGCTTCTCTATGCCATCAATACCAACGACAGCTTCTACATCAGCCGGGTGCAGAAGCATCTGGACTACTGGACGGATTCTGTGGCAACGCTGGACGGCGGCGGAAAATGGCTCACCACCTGGGGCTGTCTGCGCTATGCCACTACTGCCGGATTCCTGGCAAGTGTGGCGTGCGATACCGTCCTGAACGGCACCAACACTGACAAGTATCAGCAATTCTATGAGGATCAGATCAACTACTGCCTGGGCAACAACCCGGACAACCAGAGCTTTGTGGTGGGCTATGGCGAGAATTCCCCGAAAAATCCCCACCACAGAACAGCCCATGGTTCCTGGAAAAATGCCCTGGATACACCGGATACCAACCGGCACATTCTCTACGGCGCACTGGTCGGCGGACCCACCCAGGACGGCTCCTATGAGGACGACCGGCAGAACTTCATCAACAACGAGGTAGCCTGCGACTACAACGCCGGATTCACTGCCCTGCTGTGCAAAATGACAGCTGCCTACGGCGGCAAAACCGACCCCGATTTCCCAGAGCCGGAAACACGGGACAAGGAATTCTACGTGGAGACAAAGCTGACTGAAGCGTCCGGCGGTGTGACCCTGAGCTTCAAGTTCACCAACCACTCCGCATGGCCGGCACGGATCGAGGACAACATGTCCTACCGTTATTATATGGATCTCTCCGAGGTCATCAATGCCGGCTATCAGCCCACAGATATCGTCATGCGTGTAGACCGGGATCAGGCAAAAATGTATGACGGCTATACACCGGTGCAGATCTCAGAAGTCCAGCACTATCAGGATAACATTTATTATATTGAGGTTACCTACGCTGACGGCCGTGTGGCAATGCCTATTTCTGAGGGGCAGCACCAGTGCGAGCTGATGCTGGCGCTGGTGTTCCCGGACTATCAGAGCGGATGGGATGCCACAAACGACTATTCCAATGAAGATCTGCTGAAAACGCCGGAGGAATATGTGATCTCCGACAAGATCCCAGTATACCAGAACGGTGTGCTCATTTCCGGCGTGGAACCCGACGGCACTGCCGCCACCCAACCGCCGGCAGTGACAACAACCTCCACGACAGAGGAAAGCGGTGTATTGCTGGGCGATGTGAACGCGGACAACAGCGTGAAAACGAGCGATCTGGTACTGCTGGTGCGCTATCTGGTAGGCGATGCCCAGTTGTCCAGGCAGGGATACGCCAACGCAGACGTGTGTCTGGATCAGAAGGTCAACGGACTGGATGCGGCGCGGCTGCGGCAGATCCTTTCCTGATACCACATATCAATAGTAACGGGACAGCTTGCCTCTCAGACAGAATACTTTGAATTTTGAGAAAAAGGGAGATAGATTCTTATGGGATTGAAAGAGTTCTTGTTCAACAATGATTATTCTTTCTTACTGCAAATTGCGATCATTCTTTTGGCAACAAAACTGCTTGGACTGCTGACAAAGCGTATCAGCCTGCCCCAGGTAGTCGGTGCACTGGCTGCTGGTATCATCTTAGGACCCATGGTGCTGAACGTTGTGGAGCGAAACGATCTGATCGTCAGCCTGGCGGAACTGGGTGTTATTGTCCTCATGTTCAGTGCCGGTCTGGAAACAGATATCCAGGAGCTGAAAAAGGCAGGACTTGCCTCTTTTGTCATTGCGCTTCTGGGCGTTGTTGTTCCCCTGGTGGGCGGATTTATTCTGGCAGATATCTACAACACCGAACAGAATCCGGAGATGGCAGCCCTGTTCTGGCAGAACATCTTCATCGGCGTTGTCCTGACAGCAACCTCTGTCAGCATCACCGTAGAGACCCTGAAAGAACTGGGGGCTCTGAGTTCCCGTGCCGGAAATGCCATTCTGGGTGCCGCCGTCATCGACGACATCCTGGGTATCGTTGCCCTGACCGTTGTAATCAGCCTGGGCGGTAAAAAATCCGGCGACGGCGAAGCGGAAAAGACCTTCGGCTCCCTGCTGGTGGGCGATGGCGTCTTTGCCGTGATCATCAACATTCTGGCATTCTTCATCGTGGCGATCGGCGCAGCCATCCTGTACCACTACTTCTTCAAGAAATGGCGGGAATCCAGCAATGAAAACCTGCGCCGCCACAACATCGTAACGTTTGTATTCTGTCTGCTGCTCTCCTTTGTGGCTGAGATCCTCTTCGGCGTGGCAGATATCACCGGCGCATTTGTTGCCGGTCTGGCAGTTTCGGGTCTGAAGAAAAACGAGTATGTGGTCAACCGCTTCAATACCCTGTCCTACATGCTGCTCTCCCCCATCTTCTTCGCCAACATCGGTCTTGCCATGACCCTGGACGGACTGACCGGAAAACTCATTGTCTTTATGCTGATGCTCATGCTGGTTGCCGTTGCAACAAAGGTCGTAGGCTGCGGTGTCGGTGCAAAGATCATGCGGTATACCACAAAGGAGAGTTTGCAAATTGGTATCGGTATGATCTCCCGTGGCGAGGTTGCCCTGATCGTGGCAAACAAGGGTGCTTCTGTGGGGCTTATGAGCGAAAAATTCATGACACCACTGGTCATTATGGTAGTATTCACCACCATCATCACGCCAATTCTGCTGAAATTTGTATTCCCCAAGAAAAAATCCGGCAATAACAGCGATACAGCTTCGCCGGACACTATCGGTCTGGAGAAATGCGGCATTGATGCAGGACTGGAAGAGACCTGATAACGCTATGATATAAAAAAGCTGTTGCAATTAGTCAGAATCACGAGGATATGCATATCCATTTGTTTATGTGATTCTGCTGTATCTGCAACAGCCTTTTTTCTATTCCAGTTCTTTACGGTATTTTACGAGAGACAGCCAAAGACTGCTGTTCTCAGACGCCGCACAATATCGCTGGTACTGCCGCCGCAGACCTGAATGAGATAGATCAGCACCGTCTGATCTTCCGGCGACACGCAGAAATAGGGACCCGTCCAGCCGTCCCAGCCGAATTCCCCTGCCGGGACATTGGTCATACACGCAAGAGGATCTTCCAGCACACGGAACAGATTGCCGTAAGTATAACCCACCAGCTGCGACCAATCCAGACCGACCTTCTGGGCACTGTTCAGCTGGGGCGTGATCATATAGCGCCAGGTATGCTCTCCCATGAGGCGGGTACCGCTGGCGGCATGGAATCCCTTTCCGGCAAGCATATTGGCAAACTGGGCATAATCCTGCAAGCTGGAGATCAGCCCGGCACCGCCGGAGAAAAATGCCGGTCGTTTCCGGTAATCCGTCATGCCCAGATGGGGATCTGGCTCCACCTTCAACCCGCCATTCTCATTGTCCCACGCATACAGCTGTGCCAGACGGGAGCGCTTTTCCGACGGCACATAGAAGTCTGTATCCGTCATGCCCAGGGGACGGAAGATCAGATCCCGATACAGCGCATCCAGAGGCTTGTCTGCTGCCCGTTCCAGCACTGCCCCCAGTACATCTGCGGAAGCACCGTATGCCCACTTTGTCCCCGGCTGGAACATAAGCGGCACATCCCTTCCCACACGCATAGCAAATTCCTGGGTATCCACCGGATGCTCCGTAGAAAGCCGCTGGTCGATCTCGCCGTAAAATTCGCCCATTTTCTGCTGGGACAAGGACCAGCAGTCCGGATACGGAATACCAGACGTCATATTCAGCAAGTCCTGGATAGTGATATCCCGGTTCGCCGGAACCAGTTCGCCGTCCTGATCCACCTGCTTGTCCCGGAATGTGGGAATATACCACCAGACAGGATCGCTTAGTTCCAGAACTCCCTGTTCCCAGAGCATCATGGCGGCAACGGCTGTCACCGGTTTTGTCATGGAAAAGATCCGGAACAGCGCATCGGTCTGCATGGCACGCCCGGTCTCCTTGTCGGCAACGCCGCAGGCATCGAAGAACAGTTCCTTCTGGTTCTGATAAATGCCCACGCAGGCTCCAGGGATTTTTCCTTCCTGAATCCCACGTTCCAGAATGGACTGCACACGGCGGCAGAGTTCTGTATTCATATGAATCAACCTTTCTCCAGAGCATGACTCCATCGTTCCGGGCACACTCTGTACTTGCATAGATAAAACAAAAAATCCGTATCACAAAGTTCATGATACGGATCTTTTGGTGAGATATGAGGGATTTGAACCCTCGACCCTACGCTTAAAAGGCGTATGCTCTGCCAACTGAGCTAATATCTCATTTTGATGTATGCCACAAGCAACGTACATCATTATAGCACATTTTATCCGGTTTGTCAAGCACTTTTTTTGGAGTTCTGGATTTTTGCCATAAGAATAATTTATCGTTCCATAAGTTTAATTGATATTGTGAAAAAAACAATTCTACGGATTGACAGAATTCGCCAAACACTGTATAATTGAGATTATGGAGCGACTCAAAAAATGTGTCGGTTCATTACCAAAATACCGTTTGCTTTGGAAAAAGGCAGACAGAAAGGAAGAGAACGAACATGAAAGATTCAGGAATTATGCGCCGTGTCGACAGTCTCGGAAGATTTGTTCTGCCGAAAGAACTGCGTCGTCAGCTTCAGATAGAATGCAACGATTATCTGCAGATCTATACCGAAGGAGAAAAGATCATCATCCAGAAGGCACAGTGCAGCTGTGCACTTTGTTCCCGTACAGACGATCTCATCGACTTCAACGATAAGAAGGTCTGCAAGTCCTGCATTGGTCTGATCAAAGATTACTTATAATCCAATGAGAACACTGTCGGACGGTCTTGATCTGACAAGAAAAAGTACTCCGGTTTTTTCGATCCCGGAGTATTTTTTTGCGAAGCCAACCTTTTCGGCAGTGAAAATGTACGCAGTTTCGCTGTATTTCCCCGATTCTCAAAAAAATCAAAAAAATTTGAAAAAAGGGGTTGACAAGCCCGAGAGAATGTGCTATAATAAATAACGTTGTGAGAGACAACAGTCAGAAAATGAAACATGTGCCCATAGCTCAGCTGGATAGAGTGACTGGCTACGAACCAGTAGGTCGGGGGTTCGAATCCCTCTGGGCACGCCAAGTATTTCTTTTGAAGTACGGAAATTTCACCCGTGTTACAATTTGTAGCATGGGCTTTTTTTCTACCCTCTGTTCTGGATGGGGCGTTTGGCGCATAGAATGGATGGGTGCGCTGTGATAAACTATGCGGACGCTGTCCCTGGACTCTGCCAGCATTTTTGAAAAATTGCCGGATCAAAAAACTTCATTGCCAGGCTGCCTTTCTGAGGACGGAAGAAAACATCCGGAACAACAAGAAAACCGCCAACGCAGTTTTGCATTGACGGTTTCGGATCAATATGGTGCCGACAGTGGGACTTGAACCCACACGCCATCGCTGGCAACGGATTTTGAGTCCGTCTCGTCTGCCAATTCCGACATGTCGGCGACAATGATTATTGTACCATAACTTTTGTGCGTTGTCAAGCCTTTTTTCGCATTTTTTTCGCAAGGAGGAAATTTTTGTGGATCTGACTGTACATACAACCGGATTCGGACAGATGTTCGGTGTGCCGAATGCCGTGGTGGATCAATATTTAAAGCTGGCTACGCCGTCGCAGCTGAAAGTACTGCTGTATCTGCTCCGCCACAACCGCCAGACCGTGGATCAGCGTGAGATTTCAGAAGCACTATCCATCTCCGAGGAACTGGTGGAAGAAGCACTGCTATTCTGGACGCAGACCGATCTGTTTGCCGTATCCGAACCGGATTCGCCCCGGCAGCAGGTCTCCCAACCACAACCCCAAACTGTTCCGGCGCAGCCTGCTGTCCCGACAGCAGAACCGGCACCGAAGCCGGCATCCCGTTCCGGTCACGCTGTAGTATTATCCAGCGCCAAAAGCGGTGAACTCAGCCCGGCAGAAATTGCCGCAGCCCTGGAGGCATCCAAGGATCTCAAGACCCTGTTTCAGCTGTCGGAACAACAGCTGGGCAGACCCTTACGCCACATTGAACAGAAAGCCCTCATCTGGATGCATGACTACAACAACATCGGCAGCGACATCATTCTGACTGTTCTACTATACTGCAAATCCATTGACAAATCCAGCGTTTCCTATGCGGAATCCATTATCACCGCCTGGTGGAACGAGGGCATCCAGACTCTGTCCCAGGTCAACGCTGCGATCAACGACATGGAACACCGCCGGAGCTTCACCGGGCATATCCAGAAGGCATTTGAAATGAACCGGAAGCCTACCCCGAAGCAGCAGGAATTCATTGACCAGTGGCAGGACAAACAGGTGCCCATGGAGCTGATCACCTACGCCTATGAAAAGACTCTGGAGGGCATCGACAAACTATCCTTCCCCTATATCAATAGTGTACTTATGCGCTGGATGGAAGCGGGCTATCGCACCCGGACGGATGTGGACACCAAGGATCATCCCACGCCCCAGGATAACCGGAAACAAGTCCGCGGAAAACAGATTCCGGAGAGCGACAACGCCCAGGCGTATAAGTCCTTTGTCTATAATTTGGATGAGTGAGGAGCAGAATCATGAAAGAGGAACATTTGGAGCACGCCATGCAAATCGTTTCCGCCAGACGGAACGCTGCTATGACCCAGAACCGGGAGCGCATCCAGGAGATCGAACAGCGCATTCCCGAAGTGGTGGAGATCAACCGCCAGCTGTTCCGGACAAGCCAGGATCTCATGCAGATCATACGCAGAGGCGACGATACCCAAAAAAAGGTGGAGGCACTGCGTCAGCAGAACCAACAGGCACAGCAGATGATCCGCCAGCTTCTGGTACAGTACGGCTATCCGGAGGACTATCTGGACATGCACTATACCTGTGAAAAATGCCAGGACACCGGCTATGCCAACGGTACCTTTTGTAGCTGTCTCACGGAACTTTCCGGAAAGCTGGCAGTGCAGGAGCTGAACAAGAGCGTACAGTTTGAACAGTGCAGCTTCTCCACCTTTTCCCTGTCCTATTACAGCGGACAGCACACCGAAAACGGCATGAGCTGCTATACGGCAATGGAACGCGTCCTGTTCTTCTGCCAGGAATATGCCAGCCATTTTTCTCTGGATTCCCCCAGCATTCTCATGTTCGGCAAAACCGGACTGGGAAAGACCCACCTTTCCCTTGCCATCGCCAACGAAGTGCTGAAAAAAGGCTTCAGCGTCCTCTATGATTCCGTCATCAACTTCCTGCGCCAGGTGGAAAAGGAACATTTCGGCAGAGAAGAACGGGGCACAGATACCCTGGAGCTTTTGCTCTCCTGCGATCTGCTGATCCTGGATGATCTGGGCACAGAGTTCCGGTCGCAGTTCTACCAGTCGGCAGTGTATAACATCATCAACACCCGGATGAACCGGAACAAGCCTACCATTATCAGCACCAACATGGACTATGACGGTATCTCCTACCACTATGACGAGCGCATTACATCCCGGATCTTCACCACGTACACCTGCCTGCAATTTGTGGGTACAGATGTGCGTGTACTGAAAAAACAGGCACAGCAGAAGAACAACAGAATTTGACAAAAGTGTTGTCTTATGGTATAATAAAACTATCTTAAAAACGATATATCTGTATGAGAGCCACATACATCTACGAACGGAGGAATGATTCATGATCACCTGTGAAACCTGCGGCGAGCTGTTGCCCGAGGGCACCCAGTTCTGCTCCAACTGCGGCACACCGCTGTCCAATACATCATCACCGGAACCGGATGCCATCGACACACCCATGCCGGATATCGCAGACAGTATCCCGGCAGAACCGGTTTCTGCAACCACACCGGAGTCCCCTGCCCAGAGTCCCGTACAGCCGACAGCATCTGGTTCGGCATCTTTCGGCACATCCCAGCCGGCATCTCATGAAGCATACAATCCCTATGCCATGCCGGAAGCCTCTGCACAGAATCCCTATGCACAGACGGCTTATCTCAATCAGCCCCAGTCTGTACCCCAGCAAGCTTACAGCCAGCAGCAGTACGGACAGACTTCCTATGGACAGAATCCTTATCAGCAGTCCTATGGACAGCAAACCTATGGGCAGCCTGGCTATGGGCAGAATCCCTATACACAGTACCCCCAGAATTATTACCAGAAAACAGACGGCAAGAGCGTGGCAGGTCTGATCCTCGGTATCATTTCCATTCTCTCCACCTGTACTTACGGCGCCGGCATTATCTTCGGCATTGCAGGTCTGGTTTTTTCTGTCCTTGCCCGGAAAGATGCAAAGAGCAAGCCGGAATTCTCCGGCAGCAGCAACAACAGCATGGCGAATGCTGGTATGATCTGCTCTATTATCGGCATTGTGCTCTCCGTGCTCATCATCTTGTGTCTCATACTTGCCATGGTGATGGAAATCGCATCAGACGAGTATTATTATTGATAAGGCAATACCGCATAAAGATTGTACGTCATATGCGCAGTCAGATTTTTTGTGAAATATGACAGAAAATCTGCAAGCAGATGATGTGCAAAGCCGTCAGGCGCTCTTTGTGCGGTGTTGCCATAAAACTATGGGCTGTTTGAAGAACAGTCAAATCCTGGGTTACGGGTCGATGCGGACATCGACCCCTACAAAAGGTCGCACAATTTGTGGTGATTTGTAGGGTGCGATGCCCACATCGCACCGTTTTTCTGCTGGATTCTGACTGTCTCCAACAGCCTCTTTTTTTCAATGTAGGGTTAGGAGGTTTGAAATGGAATTATTGCAACTGGAATACTTTTATGCCGTTGCCAAAAACCAGCATGTGACCCGTACTGCGGAGCAGCTGCACATTGCCCAGCCGTCTCTGACCCAGAGCATCCGGCGGTTGGAGAAAGAACTGGGTGTGCCCCTGTTTTATCACAACGGCAGAAACATTGTTCTGACGGAATATGGCGTCTATCTCCGGGATGCTCTGACGCCCATTCTGGAAAGCCTGCACCATATCCCGGAGTCCATTCAGGAACTGGCGCAGATTCGGAAAAGAACCATCCGGCTCAATGTGCTGGCGGCTTCTACCCTGGTGACCCATGCGCTGATCTCCTACAAAAAGCAGCACAGCGGTCTGAATTTCCGGCTCATCCAGAATTCTCAGTGCGAGGATGCCGACATCACTATTTTTACCCGGGCATTTTTTCAGGAACCGTCAGATTCCAAGGAACGCTATCAGATCTTTACGGAACGCATCTTTCTGGCAGTGCCCCAGAATTCCCCGTATGCCCACTGCACCAGCGTTATGCTGAAAAATTTTGCCCAGCAGGATTTCATCAGCCTGTCCGGTTCCCGGAGCATCCGCACCATCTGCGACCGCTATTGCCTCCACGCCGGATTTATCCCCAACATCATCTATGAGAGCGACAGCCCCGACACGGTGAAAAATCTCATTGCCGGCGGTCTTGGGGTGGGATTCTGGCCACACTACACTTGGGGACAGGCGGATATGGAACAGATCCAGCTGCTGCCCATTGCAGAGCCTGTCTGCCAGAGAGATATCATCATCCAGCTGCACCGCCATGCCATGGAACAGGAAGAGGTCGTCAGCTTTTTTGAATTCCTGAGCCAGTATTTGCAGAATCTGAAACAGCATCCGGTTTGAAGATGATATCCGCCCCTACAGTGGGATTTCGTCATGTGCGGAAACGACATACCGTGACCGCAAATATTCTTATGGGCATCTCTAAAAACCCCGAATCCGTCAGATGTGGTGCAGATTTGCG